>JBARGS010000225.1:0-1630 GCA_049798495.1 Candidatus Korobacteraceae bacterium | reverse complement strand
CGTGCAACGCGCGCAATCGCGAATTCTCGCCGCCAACCTCCCCGAGCGGCTGGCCACACGGCTGAAACTGGGACGATAGAATTTCCCGGCGCGTGGCGTGACGCGGTGCACTCACTCGTATTACCCTTCTTGCGCTGATTTGGAGGGGTGATGAAATCCTACGACGCGATCATTATTGGTACCGGACAGTCAGGACCATTCCTGGCCATCCGTCTGGCGAAGGCGGGACACAAGGTCGCCATCATCGAGCGCCACCTGTTTGGCGGAACCTGCGTCAACACCGGCTGCATTCCCACCAAGACTCTGGTCGCCAGTGCGGAAGTAGCTCACGCAGCGCGGCGCGCCGCTGAGTTCGGGGTTAATGTCGGCGAAGTTGTGGTCGACATGAAAAAGGTGAAGGCGCGCAAGGACCGGATTCAGCGCCCATCGCAGGAGGGCGCGGAGAGCCGCCTGCGAGAGCAGCCCAACTGCGACGTCTACAAAGGCCAAGCGCGCTTCGAGTCGGCGCATGTCGTCGCCGTCGGTGAAGAGCGCCTAACCTCGGAGCAGATCTTCATTAACGTGGGCGGGCGCGCGATCATTCCGCCAATCAAAGGCCTCGACCAGATCAACTATCTGGACAATTCCTCGATGATGGACGTCGACTTCCTGCCGGAACACCTGGTCGTGATCGGCGGCAGCTACATCGGGCTGGAGTTTGGCCAGATGTATCGCCGCTTCGGCAGCAAGGTCACCATTCTGCAAAGAGAATCGCGCCTCATCCCGCGCGAAGACGAAGACATCTCCGACGCGATCCGCGAGATTGTGGAGGGTGAGGGCATCACCGTTCGCCTGAACGCCACCTGCATCACGCTGGAGAAGCGCGGCGACCAAATCGTTGCGGGCGTCGACTGCACGAAAGATTCGTCGCCGGCAATCGGCTCGCATGTTCTGGTGGCGACGGGCCGCCGCCCTAACACCGACGACCTGGGCCTCGATAAAGCCGGAATTCAGCACGACGAACACGGCTATATTGTCGTCGACGAGCAACTACGGACCAATGTTCCGGGCGTCTGGGCGCTGGGCGATTGCAACGGGCACGGCGGATTCACTCACACTTCGTATAACGACTTCGAGATTGTCGCCGCCAATCTGCTGGACAACGATCCGCGCAGGCTCAGCGATCGCATCCCGGCCTACAATCTTTACATCGATCCTCCGCTGGGGCGCGCGGGCATGACGGAGAGGGATGTGCGCAAGTCAGGGCGGAAAGCGCTCATCGGAAAGTATCTGATGGCGAACGTGGGACGCGCGGAAGAAAAGAGCGAGACTCAGGGATTTATGAAGGTGCTGGTGGATGCCGAGGACAAACGAATCCTGGGCGCCGCCATATTGGGGGTAGGGGGCGACGAAATCATTCACTCGCTACTCGACGTGATGTATGCCAAAGCGCCCTACACCGTGGTGTCTCGGGCCATGCACATTCATCCCACAGTGTCAGAGTTGATTCCAACCATGCTGCAGGATCTGAAGCCGTTGGAGTGAGCGCAGACGAGAGTGTCGTAAGGAGGTAGCTTCGTTGCCGCGGGCATTGGGTTCCAGGGAGTTTCTGATTAACTCCCGTCTTGAAAGGGCACGGCTTCAGCCGTGC
>JBARGS010000224.1:0-10121 GCA_049798495.1 Candidatus Korobacteraceae bacterium | reverse complement strand
GAAATCGTGACATGCTTCCTTGTCTCTCATTTGCCCTGAGGAAAACAAGTGCCTCTTCTAGTTCTCACGCAGACTCTTTAGCCCCGGCACTCAGCGGCTAAAGCCGCCTTTCTGAAGCGCCCGTATGGCACGACTGGAAGTCGCGCCCTCATACAAATCTGCCCCGATGATTTGTCGGATGCCTTCTAGCGTTATACGAGCCGGCTTCAGCCGGCGGCACTCTTTGTCCGCGACACGTTTCCCGCCAAATTTTCCCGTATCATTTCCCTATGGACGTTGCCATCCAATGTCGAGGTCTGCGCAAGATCTACGACGGCAAGGTCGAGGCCGTTCGCGGTCTCGATCTGACGATCAACACCGGGGAATGCTTCGGATTGCTGGGTCCGAACGGCGCGGGCAAAACCACGACCATCGAGATCCTCGAGGGACTGCTGGCTCCGACCTCGGGCGAGGTCGAGGTCCTTGGCAGGACATGGCGGACGGATGCGCGCGAGTTGCGGGAGTGGTTAGGTATTTCGCTGCAGGAGACGCGCCTCTCTGAAAAGCTCACGGTTCGAGAGACATTGCAGTTGTTCGCCAGCTTTTATCGTCATTCCACCTCAATCGAAGCTGTGCTCGAGGAACTCTCGCTGGAAGAGAAAGCCGACACCTGGGTCGGCAAGTTATCGGGAGGCCAGAAGCAGCGTCTGGCCGTCGCGACCGCCCTGGTCGCCAATCCGAAAATTCTTTTTCTCGATGAACCGACCACCGGTCTCGACCCCCAGAGCCGCCGGCAACTGTGGGACATCGTTCGCCGCTTCCAGCAACGCGACGGCACGGTGTTGCTGACCACGCATTACATGGACGAAGCGGAGCGGCTCTGCGACCGGCTGGCCATCATCGATCATGGGCAAATCATCGCCGAGGGCACACCGGCAGAACTGATCGAGCGCCTCACCGGTCATCACGTGGTGGAGTTTGCCGTTTCCTCCAATGGCGCCACCGATGCTCAAGTGTGGACCAGCCTGCCGGGTGTACAGTCGGTTCGTGCCGAAGACGGCTTGTTCGCGTTGCAGGTGAACGAGCCCCACGAAACCATTCCCGCGCTGCTCCTGGCCGTGCAAAAGCAGGGTGCGGAATTGGTTCATCTCACTACTCGACAAGCGAGCCTGGAAGACGTCTTCGTCAAACTCACGGGCCGGCATCTGCGGGAGGATTGATGACCACAGTCGAACAACCTCCGGTGGCATCAGGCTCGCAGCCGGTCATCGTGACCAATGGCCGATGGGCCGGCTATCTCCGCCTGCTGCAGATGCGCATGAAGGAGTTGTGGCGCGAGCCCGAGGTCATCTTCTGGGTCTTCGTGTTTCCGCTGCTGCTGGCTTTTGGACTGGGCATCGCCTTTCGCGACAAGCCGCCGGATCTGACACCCATTGCCATCGTCGAGGGGCCGAAGTCGCAAGAGGTTCTCGCGCTGCTCGACCGCTCAGCGCAACATGGCAGTATTCATGCCGACGTTGTGAGCGCAACAGCCGCGCTCGATGGCTTCCGGCTGGGCAAGTATGAGCTGGTGGTGAGCATGGATGACGCGGGACTGCACTATCGCTACGATCCCGCGCGCCCTGAAAGCTTGCTGGCGCGTACCCAGGTGAACGATGCGCTGGAGACTGCCGCCGGCCGCAAGACTCCCATCAACACATCGTCCACGGAGTCGAGCGAGCCGGGCGCGCGCTACATCGACTTCCTGATCCCCGGACTGTTGGGCATGAACCTGATGAACTCCGGCATGTGGGGTATCGGGTTTGCGCTTGTGGAAATGCGCCAGCGCAAACTGCTGAAGCGCTTTGTGGCCACGCCCATGCGTCGCTCGGATTTCCTGCTGGCGCTGGTCAGCAGCCGACTGGTGCTGATGCTGATTGAAGTGGCGCTGCTGCTGGCGTTCGGCGCCTTGGTCTTTCACGTGCGTGTCGAGGGCTCGCTATTGGCGATTCTCCTGATCGGCGCGCTTGGTGCGGTGTCGTTCGGCGGGATCGGCCTGCTTACGGCCAGCCGCGCGCAGAAAATCGAGAGCGTCAGCGGGCTGATCAACCTGGTGATGATGCCGATGTGGATTTTTTCGGGAGTGTTCTTTTCGTATGAGCGCTTCCCCAAGGTGGTGCTGCCGGCGATCCGCGCCTTGCCACTGACCGCGCTTAATGACGCACTGCGCGCGATCATTCTCCAGGGACAGCCGCTGCATTCGCAGCTCATCCGGATCGCAATACTGGCAGTGTGGGGCGGGCTGTCATTCGTTCTGGCGCTGCGCTGGTTCCGCTGGAGTTAAACAAACCATCCCTCGGGTCGTCCGATCGGCCCTATGGAGTCTTCTATGCCCACCCAAGCAGAAAAGGGAACGGCCTTCCGCGCGCTGCATCGGCGGGATCGCGCTTTCATCATTCCGAATCCGTGGGACATCGGCACGGCACGGCTGTTGCAAATGCTGGGATTCGAAGCGCTGGCGACCACGAGTGCGGGTTTCGCGTATTCCATTGGCAAGCCGGATGGCGAAGTCGATCGCGACACGATGCTGGCTCATGCTGCGGCTCTCGTCGCTGCTACCGATCTGCCCGTCAGCGCCGATCTGGAAAACGGCTATGCGGACGGTCCCGCGCAGGTTGCCGAGACCGTTCGCATGGCGGCTGAAATTGGTCTTGCGGGCTGCTCGATCGAGGATGTCCCTGGTGGCCGCGGGGACGGGCCGTATGAACTTTCGCATGCGGCTGACCGCGTTCGCGCCGCAGCGGAAGCGGCGCATGCTATCCCGTTTCCGTTCATCCTTACCGCGCGTGCGGAAAACTACATTGTTGGCTGTCCTGACCTGAACAACACCATCGCTCGCCTGCAGGCGTTTCAGGAAGCTGGCGCCGACGTTCTATTCGCCCCGGGCTTGAAAAACAAACAGGACATCTCTGCGGTGGTGAACTCCGTCGACAGGCCGGTTAACGTCATTATGGGGCTACAGGGCGTGCAATTGAGTCTGGCCGAGCTTTCCGATTTGGGAGTAAAGCGCGTCAGTGTGGGCAGCGCGTTGTCGCGGGCGGCGCTAGGCGCGTTTCTTCGTGCCGCGCGCGAAATGCAAGCACACGGGACATTTACCTTCGCGGAAGATGCCGAGAAATATGCCGATCTGAATGCGATGTTTCGCGGCGATAATGGAAACTGATCTCACCTATAAATAGTTTGAATTTCTCATTCGCCGCGAATCGGCGTATCAAATTCATACCAAGGCAAGCAAGGAAAACCGGCGGCGCCGCGACAGGTCGGCTTGCGTTCTTCTCTCTTCGCGCAGATGTGCAGGATTGCGCCCAATACCAGGCTTTCGTAGTTCCAACGACCCTCTACGTTGATGGGAGTAGTGCATGCGGTTGGTTTTGAAGCTGTTGCTTTTCTTGTTGCTGCTGGCGTTAGTCTCTTCGGCCGCCGCGCAGTCCATCCCGGCTGCAGCGAATGCTGCTTCTCAGGTTGACCGAATCGCGCAACTGCAGCAGCAAATCGCCGACGCGAAGAGTTCCGCCGACAACGCCTGGATGCTGGTGAGCGCCGCGCTGGTTCTGCTAATGACCGGACCTGGTTTGGCGCTCTTCTACGGCGGTCTGGTTCGCAAGAAGAATGTGCTCGCAACCATGATGCAGAGCTTCGCGATGATGGCCATCATCACCGTGCTATGGGCCATCGTTGGCTACAGCCTGTGTTTCGGATCGGGCAACAGCTTCATGGGCGGCCTGGAACATACGTTTCTTCGCGGTGTTGGCGCCGCGCCCGACGCCGATTACGCCGCGACCATTCCGCAGCAGACTTTCATGATTTACCAGTTGATGTTCGCCATCATTACTCCGGCCTTGATCTGCGGCGCCTTCGCCGAGCGCATGAAGTTCAGCGCCATGGTGCTGTTCATGGTGATCTGGTCGCTGCTGGTCTACGCGCCTATGGCGCACATGGTGTGGGGCAAGGGCGGCATCTTAAATGCCAGCCTCGGCGGCCGATTCCCCACGCTTGATTTCGCCGGGGGCACGGTGGTTCACATCACCTCGGGCGTTTCAGCGCTAATCTGCGCGCTCTATCTCGGCCGGCGGGTCGGCTATCCCCGCGAACCCATGCCCCCCCACAGTGTGGTACTCAGCTTTATCGGAGCTTGCCTGCTGTGGGTGGGGTGGTTCGGCTTTAATGCGGGCAGCGCACTCAGCGCCGGAAGCCTGGCGACCAGCGCCTTCGTTGCCACTCATTTCGCGGCGGCGACGGCTGCCATTGGATGGGCCGCAGCGGAGTGGATCCGCAACGGCAAGCCTAGTGTGCTGGGAGCCATCTCCGGCTCGGTTGCGGGGTTGGTCGCGATCACTCCAGCATCGGGATTCGTAGGCCCAATGCCGGCATTGCTCATCGGATTGATCGCCGGGGTAGGCTGCTTCGCAATGGTCGCAGTGGTGAAGGCCAAGCTGGGCTACGACGACTCGCTAGACGCCTTCGGGGTTCACGGAGCAGGCGGCACCATCGGGGCTCTGCTGACAGGCGTCTTCGCCACGCAACTTATCAACCCGGTGTTTAAGGATGCCGCCGGTCGTCCGCTCCCGCTGGGAATGATCGACGGCAACTTTCGCCAATTCGGCAACCAGGTTGTCGGCGTCGTGATCGCGATTGTGCTGGCGGCGGTCGGTACTTACGCCATCCTGCAGCTTGTAGATTTTATTCTTGGGGTGCGCGTCTCAGCCGACGACGAGGTTCAGGGTTTAGATCTGACACAGCATGGCGAGGAAGGCTACTACTGGGAGGCTTCGCTCCCGTAGGGACCCGTGACTTGTATCCCACGAACACGTACCTCAATGTAGTACATAGGGGATGTATGACGAAGCTGGAAGCGGTGATTCAACCCGCCAAGTTTGAGGCTGTCAAAGATGCCCTGCTGGAAGCGGGAGTGGAGGGCATGACCGTAACGGAGGTTCGTGGCCACGGCAGGCAAAAGGGCCACACCGAGTTTTATCGCGGCCGCGAGTACACCGTGGATGTGCTGCCCAAGGTCAAGATCGAGGCGGTGCTGCCCGATCCCCTGGTGGATCGCGCGGTGCAGGCCATCACCAATGCCGCCCGCACGGGGCTGATCGGCGACGGCAAGATCTTCCTGTCGCGCATCGACGAAGCCATCCGCATACGCAACGACCAGCGCGGCGAAAGCGCCCTATGAGCGCGGCCCCTCAGCCGTCGTCTGCAACGCCAGGCAGCCACCCCGTTGGTGCGGCTGGGGATTTCGCCTTGCCTGTCTACTATCGCCGGGAGTTCGATCGTATTCAGCGAGACTTCGCAGCGACCGGCTCGGGACTGGCGTCGCTCAGCGAGCGTACCCGGCTGGTCGATCGCCTGGTGATCGATCTTTTCCAGCAGCACGGTCTGACGAATTGGAGTTGCGCGTTGCTGGCGGTCGGTGGATTCGGCCGCAGCGAACTGTTTCCTCATTCCGATGTAGATCTGCTGTTTCTGGTTGATGACGGAGCCTCTTGTGACCCCACCCGTGCGGGAGTGCGGGCCCTCTGTCAGACAATGTGGGATACCGGACTACGGGTCAGTCCCGCAGTTCGTTCCTTGGGTGACTGCTCTCGCTTCGATCCGAATAATCTGGAGTTCACGTTGTCGCTGCTGGACTGCCGCTATCTGGCTGGCGACGCCGGTCTGTTTGAACGCCTGCACGGCAAGAGCCTGCCACAGCTGATCGCGACGGAATCGGACGCGATCCTGCAGAGTCTCTCGGAGATGACGCGCGCCCGCCATCAGCGTTTTGGGGGCACCATCTTTCACCTGGAGCCGAATCTGAAGGACGGCCCCGGCGGTCTGCGCGACTGCCACGTTTCCCGGTGGATTGGCCTGATCGTCGCACTGAGTTCGGGGCGTGGTGCGGACGCGATCGATGTCCGTCAGAATCCGGCCTGTGGTGAGGCGCTGAGCGCCTGCGAATTCCTCTCCTCCAGCCGCTGCTATCTGCACTATCGCAATAAACGCGACGACAATACCATCAACTGGACGGCACAGGAAGAGATGGCCGCGCGCGGCATCGCCACCGGCTGCGGAGCGGTTTCGCCGGCGGAGTGGATGCGGATGTATTTCCGCAACGCCAAGGCTGTGTACCGCAACGGCTCGCAACTACTGGATCAGGTCGCGCGCGGTCGCTCGTCGCTGCTGCGGTCTTTTCAGCATTGGCGCTCTCGCCTTTCCAATGAAGAGTTTTCGGTAGCGGATGGGCGAGTCTATTTTCAGCAAGCAGCCGATGCGCGCGAAGCGGCGGCCGTGCTGCGCCTGTTCGTCTTCATGGCGCGTCACGGGCTTGCGCTCAGTGCGGAAACCGAGCGCCGTCTCGATGCAGGTCACAGGCGGCTGACGGAGACGATGCCGCAAAACCAATATCTGTGGCAGCATCTGCGGGAAATTCTCGCGCTGCCGCATGCGGCGGCGGCGCTGCGCACCATGCACTCGCTCAATCTGCTGACTCACGCCATGCCGGAGTTCGAGGCCGTCAATCTGCTGGTGTTGCGCGATCTTTATCATCGCTACACGGTGGATGAGCACACCTTTCTGGCGATCGAGGTTCTGCATGGGCTGCGAGACAGCGCACTAGAGTGGCTGCATCCTTTCCGTGAACTGCTGACGGAGGTGGAGCATCCCGAGCTGCTGTTCCTCGCTCTACTACTGCACGACACGGGCAAAGGGCTGGAGGGCGCCGACCATGTGCAGAGCAGCCTGCAGCTTGCTACAGCAGCCGTCGAGCGCATGCAGCTTTCGGAGGAAGAGTCGCGGACGGTTCTGTTCCTGGTGGCGGCGCATCTGGAGATTTCATCTACCCTCCGTCGCCGCGATATTTTCGACCCGGCGACGGTTCGCGAGCTCGCCGCCAAGGTCGGCACGCCGGAGCGGCTGAAGATGCTTACGCTCATGACGCTCGCCGACATTCGTGCGGTAAATCCCGAGGCGCTGACTCCCTGGAAGGCTGAGAACTTGTGGCGCCTCTATATGGGAACGGCAACCTACTTCGACCACAGCGCCGATGAAGAACAGCTCGACTCGGGTGTGAGCAGCGATGCTGTGGAGAAGATCGCAGCGTTGCTGCCGGCGCATCGCGCCGAGCTAATCGAATTTCTCGATGGATTACCCCAACGCTATCTGCTCTCCCATCCGCCGGAGCAGGTAGCGCGGCACTTCACCATGGCCGGCCACGTCACCGCCGAGCCGGTGCAGCTAAATCTGCGCGCCGTTAGCGGGCAGCAGGAGCTGACGATGGTCACACTGGATCGGCCCGGCCTGTTCTGCACCGTAGCCGGCGTCCTATACGGCTGGGGCATGGACATTACCAAGGCAGGGGCCTTTTCGAACCGCGGCGGCGTGGTGGTGGATAGCTTCTATTTCAAAGACCGCTTCCGCACGCTGGAGTTGAACCCGCCTGAATGCCAGCGCTTCAAGCGCTCGGTGCGCGATATCCTACAATGTGAGGCATCGCTGGAGCGTCTGCTGGAGTCACGGCTGAAGGCCGATCTCAAGCCGGTCAGGCTGACTGTCGAAACCCGATTGCGGTACGACAATGAGTGTTCTCCCCGCAGCACGCTGCTCGAGGTCGTTACCCAGGATCGGCCGGGACTGCTGCACACCATCAGTTCGGTGCTGACGACTGAAGGCTGCAGCATCGAGGTTGCCCTGATCGACACGGAAGGTCCCGTGGCGCATGACGTCTTTTACCTCACCTGCGAAAGCCAGAAGCTCTCGTCCGAGCAGATGCGCGAGATTGAGTGGGCCCTGACCACGGAGCTTGGCGATTCGTTGCCAACCAGTTGGTAGCTGCCTAGCGGCAAGGATTCAAGGCCATCCTGTAGGGTTGATCGCATGAACCTGGTGTTGATCCTGGATTTCGAAATCGACTCTCAGGCTCTACTTGGCCGACTCCAGCACGCCCGCTGCGCGGTTCAAAGCCGCGGTTAGAATCTGCAACTGCTGCTGCGTGAGGGCGAGATCCTTATTCTCTATTGCCTCGTTCACGCCGGGAATAACTACAGCCGCGTAGCCGGTTGTCTCGCCCGGAGCATAGATTAGGTGCTTGAACCACGGGCGATCGGGCAGTCCATCGCCCAGGAACGCGCGCTCGGTATTGCGTAGCAGAAAATTCAGGACACCTAGATCTCCCATCGGGTTGCTCTGCAACTTCAGGACGTTGGTTCCTGCCTGTTGCAGCCGCGCCGACGCTTTGACAGCTTCGGCAAACGAGGGCGCCTTGTTGCCAAATGTGTCTTTGGCCTTCTGCTCGGCCCGCTTCACGTACTCGCTGATCTCCTTGCCGTACTCTTCGTAGTTCAAGGGCAACACATCGGTCGAGGCCATGCGAATGGCTTCGAGACCATAGACGCGCGCCATCTCCTGCTCATAGGCGAAGGTCGGGTCGCCAAACTTGGTGAACCAGGCAAAGTTGTCGAATGCGGAGTGATACACGCCGTAGGGTCCGTGCGATCCGATGTCGGCCGAGGGAACGCCGAGGTGCTGGAAAAAAGCGGTGTAATCGGAGCCGCTGCCCAGATCGCCAACCTTCACGTCCGTCGTCACCACGGCATTCGGTTCGCGCGCGGGCGAGCCCGCCACGGCTGCCTCGGGAGTTCCCCGCTCCTGCTCTCGCTTCTCGGCCGTCCCCTTCCACTGCTCGTACACGCTGCCGCCCTTGGGGCTGGGCACCGACTTGGTCACGTCACGCATGTACTGCTTCAAGCTAGGAACCGACGACGCGCCAAAGTCCGGTCCAGCGACGGCGACGTCCATATTGAAGTACGCGTCGGCCCGGAAAAGCTCCTTGGAATGCTGCTCGGCGAACTCAGTCGAGCCGATCAGGCCTTCTTCCTCGCCGTCCCAACTGGCGAAGACGATCGTGCGCTTGGGACGCCAACCGGTTTTCAGCAATTCCCCTATGCCGTGCACTGCCTCCAGTTGCGCCGCAGTTCCGCTGTTCGGATCCACCGCCCCGTAGACCCATGCATCACGGTGATTGCCGGTTACGACCCACTCGTCGGGGAGTTGCGATCCACGAACCATGCCGATCACATCCCACATGGTCACGAACTGATAGATCAGCTTCACCACCATGCGCACTTTCACCGGTCCCGGGCCGACGTGGTAGGTGAAGGGCAGCGCTCCCTGCCAGCTGCGCGGAGATTCCGGCCCGCCCAGATTCGCCATGATGGGCGTTGCGTCGGCGTACGACAATGGAGTCACAGGAATCTTCGTCAGGTCCGTCGCTTCGTCGGGCGAGATGCGCTTGCTGGCTGGCAGATCGGGCGTGGAGGCGATTCCCGGCGTCGTCGGGTCTCCCGGGTAGCGGAATAGATACTGGACGGAGCCACGCTGCACTGCCGTATCTGGACGCCATGGGCCCTTGGGATATTTATCGCCTTTGAAGTAGCCATCGTCCCAGGGGTCGGAGTAGATGATGACTCCTGCCGCTCCATACTGCGACGCCAGGAACGGCTTCACCCCGCGGAAGTTTTCGCCGTAGCGAACAATGACGATCTTGCCTTTCAGGTCGATGCCCATCTCCTTCAACTTCTGGAAGTCCTCGGGACGACCGTAGTTTGCGTAGACCACCTCCGCGCTCACATCACCCGACGCCGAATACTGATTAAAGGCCGGCAGGATTCTGGGATCGTTCTGGTAGGGATCGTCCTTCACATGCTCCGGAGATGGACCATGCATCAGGACATTTTCCGGTTCCAGCACGTCGACCCTGATGTCCAGAGGTACCGCCATCCACACTTTGTATTCCTGAATGTAGGCGTCAAGACCCGCTGCCTTGTACTTTGCCAGCACATATTCGGCGGTCTTGCGATCCTCCGGCGAACCGGCAACGTGGGGCGCGACCGTCAGGATTCGCAAATGCTCCTTGGCCAACTGTGCATCCGGAACGGCCAGGAATTCCTCTTCGATTTTCAGCTCCGGAGCGGGATTGCGATAGCCGAAGATCGTGTCCGGGGGAACAAACGGGGCGGCAGCACCTTTCTGTTGCGAAGGGCCCGGCGAATTCTGTTGCGAGGTCGAACCCTGTTGGCTGAAGGAGAAGGTGAAGAAGCTGAGGGCGCAGGCGAGAGTAGCAATCA
>JBARGS010000223.1:0-2732 GCA_049798495.1 Candidatus Korobacteraceae bacterium | reverse complement strand
CTCCGGCATGAGCCGAAGCAGGTGGTCGGCAAGGTAGCAACCCGCGGGACCGCTACCGATGATGGCGATGTGGGGCATAAGAAGCTCTCAGCCGTCAGCTCTCAGCTGTCAGCAAAATCGAGCCGGAACCGCAGATCCCTCGGCTTCGCACGAGCAAACGAGGCTCGCGCTGCGCTCGGGATGACACTGTGCGAGATGATTAGGCGATAGTGACTGGCGGCTAGCCCCTGGCTCCTAATCCCTGCTTTACTGCAGTCTCACATACTCGTAGTCCACCGGATTACTGTTGATGCCGCGGTCCGGAGGTGCAATCCAGGCTGCCATCTTCCCCGGCTCGTAGACGCCGTGCATCAGGCTCAGGATGTAAGCCTGATCGCTTTCACTGGGCAGCCAGCTGGCGATGCGCGCGTTGAATTCCTCATGCGGAATCGGTTTTCCCGTGGTATCCGTTGGCACGCCGGCCCAAATGCCAATGTTGCGGCGGAAGCGCGTGGAAGGCAGCGACAGACGGAAGGAATAACCGGCCTTCTCGATCAGGCGGTTCCAGCGGGTCACGCCCATCTCACAGTCTTTGACGTAGGAGCCGCGCGTCACGTCGTTCATAGCGTTGCGCATGGGAATCTGGTCGGCCTTCACGCCGCCCTTGCCGTCGGGGACATCCAGGTCATACAACTGCTCGGTGACGACGTGGTCATCGTAGCGCGTCTCATCGGGACGGCCCTTGAGCCCATTCGCAAAGTACGACGCCGCGTTCGACGAAGTTTCCGATCCGAACAGATCGAGCGACGAACTGAACCAGAAGTTGAGGTACCTCTGCACCGTCTGCAGATCGATGGCTCCGGCCTTGCGGATGGCTGCGGGATCGTCGGTGTTCAGTTCCTTCATCACTTCCAGCGCACGGCGAATTACGCGATTGATGCCGGTGTCGCCGACGAACATATGGTGCGCCTCTTCCGTCAGCATGAACGAACAGGTGCGGGCGAGAGGATCGAAGCTCGACTCGGCCAGCGACTTGAGCTGGAACTTTCCGTCGCGGTCGGTGAAGTAGGTGAACATGAAGAAGCTGAGCCAGTCGCGAATGGGCTCGTTGAAGGTGCCCAGGATGCGCGGCTTGTCGGCATCGCCCGAGTGCCGCTCCAGCAACTCTTCCGCTTCCTCGCGGCCGTCGCGGCCAAAGTATGCGTGCAGCAGGTAGACCATCGCCCATAGATGGCGGCCTTCCTCGACATTCACCTGAAACACGTTGCGCATATCGTAGAGCGACGGAGCCGTATGCCCCAGCATGCGCTGCTGCTCGACGGATGCCGGTTCCGTGTCGCCCTGAGTGACAACGAGTCGGCGCAGCGTGGCGCGATACTCGCCGGGAATCTGCTGCCAGACCTCCTGTCCGAAGCTGTCACCGAAACCGATGCGGCGATCGGGATTGCGCTCGGCGAGAAAGATGCCCCAGCGATACTCGGGCATGCGCACAAAGCCGTAGGTCGCCCAACCCTTCGCGTCGACCGAGGTCGCGGTGCGGAGATAAACATCGGCAACCTGAAAGTCGCGCGGTCCCAGTTCCTTCCACCAATTCAGAAAGCGAGGTTGCCAGTGCTCCAGAGCGCGTTGCAGGGTGCGGTTGGAGCCGAGATCGACGTTGTTAGGAATGCGTTCCTGATAATTGATCGACATTATGAAACTCCACAATTTCGGGGGCGCAGCCTTTTGCTGCGCCGCGAATCTGAAACAGTCTGAAAAGCAGATCCCTCGTCGGCCTGAAGGCCTCCTCGGGATGACAAGAATAAGAGAAACGCGTAACGGCGCGCCTAAAGGCGCGCCCTTTCAAACCTACACTCTCTCCCAATTAAATCGCGCCTTCGATCCGGTGCCGAAGAGCTTCAGCGCGCCGTGCTCGCCGGTCGAGTTTGGACGAATGAAGACCCAGTTCTGCCATGCGGAGAGCCGGCCGAACACTTTCGTCTCCAGCGTTTCCGCGCCGGGGAATCGCAGGCTGGCTTCCATGCCGGTAAGCGCGTCGGGCGAGAAGCTGGCGCGCTCCTCGATGGCGATGCGGAGCTCGTCTTCCCAGTCGAGATCGTCAGGGGCAACGGTGATGAGGCCAAGCTGCAAGGCTTCTTGCGGTCCCAGCAGCTTGCCTTTCGCTTCCACCGCTCCAGCCAGATCTCTAGCATCGCCGCTGAATCGCGTATGCAGCCGGCTGCGGCCGTTGACCGCGGGAAGTAAATCCCAGTTGCAGTCGTCCAGTGCAATTTTCGGCGAGTCGCCTTCCTCTTCGGGCGGGGCCAGCATGTAGCTGCGATCGGCGGCCAGCGCCAGTTCGAACAGCAGGCCCGCGAAACACGAGCCGGGCTCGATGACGGCGTACATCGTGCGCGAGGAAACATCCAGCCGGGCGAAGGTGCGGCGCAACACGCCGATGGTCTCGCGCACTAGCCAGTCGCTGCGATGGTCCAGCATCACGGCATCGCACGCGAGAACGGCTTCCGCGTTGCCGGATGTCTTCAGCAGAATCAGCCCGAGTTCCAGTTCGTTGGCGCGAAGCATGAGGATGGCGTCGTCCAGCTCGCGCGCCATTGCCAGCGGCCACCACTGATCGCCAGCGGCGTGGATCTCCGCGGGTATTTTCGGCTGATCGCCTTCCGGAGCATGCACCGTGAGGGTCAACGTGCGCGCGCCGCGATCGAATGCCACATCGACGTGCTTGTAGTGATAGCCATTGTCGTCGACGGTGC
>JBARGS010000222.1:0-2621 GCA_049798495.1 Candidatus Korobacteraceae bacterium | reverse complement strand
GGCCGAAGAGCACGCCGTCGCCCACGCCTCCGGAATTGGTTGTGCCGATAAGCGTGCCATCTGCGCCGCGGACGAGGGTGCTGTCGGGTTCGCTGCCATTCGCGCCGGAGAACGCATACAACCGATTGAACCGCCAACCGGAAGCACCCGGAGTAAGCTTGAATACCGTGCCTAATCCAAACGGACCAGCGCCGCCGGTTGTCCCATAAAGATTACCCGCAGCGTCGATCACTAGACCCGCGAAGGGAGAGGCGCCGTCTCCTGCGCCGGTAAAGTTGTAGATCACGCGATAGCTCTGGGTTGGGGAGGGCGGAACGGTGATAACCTTCGCCTCGGGGGCCGGATTCTCCTTGACTGGAAAGCACGGGTTGCCCTTAAGGGTGAACGCTTCCGAAGGAATTGTGCCCACGGTATTTTCCTGGGCCTCGGAGGGGCACCCGGGAGATCCGCAACCCACTCCGCTGTTCTCGTCCCAGTACACCGGGTCACCGCTGGGGACATTTGCATTCTGTAGAGTCATCCAGGCGTTGCCGTTCACCATCGGGCCATTGGTGATGTTGCCCGATTCCATGCAGACGTTATAGCCGAAGCCGTTGATGAAGCACTGGGACTGCGTCAGGTTAACTACGCCGTCGAATTTGTCCGAGCCAAAGGCTGTAGAACCGATCGACACCTCGACGTTCGAAATGGTATCCCCAGGCACCAGCCAGGCCCAGAAGTTCAGAGCCGTAATGCTGCCCCCTCCCCCGTTATTGACTTGAATGGTGTTGGTAGTAACAAAACCGAAGTTGAGGGTCCAGGCATCGATCTGTCCGTTGACCGGCCCATTGTCGTAAACGACTCCATTAGGCCCTCCCGGCGACTGTCGACGGGGGATCCGCGGCGTTGCCGGGTGTGCCAGTCGCGACGCAAACTCCGGCATTCGTGCTGCCTGAGACGCCGTTGCGGGAACGGAACTCTGTGCGGACATGGGAAGTGCGGCCGACGTTATCAGCAACGCGGTGACTGCTGCCAGAACGATGGTGCGAAAGAGAGAGATGAGACCTTGCGCTTGGCTTTGCATCGGCTTGTGTTCCTCACAATGGCAGTAAACGTTCGGGGGCCCGGAAAGAACGTGTGCGATGCGGCACGCGGAGAGGAAGAGGTCTACTTCTAGTCGTCTGGGAGCTAATCGGAACGGACAGGAAAACGCCGGGAGTCCTCTCGCGAATACCCGGCAGGATCTTACAACTGCCAGGGAGCGTTTGTCATTTATTCGCAGGGCGGGGCGGCGACGATGTCAGACATCACAAAACAGAGTGACAGGAATCACTCCCTGCCGACCGCTTTCCGTCCTAACGTTTGTGTGTTGGCATCGCCTTGTGCCGCGCCAACCTGAATCCTTGCCTTTCTAATCCCGGTCAGGCTGAGAGAAACATACCGCCCAGTCGGCCACCGGTACCAAGGGATTCTTGCCGGGAGGCTCCTGTGAACACCTTTCCCATTCTCTTGGGGACGCTCTGTGTCTTCGCCCTCGCCTATCGCTATTACAGCGCCTTCATTGCTGCCAAGGTGCTTGCCCTTGACGACAGCCGCATCACGCCTTCGCATCGGTATGAAGATGGCCACAACTATGTGCCGTCGCCCAAGTGGGTTTTGTTCGGCCACCACTTCGCTGCGATCGCCGGCGCCGGCCCGCTCGTCGGGCCAACCTTGGCTGCCCAGTTCGGGTTCGCTCCCGGCTTTCTCTGGATCCTGATTGGCGCCGTGTTTTGTGGCTGCGTTCACGACTTCACCGTGCTGGTGGCTTCGGTGCGCCACAAGGGACGCTCCCTGGCCGATGTAGCGCGCACGGAGGTCGGCCCTTACGCCGGCCTGGTCACCATGATCGCGCTGCTGTTCATCCTGCTGGTCACCCTCGCGGGACTCGGCATCGTCGTGGTCAACGCCTTGGCCAATAGCCCTTGGGGAGTCTTCACGATTGCGATGACCATTCCGATCGCAATCTTCATGGGTCTGTACATGTTCAAGAGCTCTCCGGGTCAGATTCGAATCGCCGGTCCGAGTGCCGTGGGCGTGGTTCTGCTGATCGCCGCCGTCATCGGCGGTCGCTGGTTCGCCGCCTCCCCCTACGCTCATGTGCTCACCTTCAGCGGCCATCAGATTGTGTACTTAATGGCGATCTATGGCTTCGTCGCATCGGTCTTGCCGGTGTGGTTCCTGCTCGAGCCCCGCGACTATCTGTCCACCTACATGAAGTTGGGGACGATCGCCCTGCTCATCATTGGCGTCTTCATCGTTCATCCCAATATTCAGTTTCCCGCGGTGACGCAGTTCATTCACGGTGGCGGCCCCATCATTGGCGGCAAGCTCTACCCATTCCTCTTTGTGACGATTGCCTGCGGTGCGATCTCCGGTTTCCACTCGCTGATCTCATCAGGCACCACGCCGAAGATGCTGTGGAAGGAGACCGACGCCCGCTTCATCGGTTATGGCGCGATGATGTGCGAAGGTATCGTCGCCATCCTGGCGCTGATTGCGGCCTGCTCGATGTACCCGGGCGATTATTTCGCCATCAACGCTACGCCCGCGGTTTTCGCCAAGCTTGGGCTGCACACCGTCAATCTCGACATGTTTTCCGC
>JBARGS010000221.1:0-43776 GCA_049798495.1 Candidatus Korobacteraceae bacterium | reverse complement strand
ACTGACAACTGACAACTGACAACTGACAACTGACAACTGACAACTGACAACTGACAACTGACAACTGACAACTGACAACTGACAACTGACAACTGACAACTGAACATTAGATGGGAGTTCCGCCTCGGGCGTTGGCAGCTCTGCTCGATCCAGTTGCTTTTCTTTCGGTCAGCCGACGAACGCCTGCTGCCCGGATTGCATCCAACTCTGCTTAGAGGAAGTTCTGTGAACCTGCGCGCCAGGTTTGCGGCGCTGGAGAATCGCATCGCATGAGATCGCTAATCTTACGAATGGCCTATGCAGTTTGTGTTCTGAGCTGGGTAAGTCTCAACAGCAGTGCCCAGCAAACCGGCAATCCGGTACAGGATTCCAGCGCGACCCGGGGAAATGCAGGCCAGGCCTCCCAGCCCGGCGGCGTAACTCCGGGCGTCGGAAACACGATTCCCTCGACATCATCGGTTCCCGCCGCCAGCGCTCCCGAAACAACGACGCCCTCCAACTCCTCCGCCGACAACAGCGACAATCCTTACGATCCGTTGCTCGAGCCGCCGCCGCTGCCCAAGGGCAAGCCGACCCTCATCGGCGGCATCGCGACCCATGTCGATCACGTTCGCGACCGGCTCACCATTCAGCCGTTCGGCAAAGGAGAGAAGCTGAAAGTATTCATCGACGAGCGCTCCCACATCTATCGCAACGGCACCGAGACAACCGTGCTTGGCATTCATCAGGGTGATCGCGTCTACGCCGACACCATGCTGGATGGCAGCAAGATCTTCGCCAAGAATATCCGCGTCATTACGCAACCCACGCTGGCCGAGGTGCGCGGACAAGTCATCGCCGTCCATCCGGACAAGGGAACCGTTACGGTGCAGGACCAGCTGTCGTCCAAACCGGTGAGCTTCGCCATTGGCGGTCTTACAAAATACAGTTCTCCAAAAGGCAACGTCACTGCCTCCGATGTGCGGCCGGGAGCGCTAGTGGACGTTCAGTTCGCAACCGGCAGGCAAAGCCGCGATACCGCGACGGAAGTTACCATCGTTGCCAAACCAGGTGACAGCTATCTGTTCGCCGGTGAGGTCACCAGCATCGACATGCACAGCAATGTGTTTGTCGTGGAGAATCGCAGCGACGACCAGGCCTACGAAGTGCACTTCGATCGCGGGGCCATGCCCGACGTCCAGACGCTGAAAATTGGCGAGCAGGTCACGGCCCGTGCCATCTTTGACGGAAAACAGTACAAAACCAACGACCTGACCATTGAAAAGTCGAAGCCGGAAGAAAATGGAGAGCAGTCGAAGGTTGATTAGGAACGCAGGGAGCTCAGGACTTGTTTTTTGTCCTCTTGAGCAGAACGCCCGCCAAAAGCGCGGCCGCCGCCCCCAGCAGCCACTCAATGCGCCAAAGCTGAACGGCCTGCCAGTCCAGCAACGTGTCCATCCGGAAGATGAAGCCGAGAAGTGCGGCAATCACCACGCAACCGATTCCCACCAGGAAGAACGTCAGGGAAGGTACGGAAAGGCCCAGTCGCCGCCGCAGGACGCCGACATCCAGGTAACTTGTAACCGACGTTGTCCCGGAGGTCATCGACAACACTTCCTTCTCCCGGGCCGTGCCGCACACGTGACAGAAAAACGCTCCGGTGAAAAGCTCCGTGCCGCAACGAGCGCAGCTCGCGGCTACCAGAGTTGGCAGTCTGACTAAGGTGGGATTGGGAGGGCGCCAGTATTCCTGATCCGCACTTCGCGCCGTCTGCCCCATTTTGTGGCTCTCCCACAGAGTATTTTGCACGTCATCAGCCAAAGTGGGGGGAAGATGTAAGCCTAGAGGAACACGGGAGATAAAGCCTCGGGTCCGCTTACGACGAGCGAACGACGCGGTGGAAAATTTTCCCAGCGCCAGTAAGAGTGGCCGGTTGGCGAGTGGCTCAGCCGGGCTTGGGCATCTGCAGAACCTGCATCTGCGGCGGTTCCTGGTTGTTCCAGTAGCCCAGCAGCAGCAGATCGCTGGAGGTGAATTCGATGTTCTTTGGCCGCTGCCTGCCTTCGTTGAAGATATGTTGGTCGAGCAATCGATACAAACGGTTAAGAGTGATGCCCAGAGCTGCAGCAGCCTCGGCTTCCGTGAACCAGTTCTTTGGCAGGCGTTTCAGGTTTGACATGGGGCGCATCCAGTGTTCCTGAATCCTTTGTAGCTGCTTTTGACCGCCTCGGATATCAGGTAAACTTCTCATACACCGGTCGCAATGAAACCTTACCTCCGACTGCTGTCCTTACTATGCCTCTGCTGGCTGGCGTTTAGCGGAGCCGTAGTGAATGCCACGGACCCGCCGCCGCCGGTGCCGACCCGCGTCGACAATGATGCCAATACGCGTAAGGGCTTCGATCACTTTTACAATCTGGAGTACGACAAGTCGGTTCGCGAGTTCGAAGTCGCCCAACAGGCTCATCCCGACGATCCTTTCGCCGTGAATCACACGCTGGCCGGCGTCATCTTCAGGGAGCTTTATCGCATTGGGGCGTTGGATACGGAGTCCTTCGCCTCCGACAATTTCCTTGACCGGAAATTTGCCGCGCCGCTCGATCCGAAGGTGCGCGATCGAGTGAGGGAACTCACCGATCAGGCGCTGGCGCTCTCTCAGGCGCAGCTCGACCGGAATCCCAATAACCTAGACGCGCTCTATGCCCGCGGAGCTACGCGCGCCCTGCGCGCGACCTATATCGGCATTGCAGAAAAGGCATGGTTTGCCGGCCTGCGCAGTGCCGTGGCCGCACGCCGCGACAATGAGCGTGTCCTGGAACTGGATCCGAAGTATGTGGATGCCAAGGTCACGGTCGGCACCCATTTGTACATCATGGGGTCCCTGAGCTGGCCGGCCAAAGTGGCCGCCTCGCTTGCGGGCCTGAGCGGCAATAAGCAGAAGGGTTTGGACTACCTGCGGCAGGCTACGGCCAGTCCGCACATGGAAGTCTCGGCCGACGCCAAGATCGTTCTGGCGCTGTTTCTGCGGCGCGAGCAGAAATACGCCGAGGCCCTGCAAGTGGTCAATGGAATGTCGGCGGAGTTTCCGCGCAATTTCCTGATGGCGGCCGAATACGCTCATTTATTGAATGCCGCAGGCCATGGACAGGAGGCGGTTGCGGCTTACCGCAAAGTCCTGGCTGGTTGCCGCAGCAATGCTTATAACCAGTGCCGCATCGATGTCCCGGCTTATGGACTCGGGGAAGCGCTTCGCGGCCAACGGGATTACGCAGCCGCCGCCGATGCCTACGAGCTAACCGCTAGCAGTAGCAAAGACACCGAACTGCGGCAACGGGGCACTCTCGCTGCCGGCCAAATGTACGATCTGATGCAAAAGCGCGACAGCGCTTTAGAGAAGTACAAGGCAGTGATCGCCGAGAACTCCTCCACCGACCAAGCCGACCTGGCGCGGCATTATATGAAGCAGGCCTATAAGACGCCGTAGAGATTCGTGTATCTCGCTCAGGCGCAATATCTGCGAATGGTAGCCCTTGCTAAGGGACTGGCGCGGAGCTTGCCCCCGGGTCCCCGGCCGCCTCGGTAGCCCGTGTTCCCGACTGCGTTGTCTGCTTGAGATAGGCTTCCAGATCGCTCACGATGTCGGCGAAGCTTTCCTCCCCGGTAATATCCAGCAGGGCAAATCCCAGAGTCATCGCCTTGTAGAGATTCGGCACTCCCACCAAATCCTTTTTCAGACGATCGGCGGCGCCGGCAATCTGCTGTTTTTCTGCATCGCTCAGATTCTGGAAGGAAGACATGGAGACCACCAGGAAATTGGCGGCCACGTCAAAGTCGGCGTCAGATCCGATCAGCCCAGCGATTTCCGTGGCTTTGCTGAAGACAAGCTGTTGCCGGCGAGCCGCCCGCTGCCGGTCAATCTTGCGGTCCACGATCTTCAAGACGGAAGAGAGCACGATGTCGGGGCCAACAGGAAACTCCTTGCCATCGTCGGAACGAAAGACAAACAGCTTGGAACGAAAAATCGCCATGGCTCCGAAGCCGGCAAACACCGCGGTAGAGTAGGGATGGCCGCTTAAGGTGGGGAAAGTATTATGAGACGTGTTCAGGACAACGAACGCCACCCACGCCAGGACACCGTTAATCGCGAAGTACGCGCCGCCATACCAGTTGAAGGCCGCTCGCAACGGCTCGTCCCGATAGCGGGAAATGATCTCGGAAAAGCCTACCAATTCGCCGAGGAAAATGGCCAGCAGAGGAGCGCCAATACCGGCCCAACTATGATCGCTGCTGAGGAAGGCAAGCAGAAGCGGCAAGCCGAGAAGCAGCAGGGTCATCCCGGCGGCGCGAGCCGCAGTTTTCATGCGAGTTCTCAGAGGTGAGGATTGACTTCAACCACTCACAAAAGTCCCGCCCGTTTCATGTAGTCGCGGGCTTCTTGCCTGAGCTCAACCTTGTAATTGCCCTTGGGATCGCTTTTGTCCACCGTGACCCACTGAAACTCGGAAGATAACGTGTCGAGAACATGAAACAGGGTTTCCAACGGGATTCCCGTCGCCTCCACCAGTTCGAACGCATCAAGCTTGCCCCCGGCCTTTTGCAATGCGAGCAGAATCGAACCTCCAAACGCCGCGGCAGCTTGCTGCATCGCGGTTGGCGGAGCAGGATTCGGCACGTCCCCGCCCCTTTGCCGGGCGGGCGGTTCATCCGATCTCTTCACCGCGCCAATCAGGTAATCCAGATTCGACAAAGGCTGCGCCACGGAAACCCCCATTTCGATATCACAGTATGCCCAGGAGCAGAAAATGTCCAGAAGCACAATCGCTGGTCCTACACTCCATTGGATGTCACACGACCGCAGTTGTTGCTAGAAGCCATCTCATAAATCGTTTTGAAAGGGCACGGCTTCAGCCGTGCCGTCCAAAGGCTCGAAAAAACTGGGCTTTAGCTCCTGCGGGAAGCCGCGGTTTACCGAACTGGTTCATTATGAGATAGCTTCTATTAACTCTTTCCCGCTTCCTCTCCCGTTTTCTCCATCTCCTCTTCTTCTTCGCGCTTCAGCGGCCGCAGCAACGGAAACAGAATCACATCGCGAATCGACCGCGAATCGGTCAACAGCATCGTCAGCCGGTCAATCCCCACGCCTTCCCCCGCCGTCGGCGGCAGGCCATACGACAGCGCGCGGATGTAGTCCTCATCCATCTGGTGAGCTTCTTCGTCCCCCCGCGCCCGTTCGCCCAACTGCTGCTCGAAGCGCCGGCGCTGCTCTTCGGGATCGTTCAATTCACTGAAGGCGTTGCCAATCTCCAGGCCGCCGGCGAAAATCTCAAACCGCTCCACCCACTCGGCATTCTCCTCCGGCTCCCGCTTGTTCTTCGACAGCGGCGAGATGGCCAGCGGGAAGTCATAGATGAATGTCGGCTGGATCAGATGCGGTTCGGCGACAAACTCAAAGATCTCGGCAATGGTCTTGCCGTCGGGCGCAACGGGATCGTACGGAATGTGCGTGTTGGCTACATTGTAACGGCGGACCATCGCCACGATCTGCTCCGAGTTCGAGAAGTCGCTCATCTCCGGTTTCTCGCCCGCATTCTCCGGCCAGAACTTGATGATGGCCTCGCGCATCGAGAGCCGCTGCACATTGCCGAAATCAACTTCCTGTCCGTTGAAGTGCGCGACCGTCGTGCCGTTTACATCACGCGCCACCTGCGCCAGCATCTCGGCGGTGAAGTCCATCATGTCGCGATAATCCGCGTACGCCATATAAAACTCCAGCATGGTGAACTCCGGATTGTGCTGGGTCGAGATGCCTTCGTTGCGAAAATTGCGATTGATCTCGTACACGCGGTCCATGCCGCCCACCACCAGCCGCTTTAAATACAACTCGGGCGCGATGCGCAGGTAGAGGTCAATGTCGAGCGCATTGTGATGCGTAGTGAACGGCTTGGCCACGGCGCCGCCGGCGATGGAATGCATCATCGGCGTCTCTACCTCGACGAAACCGCGCTCGTCGAGGAAGCGCCGCATCGACTGCACAACTTTCGCGCGCTTGGTGAAGACCTCGCGCACCTCGGGATTCATCGTCAGATCGACATAGCGCCGGCGATAGCGCGTCTCCACATCCTGTAGCCCGTGCCACTTCTCGGGCAAGGGAAGCAGGTCCTTGACTAAGAACGTCAGCTCTTCCACGTGGACGGTCAGCTCATTGGTGCGGGTGCGGAAGAGATAGCCCTTCACCCCGACGTAGTCGCCGATGTCGAGCAGCTTGTAGAGCTGGAAAGCCTTCTCGCCGACGGCGTCGAGGCGCACATAAATCTGTAACCGCTTGCCGCCCTGCTGCAAGTGCGCGAAGCCGGCCTTACCCTGCACGCGGATCGACATCAGCCGCCCGGCAACGCGGACGTCGACGCGCGGCGATTCCAGCTCCGGCCCGGTCTTCGAGGAGAACTCGTCGACCACCTGCGGAACGCTATGCGTGGTTTCATAGCGATAGGGATAGGCCGCCTGCCCCAGCGCTTCAATTTGTTTCAGCTTGTCGCGGCGTAGCTCGTAAATTTTCTGATCTAGTGCCACAGTGAGTCCTGGTGCCCAAGTATAAACAGGCTGACGTTGGGAAATCTTGATTATAGATGTTATGTCGGTCAGAAGTGGGCGGCCTGCATTTGCTTGCATAGCCGAGGATCAAGATCCCTCTGGATACGGGAAGTCCGGCCTGTGCTAGTCCCAGTGTCTCGCCGGTCGATTACTGGAAATCCAATTTCAGATGCTGCAAAAACGGTTAGTCCGAGGTAACATGAACCCACTCCAAAGGAAAGCTCGTATGTCTGGGCACGATGTGTATGGGAAAAATCGAGACGAACACGAGGCGAGAGCTGACCGAAACATCTTTGTCATTATGCGCTACGGATTAGGTGACGTTTATAAGAACTTAGAGCGTCTAATACGAGAAACGGTTCAGTCATATGGATTTGAAGCTGTCCTTGCCAAGGATAAGCTCTTCTGGTCGGACAAGTGGCGGAACATCGAGTTTTTCATGCAGCATGCCCGCTATGGCATTGTCGTCTTAGAGCAGATGCAGGAACCACAGCTCAACCCTAACGTCACAGTAGAGATGGGATACATGTTGGGCCTTGGCAAGCCGTGTCTCCTGCTTAGGGAACGGTCCTTTCATGCTCTCCCTGGTGATTTGCTCAACCAATTGTACGAGCCTTTCGACTCAGGTCAGCTTCGGAAAACTGTTACGCAGTCCATTGAAACCTGGCTAAGAAAGTTAGGACATCAGAAGCTTACGCTGACTGAAGTTATAAATCCTAGGGATCCAATTGAAGCAAAGAAGCAACGGACTGAAAGACTGCTTAAGGCGCTAAATGAGATGAAGGTTGGAGAACCCGGGCGCGTGCTGAGACAAGCCGGTAGTCTTTCTTCCCTGGCGATTTCAGAAGATGAGACGATCCTGGCAACCGAGAATCCTGGGCTTAAGAGCTTATTGTTGGATGAACGTAAGGCTGTGGAGGAACTGATTACTAGCGGAGTGGTTGTGCGGTGTCTCATATCGCCTTTTCTGCAGATCGCCAGCTTGCAGCTAAAGATACTTACTTCTGAGCACGTCACGTCCGGCGTTATACCTCGTTTTAATCGGCTGTGTTCGTTTCTCTACGACAATCGCGATAACCGAAATGTTCAGTTTGCATGTACTGCGAGGCTTCCTCACGACAACATCTTGATAGATGAATCGGGATGCCTTGTTTTTCTAGGAAAGAGAGTACTGAAACAATGGGGACTCCCGCACACGACAATATTTCACGATCCTAATTTGGTGAGAGCTGAGAGAGATCGCTTTGACGAGGCGTTTGGGGACGCGGCAGCGGCATGTCTCGACAAATCGCGCACAACCTCCGACGATTTCGGGTGCCGAGCTCTTAAGGAAAAAGTGATTGAACACCTCGAGGATTGCAAGCGTCAGTTACAGAGAATGACAGGCGACGTAGGAGCGTGACGCTGGACGGAACACATCCGGTGCCGACGTCGCGAGAGCTTCGGCCAAGAGAGAGAACCCATGACAACACAAGGTGGTTTTCTGCTCTCCCGCATTATCATTACCCCGTGCGATTGGCAGGCAAGAGAGCGCTTGTGACCGGAGCGGCTTCCGGCATCGGACGGGCCGTAGTCACCGCCTTCCTGCGAGAGGGTGCGGATGTGATTGCGGCGGACGTAACTTATCCCAGCCCGTCTCCTGAGGGCGACCCTCGCGAACAAGTTGTCCGTCTTGACATCAGCCAAGAAGATGATTGGGAGCGCCTCTCGGAGCGCCTCAGGCATCTTGATGTGCTGGTGGCCTGTGCCGGCATTTCCGCAGCGAAGCCGATTTCTGAGACCAGTCTCAAAGATTGGTGCAGCGTGATGGAAGTGAATCTCGACGGGACGTTCCTCAGCGTGAAATACGGCGCCAGGCTGATGCATGAGAGCGGTGGGGCCATCGTTGTTGTCGGCTCTGTCTCCGGAGTCAAAGCATCTGCGGGCGCAAGCGCATATTGCGTCAGCAAGGCCGCTGTACGAATGCTGGTGAAGACTGCGGCGCTGGAACTCAAACCTCAAGCCATCCGGGTGAACTGCGTTTCGCCCGGAGGCGTGGCCACGCCCATGTGGCAGAAGATGCCGTTCTGGCAGGAGCTGGTCGAGAAGCATGGCGGCGAAGAAGGCGCCTGGAATGCGTTGGGAGGAATTGATCCGGCTAAGTCATCGATCCAGCGAATGGCATTTCCGGAAGAAATCGCGTCGACCATCGTATTTCTCAGCTGTGACGAATCGACGCACATCACCGGCGCGAACATCATAGTGGACGGCGGTCACAGTCTGTAGCCGCGGGCACAGCCGTTGCCTCCGAGTTTTTCAGCAACCTCTCAGGAAGGCGCCCCGGCGGCAGGCGCCTTGCGCAGACGCGTGTTCTCTTCCTCCAATGCCGCCAGGCGTCGCCGCATGGGTGCAAGCAGGTCCACCAACTCCTCTTCGGAATAGCGCGGCGTGATGTGTTGCTGGCAATTCCAGTCGAAGGCTTCTACATGGATGACTACCGCCCGCTCGGCTACTGACTTCTCGCCGGGGACTCGCAGCTTCGCCAGCAACTCGGCGGCTTCCGCATCGCCCTCATGAAAGGTAGCGCGGCCCAGAATCTTCAATCGGCTCTGTGTCGGATAGTCCATGAAGAACAGCGCCACACGATCATCATGTTTTAGATTTCCCAGGCTTATGTACTGAGTGTTTCCGCGCAGGTCGGCGAAGCCAATTGTCTGATCGTCGAGAACGTGAAGAAAGCCCTTCGCGCCGCCGCGAAACTGTATGTAGGGCCAGCCCGTCTCGCTCACCGACGCCATATAGAAGCCATCGCGCTGCTGAATAAACTCCCGCTCGTAAACGCCAAGACGATCTCCGGGCTCGCCCATTTGCTCCATGCGAGCATATTGACGGCGGCTCCCATGTTTCTCTTGTTGGGCCTTCACCAGTGGAGTAAATGCCAGCTCCGCGTATCGACGGCTCATCTATCCTCCCCCGATTCCCGCATAACCACCAACAGCAATTTTGCAGGATAGCTCCGGAATTGGATGAACAGTTTGCTGAAAAAGTCGCTGCGAAGCGGTTTTGAAAGGGCCCAGCTTCAGCTGTGCCGTCGCAAGCCCTTTAGTTTTGTCTTCCGGAACCGACTTTAGTCGGCAACGGGATCTGCGTTTTCGACTTTTCAGCAAAGTGTGAACCCCAGTTGTCCAAACGCCTCGCCGCTCCCTCCCGAAGATCGCAGTCTACAGATAGCTCAGCCAGGCATCGCTGCGGCGCTGCTTCACACCCGCGAACCACCGGCACAGCGGATACAGCAGCACCACCACGATTCCCCAGATGAGATAGATCGCAGGTAGCGACAATCCCCATCCCGGCGGAGGGGTGAAGGGATACTGCGCCGCCGTTGGCGACTGGAACATCCAGTACACGTGTCCGTAGCGTGCGTAACAGATGATCACCGCCATGATGTGGATCAGCGGGATGTGCAGCCCGTAGTAGAACATCGGCACCTTTCCGATGATGAGCGCGGGACGGAGAATCTGCGGCGTGCGCCCATCTACCGCACACAAGGCGAGCATCGCCGGGCCGAGTGTCATCAGCAGAAACAGCAGCGACGGTGGATACTTTACCGTGTTGAGGAACGACACGACGGTCAGCGCGGCCGACTTCTGCACACTCCAGGGATTGGGATCGCCGTAAACATTGAGGGCGCGCAACACCACAAACGCCGCCGTCAAGCCGAGGCCCGTGCGCAGCAGGAAACTCTTTCGCCGCCCGGCTGGCCAGCCGTAGATTCGCCCGAGGCAGTAGCCGAGCGCGGTCACGCCGATCCACGGGATCAGCGGATAGGCGACCCGCACCTGGTACCGCGACGTGTTCAGCAGGAAGCCCGGCTGATGCAGGACGATCCACAGCGGATTTTGCGAGCTGATGCCGTCAAGCAAATTGTGCGCGGCGATCATGACGACGCCGATACTCACGATCGCCCCATCGGGCAGATAGAGCAGCACGGACAGCGCGATCATGGCCCAGCCCAGAGCCCACAGAATGAAGAGCATCGTCATGCGGTAGTCGAAGTTGAACTGAAACGCCAGGCAGCGCATCAGCACCAGTTCCACGAAGATCAGCCACAGGCCGCGTGTCCACAGAAACCGCGACAGCTCCCGCTTGGTTTTTCTCCGCAGCGACAGATACGCTCCTGTCCCGGTCAGCAGAAAGAAGACCGGCGCGCAAATATGCGTGATCCAGCGGGTGAAGAATAGCGGAAGCGTGGTGGTGGCAAGGTCGGTGGGATTCGCGCCCGGTGCGCCCAGGAAATCGCGGACATGATCGATCGCCATCAGGACCATCACCGCGCCGCGTACGAGATCGACTGATTCAATGCGCACGCATTTGGGGGGAACGGCCTGGACTGCGGTAGACATCAAAACGCGAGTGTAGCAAAGCCCGACCAGTGACATTGGCCGCCTTCGGACCTCGCCTCATGCCACAATAATCGTGATGCCACCGTCCCCTCCGCCCATTCCCGATTTCATCTACGGCACCGCCTGGAAGGAAGAGCGCACCGCAGCTCTCACCGAATTGGCGATTCGCTCCGGCTTTCGCGCCATCGACACCGCCAACCAGCGCCGCCACTACAACGAAGCAGGAGTCGGGGATGCGCTGGCTACGGTCTATCGCGACGGCGTCGTCGCTCGCGGCGATCTGTTTCTGCAAACGAAATTCACTTACGCTCCCGGTCAGGACCACCGCCTGCCCTACGATCCCAAAGCGCGCCTCTCGATGCAGGTTGCGCAATCGATGGCCAGCTCGCTCGAACATCTGCACACCGATTACGTTGACAGTTATGTGCTGCATGGTCCCGCATCCGGTTACGGATGGAGTGAGGCGGACGCCGAAGTGTGGCAGGCGATGCGCAACGAGCGCGATGCCGGGCGCACTCGCCTGCTTGGCGTCAGCAATGTTTCGCATCCTCATCTGCAACAGATGATCGCCAGCGGTGCCGAAGCACCCGCTTTTGTCCAGAACCGCTGTTATGCAAGGCTGGGTTGGGACTATGAAGTGCGCGGCTTCTGTGGCCAGCGCGGCATCGTCTACCAGGGATTCTCGCTACTGACCGCGAATGTCGAAGTGCTGCGACATCCCATGATCGGCGAGCTGGTCGCGCGGGCCGCCGTCACGCCGGCGCAGATCGTCTTCGCCTTCGCGCGTGCCGTCGGCATCCTGCCACTCACCGGCACTTCCAGCGCCGAGCACATGAAGCAGGATCTGGCCAGCAGGGAAGTGGAGCTTTCAGCAGAAATTGCGGAGGCGATCGAATGGCTGGCGGGGTACGGACAATTCTGATCCGGTCTTTGAAGGGGACGGCCTTTCAGGCCGTCCGTAAGTATCACATTATCGCCGCGGCTTTAGCCGCCGCGGGACTCCGCAGTTACTTGATCGAGATTCCTCAGGATAGCAGCTTCCACCCACATTCTTCCGCGTAAGCATTTCGCCAGAGACGATATTATTGTTGCTTTAGGTTTCATCCATGAAACAAATCGCTTCCTGGGCACTAGAGACTGCAAAGCTGCGTGGCGCATCGCTCGCCGAGGCGCGCATCGTCAATGAGCGCAATCGCTCCCTCGCCACCAAGAACGGCAAGATCGGCAGCGCCTCCGATGCCGAGTCGCAGGGCATCGGCATCCGCGTCATTGCCGACGGCGCCTTCGGCTTCGCTGCCACCGACGACCTTTCCCGCAACGGCGTGGAGAGCTGCGCCGCGCGAGCCGTCGAGATCGCCAAAGCTTCGGCCACGGTGAAGGCGCAGGAACTGTATCTGGTCCCTGAGCCGCCGGCCATTGCCGACTGGACCTCGCCCTGCAACATCGACCCGTTCTCGACCTCGATCGAAGACAATCTCGAGCTACTCTTCGCCGTCGATGAAGCCCTGCGCAAAGTGAACGGCGTCACGCTGGCGGAAACCAACATGAACTTCCGCCGCTATGAGCAGTGGTTCTTTTCGACCGAGGGTTCGGAAATACGCCAGGCCGTCACGACCTCCGGCGCCGGTTATGCCGCTCACACCTTTCAGGGAACCGAAATCCAGAAGCGCTCCTATCCCAACTCTTTCGGCGGGCAATTCCAGAACAAAGGTTACGAGTTGATTGAGGAGCTACGCCTGCTGGAGCACGCGACCGAAATCGCGGAGCAATCCGTCGCGTTGCACTCGGCGGATCAATGTCCGGAAGGGCAGTACGATATCGTTCTCGACTCCTCGCAGCTCTCGCTGCAAATTCACGAGTCCATCGGCCACCCGATAGAGCTCGATCGTGTCCTCGGCATGGAGGCCAACTTCGCCGGCACATCGTTTCTTACGCTCGACAAGCTGCGCAGCCTGAAATACGGCAGTGAGATCGTGAATGTCGTGGCCGATGCAACGGAGGCACACGGTCCCGGACTCGGCACCTTCGCCTACGACGATGAAGGCGTGGCGGCGCAGTGTACGCCCATCATTACCAACGGAATATTCACGGGATATCTCACCTCGCGCGACACGGCCTCCGCTATCGGCGCAAGCCGCAGTGGCGGATGTCTGCGCGCCGAGGGATGGAACCGGCTGCCCATCGTGCGCATGACCAATGTGAGCATCCTGCCGAGTGACACGCCGCTTAGGCTGGACCAGCTTATTGCGTCGACTGATCGCGGCGTTCTGATGGAGACGAACCGCTCCTGGTCGATCGACGACAAGCGCTACAACTTCCAGTTCGGTTGCGAGATCGGCTGGGAGATCGTCGGCGGCAAGCGCGGTCGCATGCTGAAGAATCCGTCGTACTCCGGCATCACTACGGAATTCTGGAACTCGATGGACGCCATCTGCTCGCGAGATCAATGGACGCTGTGGGGCACGCCCAACTGCGGCAAAGGCCAGCCCCAACAGGTGATGGGAACAGGACACGGCGCCGCGCCGGCGAGGTTCAGAGGGATAGCGGTGGGGACAGCGTATAAGGGGAGCAATTAGCAGTCAGCAGTCAGCACTCAGCAGTCAGCATTCAGCCAATGCGAGGCAAGAGCCGGGATGGGAGAACGTGTTAGACGATGAAGAATTTTCGAGATCTGCAGGTCTGGAGCAAGTCACATGCCGTTACCTTGCGCGTATATCGAGAGACCTCCCGATTCCCCAAGGAGGAGCTTTTTGGTTTGACATCGCAGATGCGCCGCTGCTCAGCGTCGATCGCTGCGAATATAGCTGAAGGTTGCGGCCGTCGGGGCAACGCGGAGTTTCATCGCTTCCTCCAAATCGCCACTGGCTCGGCCAGTGAACTCGAATACCACCTGCTGCTGGCGAAGGATCTTGGTTACCTGGAGTCGGACTCATATCAAACACTGAATGCTAACGTGGAGGAAATCAAGAAAATGCTTTCGTCCTTAGCCAGGAAAGTCAATTCTGAGCGCACGCGCCCCGCCTCTTACTGAGCTCGACGTGGACTTTACTTGTGGGGGTAGAGCCGTATTCACTTTCGGCAGTCCCATTGAAAGACTGACTGCTGAGTGCTGAGTGCTGAATGCTGAATGCTGACTGCTGAGTGCTGAGTGCTGAATGCTGAATGCTGACTGCTGAGTGCTGAGTGCTGAGTGCTGACTGCTGACTGCTGAGTGCTGAATGCTGAGTGCTGAATGCTAACTTCCGCCCAATCCGCCTCCATCTTCGATAAGCTTCGGCGCCTCACCTCCGCCGACGAGATCGAGCTGCTCATTTCCAGCGGCCGCAGCGCCCTCACGCGCTTTGCCAACAACACCATTCATCAGAATGTTGCCGAAGAGGAGTCGCACATCTCGGTGCGGGTTTCCTTCGGCGGCCGCACGGCACGCGCCACCACCAACAAGCATGACGACGAAAGCCTGCGTCGCGTCGTGCAATCGGCGGAGATGCTGGCGCGTGTGCAACATACCGATCCCGACCTGCTGCCCATGCCGTCACCGGACGAGGTTGCCGCCAACGCGAAGGACTCGGGCGCAGCTGAGGTGCAGCGTTTCTTCGAGATCACGGCTCGACTTACGCCTCAGGATCGCGCTCAAGCCGTGGCGGAAATCGTCGACGTGGCCAGGAAGCACAGCCTCACCACGGCCGGCATTTTCTCTTCCGCCGAAAGTGTCGAAGGCATTTTCAACTCCCGCGGCGTCGCCCATTGGCAGGAGCAGACGCTGGCCGAGGTTTCCATCACCATGCTGGGCGAGACGTCCTCGGGGTGGCAGAAGGCCAACGCTTCGGATGCGTCGCAACTCGATCCCCCAAGGCTCGCCGAGATCGCGGCGGAGAAAGCGATCGCCTCGAAAAATCCGCGCGAGCTGCCACCCGGCAAGTACACCGTGGTCCTGGAACCTGCGGCCGTGCTCGATGCCGTCGGTTTCATGTTCTGGGACTTTGGCGGCTCGGCGCTATTGGATCAGCGTTCGTTCCTCAACGATCGCATCGGAACCCAGCTCTTCGGCGAGAACATCACGGTGTGGGACGACGTCTACCACCCGCTTCAGACCGGCGTACCCTTCGACGGCGAAGGCATGCAGCGTCATCGGCTGAAATTGATCGAGAACGGCGTCGTTCAGCGCGTTACCTATGCTCGCTCCAGTGCACACCGGATGCAGCAGTCCAACCTCGCTGCCGGCGCCGTCCAGCCCACCGGACACGGCTTCGCCCTGCCCAACGAAATCGGCGAAGCGCCTCTCAACATCGTATTCGAAGGACCTGCCGCCGGCCCGGTGCAAACGGTCGAGCAGATGATCGCCGCCACCGAACGGGGTATTCTGGTGACCCGTCTGTGGTACATCCGTGAAGTCGACCCTTTTGAGAAGATTCTCACCGGAATGACACGCGACGGCACCTTTCTGATTGAAAAGGGCCGGCTTGGCGGCGGAGTTCTCAACTTCCGCTTCAACGAAAGCCTCCTCCACATGCTGCAGAATGTCGAGGCCATGGGCGATCCAGTCCGTTCCAGCGGCGAAGAATCGATGGACATGGTAGTACCGCCGATGAAGGTTCGCGACTTCAACTTCACGGAGACAACGAAGTTCTAGGCGGTGGTTCCCTGGGGATAAGACTCCTACTTTGTGGGCGGCCCGAGCCCCACGAGTTACTGCCCAATTCCGCATTCCGGGTCCTCCGGGCTGACGGCTTAAAGTCATAAAAATTAAAGGCGCTGTCGATTTTTGTAGACACGGTAACCCGTCCTAATGGTACTTTAGTAACATTGAGCTTGACGCCACTCAGGGTATGCTGGTGTCACGAACAATGTCAGCTGGCCACCAGTTCGATCTACGCAATTCGGTTCGGTTTCCTCTCCACCTTCAGGTGACACTGAAGACGCCGAATGGTGAGTACCATGCCAAGACGACGGATATTTCCGCCGGGGGCATTCTCTTCCACATGGAATCTCCCCTCGAGGTGGGTTTGCCGGTGGAATTCACCATTGAGATGCCGGTGGAGGTTCTAGGCACCAGCCATCCTGTGCAGGTCATTTGCGTTGGGCGCGTGGTGCGCTGCTCCGAGGAGCAGTCCGGACAAAGTGTTGCAGTGGTGATTGATGAATACCACTTCAAGCGGCTCTAGGCATTCACGTTTCGGAAGGCCGACTGCTCGCCGCGACGCAGACGAGTTCAGGGCCTCGTCCTCGGCCCACTCCGCGGATCCGGCGGAATCCAAGCCGTCACCCATCAAGATCATCTTGGCTGATTCCGAAGCCATCTTCCGGGTTGGCATGAGCAAGATCCTTGCCTTGGAAGAAGACCTGGATGTAGTCGCCCAAACGGAGACGCTGGCCCAAACCCTCAACGCCGTGGCCAGCATTCCCGCCGATGTGGTTCTCTTCGAGGTGGGCTTATCGCCCACTCCCGCCGAAGCCATCAGCGAAGCCGCACGTCGAGCTCTGCCGGGGGCCAAGCTGATTGTGGTCACCCATCGTGCCGGCGAACAGGAAACTGTGGACTACCTTCGTCGCGGAGTGCGGGGCATCCTGGCCCGCGCGGTTTCGCCCGACCTGTTAATCCGCTGCGTTCGCAAGGTTGCGGCCGGAGAGACCTGGCTCGACAAACAAGGGGTGAACTGGGTCATCGAGGCTTACCGCACGCAGGCGCTACAGGGAACTGCTCCCAAGCAGCAGTTGCGCCTCAGCGAGAAAGAAATGCTGATCATCGGCGGTGTCACCCAGGGCATGAAGAACAAGGAAATCGCCCGCGAAGTTGGCACAACCGAGCAGGTAGTGAAGAACTACTTGCGAAAAATTTACGACAAACTCCAGGTCCAGGACCGCCTTGAGTTGGCGCTCTACAGCATGCACCACCGCTTGCTGGATGGGTACGTGTTTCCTGGCGCGCAGGCTGGCCCAGCAGCAGCCGCCGCAAGCGAAGCTGAAACTCCCGCGGCAGGCGAAACTCCTGCGCCGCCAACCTTGGACGAAAAGAACTCCAATTCCCACTCCTAGGGAAGCTCTGATTAAGTCTTGTTTGAAGGGGACGGCCTTCAGGCCGTTCGTTAAGGACCCGGAAAACAATGCGGCTTCAGCCGCCGAGGGACCTCGCTTCCCGTGATCAGAGTCTGGTTCGGCTCAATTCTGCTGATGGCTGATAGCTGACGGCTGAGAGCTTTCATCTCCGCCTGACTTCCTTTACAAAGTTGTTACACGAATACCCCTTACGATAGTGTGGTTGGTCAGGATTCTTCCGATCCGAGGCAAATAATGCAGATATCCAAGCCCATATTCCGCGCGCGGTTGCTGTCTTGTATTTTGTTCGTCGTTATTGCGACCGCGTGGTCCGCGGCACAGACCGAGCCCTTGCTGGCGCCGGCGCTGCGCAGCAGCATCGACGACATCGCTCACAAAACTCTGGCGTCAACCGGCGTGCCTTCCGCGTCCGTAGCCGTGGTGCAGAACGGCAAGATCGCCTATGTGCAGGCCTACGGCCAGGCGCGGCTCGATCCGCAAACCGCGGCGACGCCGGAAATGCGCTACAGCATCGGCTCCATCAGCAAGCAGTTCACCGCTGCGGCAATTCTGCTGCTGGCTGAGGAAGGGAAGCTTTCCCTCGACGATCCGGTGTCGAAGTATGTTCCCAATCTCACCCGCGGCAACGAAGTCACCATCCGCGAGCTGCTGTCGCACACCTCCGGTTATCAGGACTTCTGGCCGCAGGATTATGTCCCGCCCATGATGCTCCAGGCGACCAGTGCCGACCGCATCATGGATCTCTGGGCGCGCAAGCCATTGGACTTCGATCCGGGCACGAAGTGGCAGTACAGCAACACCAACTACGTCATCGCCGGCGTGATCGTGGAGAAGGTCTCCGGCATGTCGCTATTGCAGTTCCTGGGTCAGCATGTGTTCAACCCCCTGGGGATGAAGAGCGTCGCCGACACAAATTTGAACAAGCTACCGCCTACCGATCCCGGTGGATATTTTCGTTACGCGCTGGGGCCGCTGCATCCGGCCCCCAAGGAAGGCCCAGGCTGGATGTTCGCTGCCGGCGAGTTGGCCATGACGGCCGAGGACCTGGCGAAGTGGGACATCTCGATCATCGACCAAACCGTCCTGAAGCCTGCTTCCTATCGTGAGATGGAGACGGAAGTTCTGCTGAAGAATGGCGCCGGCACAAGCTATGGCCTGGGCGTCGATGTCAAGAACATGAGCGGCCATCGCGTGCTGGAACACGGAGGCGAGGTCTCCGGCTTCACCGCCGATAACATCGTGATGCCCGACGACAAGATCGCCGTGGTGGTGCTCACTAATCAGGATGCGGCAGTAGCGGCCTCGGAGATCGGCAGCCAGGCGCGGACGTTGCTGGTGCGGGCGTCGAATCCACAGGATCCCAAGCAGGATGAAGTCATTCGCAAGATCTACGACGGCCTGCAGCAGGGCAAGATCGATCGATCGCTATTCACCGACAATGCCAACGCCTACTTTACCGATCAGGCACTGAAGGATTACGCCAGCAGCCTGGGACCGTTGGGTACGCCGAAGAGCTTCTCCCAGGCGGGCTACGGCCTGCGTGGTGGAATGACCGAGCGCTCCTACGCGGTTGGCTATCCCGACAAGAATCTGGTCATCATCATCTACGAGATGCCGGATGGGAAGATCGAGCAGTATCTGATTGCGGAACGCTAGCGCCGCAGTTTCTAACTGCGTTGTAGGGTGGTGCACCGCTTCACCCTTGTAGTTGGATTAATGGAAACCATCCCCCAAAAAAGGAGCGGCAGTGTCGGTCGCTCCTTCCAAATTCCTAGCGAAACTCTGATTCAGTCTTGTTTTGAAAGGGACGGCCTTTCAGGCCGACCGTTAAATACCCGAAAACCAATGCGGCTTTAGCCGCCGCGGGACCTCGCTTTCACTTGATCGGAGTTCCTAAGCTGCAAAACCTGTGAACCGAACTATTGTTTAGTTGCCGTGTACTTCATCGACGAGCCTTGCAGCTTATCGTCGTAAGTGCAACTCATGGTGTTCCCGTTCACGGTGGCCTTCATCACGCCGATGACCTTCCCGTTCCGTTTGTCGGTTTCCTCGATGCCATTGTCACCCATCTTCTTTACGGAAACCGTGGTTATGCCGGGATCGCCCTTCATAGGAGCTTCTGTGCCGTCCATCTTGGCCGTGTAGGACTGACCCGTCGGATTGGTCATGCTTATCTCATCGCCGTTGACCTTGTAGGTCCACGTGATCGCATTGGCCGATATATTTTCGAACTTTGTGGTTCGCCAGGAGCCGGAAATCGCGTTCGCACCTGACGGCGGCTTGGCCCCCACACGCATGTCTTCCCCTTTACCGGTGACAGGTGCAGCGTTGGTGTTGCTGCTGTCGGTGAATTGGAAGGTCATCGTGTTGCCGTCGGGCGAAACCATCATCGTCGATGTCCCTACCGTCTTGCCGCCCTTCTTGTCCGTCTCTTCCAGCTCGTGGTCGTTCATTACCTTGATGGCAACCGTGTCGTAGTAGGGATGGCCGGTAACCGCCTGATCGGTGCCGTCGGCCTTTACCTTGATCGGCGGCACGCACGACTTACATTCGTACATGCCATCCTGCAACAGATAGACATAGGGTTTCTTGGGGAAGTCGACTTTGCTCATGTCGACTTTCCATGTTCCGTTGAACGCGCTTTGTGCTGTGGCCCACACTGGCATCAGCAATAACGCGCCTACCCCAACCAAGAGCAACTTCCTCATCGCACCCTCCACAGAATATTTTTCGGTCGGGGATTATATAAGAGCGCTAAGAATTCGCAACGCACATTGGTGCGGCCCTGGCGCCAATACGTGGGGTTTTGGCCCGGGGAGATAGTTGCTGCGGACGAATGACATCCACACCCCGCGTGGCTTAACCCCGCCACTTTTCCACGGCAGTCGCTTCTGAGTTAGTAACGAGGCGGTTCCCAGTTCAGGTAATAACCTTGTTTGGCCAGCCGCCGCACCCGGCCTTACGAAAAATTTATAACTCCTTTAGATAACAATTATGTGCGAGGTGCTCCAATCAGATTGCTGAAAAAGAGCACGCGCACGGACGTGTGCGAAAGGCAATCATGACGACATTGTTTCTCCTCATCTGCGCAGTGAGTGTCATGTTTTTCATCCTGTTTTTCTTGCAGTGTTCGCTGGCATCGGGAAAGTCGAGACGAAACAGTAAAGCGCCGGCAGTTCACAAACTTTCTGGATCCCCGGTGGTCGATTCGCTCGGCGGACGTCGCTTCTTCGCTCATATCGAAGAGCAGATGGCGGAATTTATCTCTGCCCATGGACGGACGGCGGCGGGCCTGATGCTAATCGTTGCGGCTTTGCCGTTGGTGCTGCACGCTCAGGGCGCTGCCGTTTCATCGACCGAGCAGCAGGCCAGCGCCGCCGACCAGCAGATCCCACCGGCGGTGGCGAAGCAACTGGAGGCCATGCAGAAGCGCATCGACCAGCTCGAACAGGCGCTGAACGCGCGCACACCGCAGAGTCTGCCTATCACCTCAAAAGCCACCGCGCCGGTTCATTTGACGGGCGACCAGGCTGCTCCCGCCACTGTCCCGGTCGAGTCCGCCTTGGCGCAGCAGGCTCCGAAGACCGACAAGCCTGAGCCGTTTTCTTTTGCCGACTTCAGTTGGCTGAATGGCAACTCGCGCATCAAGGAAGTGCCGTTCGACACCAAGTTCTTTACACCCGAGATTCGCGTCGACGCGAACTACACCTATGACTTCCACCACCCGAAGGATGACACCATCGGGGGATCGAGCGAGATCTTCCGCTCCGAAGAATTCCAGGTCACGCAAATGGGCGTGGGCGGCGACTTTCACTATGACAACGTCCAGGCCAGGATAATGACGCAGTTCGGTCTGTATTCGACGACGACGCCGCGTAATGATGCCAGCCCGGCGCGTGGTCAGTGGCAGCTCGACAATGCGTATCGTTACATCTCCGAAGCGTACGGCGGATACCACATCAATGCCCTCGACGGCATCAACATTCAGGCCGGCATCTTCATGTCTTACGTCGGCCTCTTCAGCTACTACCAGTTTGACAACTGGGCCTATCAGCCATCGTATGTGTCTTCGAATACGCCATGGTTCTTCAATGGCATGCGGGTACAGATTTATCCCAACGAACACCTGAAGATCGAACCCTGGCTGATCAATGGATGGCAATCCTACGGACGTTTTAACAATCGCCCGGGCATCGGTGGACAGATCCTGTGGCGGCCGAACGGCTGGTTCTCCTTTGTTGGAAATCAGTACGCGTTGGGCGAGGACGCGCTCGGAAATCCGGGACGCGTACGCTATCACACCGACGACAGCATTCAGGTGAAGTATTACCAGAATCCCGATCGCCTCATGGACATGGCCGCGTTTTCACTCACCGGTGACATGGGCTGCGAACACGGCGGCGGCGTCAGTTGCGCCGGCGATTCCGCTAAGGGACCGAAGCAGAGCTTCCTTGGGTACATGATTTACAACCGCCTCTGGTTCCACAAAGATATCTATGCCCTGACGCTGGGCGGAGGGCAGATCAACAACCCTGGCCGTTACCTGGTGTTGCTGCCGCCTATTAATGGCGCGACGGCCGCGTCGGGAACGCCTTACTTCACCGAGAATCCCGGCGATCCTTTTAAGGCCTGGGACGTCTCGGCCACGGTCGACTACATGCCGAGCCAATACATTACGTTCCGCATGGAGTACAACCACCGCGCGTCCAACGTTCCGTATTTCTCCGGGTCGGGTGGCATTACGCCTTCGGGTGGAAACACAGGCTCGCCGGGATCCCTTGTGCCTGGCTTTACCCCTGACCTGGTCAAGAACGAGAACCGTATGACCGGGGCACTCTTGGTCATGTTCTGAAGGTTACAGCGAGGAGGCATCTGGGACATAACTGAAAACCTGCCGGGAGTGGGTTCCAGGTGATCCTGCAACCCGCATCCAAATGGCGCGCTCGAGTGGATGCCGTCAAGGAGGTATTCAGTGGCTTCGATTGGAAGATATGTCTGGCGGTTGGAAACGGTTTTGTTGCCTCTGCTTTTGGCTCTGGTGTGTGAGTTTCCGATGAGGGCTCAACAGCGGGATATGGGGGATATCTCTGCCACGTCAGAGTCACAGGCGGGGAAGAGTACGCAGGAACTCCAGCAGCATGTCACGCAACTGGAATCGGAAGTTCAAGAACTACGGCAACAGGTGAAAGAAATGAGATCGGCAATGGCGGCGACGTCGACACCGGCAGCGAGTGCTGACCACAGCACGATCGATCTGCAGTCGCCAGCTCTACCACCTGCAGCCGCTACTCTTACCGCGGAAGATCGGAGCTTACTGAACTACTTGAGGGTACCACCATTAACGCCATGTTCGACGGGTATTACGACTACAATTTCAACAACCCCGTAGGACGCGTGAATCTGCTTCGCGCCTATGATGTTCTGGGGAATGTCTTCGGATTGAGCCAGGCGGACCTGATTGTGGAGCGCGCCCCCGATCTTACGGCTGGCCGCCGCTACGGGGCCCGCCTCGACTTGCAATTCGGTCAGGCTACGGCCACCCTCCAGGGAAACCCAGCCAATGAACCTCGTCCGAATTTATATCGGAATATTTTCCAGGCTTACGGAAGCTACATCGTGCCACTTGGCAGTGGACTCAACATTGACTTCGGCAAGTGGAGCAGCTCCCTTGGAGCTGAGGGTAATTACACCCAGTATCAGATCAACTATACCCGCTCTTATTGGTTTTATTACCTTCCGTTCTACCATATGGGAGTGCGGCTTAACTATAAGCTGAATAACAAAGTAGCTCTGAATTACTGGGTTGTGAATGGCACAAACCAGACCGAACCAACCAATGGTTTCAAGGATGAACTCTTTGGGCTGGTGATAACGCCAAACAAGAATATTAATTGGACGATTAACTACTATTTCGGTCAGGACCACTCGAACGCAAATGCTGTAGACACCTGCGGGCCAGTGCCCGTTCAGCCGGGATTGTGCTTCCAGCAGATCAGCCCTGCCCCCAACGGCAAGACCCATATCTTCGACAGTTATGTAACTTGGCAAGCTACGAACAAGCTGGTTTTCACCCTGGAAGGCGACTATACGATTCAGAGGCTCTGGCCGAATACCAGCCCCGGCCAGTCGTCTGCCCCGTCGGACGTGTGGGGCGGAGCGGCTTATGCTAAGTATCAGCTGCCCCCCAGAACTTATGTGGCGGGCCGCACAGAATACCTGAATGACAATGGCGGACTTTTTACCGGGATAACCGGCTATACCGAAGCGCTCAAGGAAGTGACCGCGACCTACGACTTCACGGTTGCCAATGGCTTCGACATGCGCTGGGAATACCGCCGCGATATTTCCAACCGGCCAATTTTTCTGACTAGCGAGCAGAACATCTACAGCACGCACCAGGACACTGCGACGTTGGGAGTGGTCTGGTGGTTTGGCCGCAAGCAGGGGCCGTGGTAACGAGTTAAGGAGCTGAGAAATGCAAGACCTGATATTTGTCGCAATCACGATTGCTTTCTTCGCGATGTCGCTGGGGTATGTAAAGTTCTGCGACCGCATGAAGTAAGAGAGGGAACCATGCACACGGAATCGACCATCATGATGGCAATCTGCGCGTTGATGATGATTTATCTCTTCTACGCGCTACTGCGACCGGAGAAATTCTGAAATGACATTCAATGGATGGCTTCAAATTGCGATCTTCCTCGGGTTGATCCTCCTCGTCACGAAGCCAATGGGTGTTTTCATGGCGCGGGTGTTCAACCGCGAGCGGACCTTTCTGGATCCGGTGATGCGGCCGGTCGAGCGCCTGCTCTATCGACTGACCGGCGTGGACGAGAACCACGAGATGCGCTGGACGGAATACGCTGCCGCCATGCTGTTGTTCAGTGTGGTGTCCATGCTGCTGCTCTACCTGATGCAGCGGCTGCAGGCCCATCTGCCCTTAAATCCGCAGAAGTTCGCCGGCGTCATGCCGGAGCACCTGGCGTTTAACACGGCAGCGTCCTTCACTACCAACACCAACTGGCAGGCCTATTCGGGCGAGAGCACGATGAGCTACTTCACCCAGATGGCCGGCCTGGCGTATCACAACTTCGTATCCGCTGCCACCGGCATCGCGCTGGCTATCGCCTTCATCCGAGGGATCGCGCGACGACAGATGCAAACCATCGGCAACTTCTGGGTGGACATGGTTCGCGGCTGCCTGTGGGTATTGCTGCCGGTCTGCATCATCGGCGCATTACTGCTGGTGTCGCAAGGCGTGGTGCAGAACCTGAAGCCTTATGACAGCGTGAAACTGCTCGATCCGCAACAGGTTCAGCATGTGAATGCCGACGGTAAGCCGGCGGTCGATGCCAGCGGTAGGCCAGTGATGGATACGGTCAGCACGCAGACCATTGCGCAAGGGCCGGTGGCCTCGCAGGAGATCATCAAGGAATACGGCACCAACGGCGGCGGCTTCTTCAACGCCAACAGCTCACACCCATTTGAGAATCCCACTCCGTTTTCCAATCTGATTCAGCTGTTCTGCATTTTTGCCATCGGCGCGGGATTGACCTACACACTGGGGCGAATGACGAGCTCGCAAGCCCACGGCTGGGCCGTGTGGGGAGCAATGGCCATTCTGTTTCTATGTGGCGTGACCGTTGCGTACTGGGCGGAGGCTCGCGGCAATCCCTTGCTGCATGGTGTGAACCAGCACGTCACTGCAATGCAGGCCGGCGGCAACATGGAGGGCAAAGAAGTTCGTTTCGGCATCACGGACTCGGCGCTGTTTGCCACGGTTACGACCGATGCAAGCTGCGGCGCTATCAACAGCTGGCACGATTCGTTTATGCCTCTGGGAGGGATGATCCCGCTGGTCAACATCATGCTGAGTGAGGTCATCTTCGGCGGGGTGGGCGCGGGCATGTACGGCATTCTGATTTACGTGGTGCTCGCTGTATTTATCGCCGGTCTGATGGTAGGCCGCACGCCGGAATATCTCGGCAAGAAGATTGAAGCGTACGACGTGAAGATGGCGATGCTGGTGGCGCTGATCTTTCCGCTGGTGATCCTGATCTTCACGTCGATTTCTTCGGTGCACGGTTTTGGTACCGCGGGCATCAGCAATCCCGGGCCACATGGTTTCACCCAGATGCTGTATGCCTACGTTTCGGGCGCGGGCAATAACGGTTCGGCGTTCGGCGGACTGACGGTCAACACGCCTTGGTACGACACCACCATTGGCTTTGACATGCTGTTGGGCCGCTTCTTCATGATCATCCCGATGCTCGCCATCGCGGGCAATCTGGCGCAGAAGAAATACGTACCGCCGTCCCTGGGAACATTTCCCGTGACGACGCCACTGTTCTCGGTGCTGCTGATCGGCGTGATCATCATCGTCGGAGCGCTGACCTTCTTCCCGGCGCTGAGCCTGGGACCGATCCTGGAGCACCTGCTGATGGCGGCGGGCAAGACCTTCTAAAGGATTCTGTAATGGCAAGCACAGTGGAACCTAAAGTTATATCGACGCCACCGATGGTGCGGTTAGGACATTCGCCAATGAAACCAAGAAAGAAAGCCATATGGCAGTGGAACATTGTTGCCCGCGCCATCCTGGACTCCTTTGTCAAGCTTGACCCGAGACACATGATGGGGAACCCCGTCATGTTTGTGGTGGAGGTTGGCAGCGTTATCACGACCGTTTTGTTGGTGCGAGGAGGAGGAGCATTCCTCTTCAACCTGCAGATCACGCTGTGGCTATGGTTCACGGTTCTGTTCGCCAACTTTGCAGAAGCCATGGCGGAGGGTCGGGGCAAGGCGCAGGCGGACACATTGCGTAAGGCTCGCTCGGAGACCATCGCCAATCGCGTTGGCGACGACGGCCAGCTCGAGAAAGTGCCCAGTTCGAAGTTGCGCGCCGGTGATGTGGTGATCGTCTCCGCCAGCGAATTCGTTCCCTCGGATGGCGAGATTGTCGAGGGTGTCGCTTCGGTGGACGAGTCGGCGATCACAGGTGAATCGGCGCCGGTTATCCGCGAAGCCGGTGGCGACCGTTCGGCAGTTACGGGCGGCACGCGCGTGCTCTCGGATCAAATCCGGGTGAAGGTAACCTCAAATCCGGGCGAGACGTTTCTCGATCGCATGATCGCGCTGGTCGAAGGCGCAGAGCGGCAGAAGACGCCCAATGAGATCGCGCTCAACATTCTCCTTGCCGGGCTAACGATAATTTTTTTGTTGGCTGTGGTCACGTTGCAGCCATTTGCGATTTACTCGGGCGCACCACAGACGGTATTCGTGCTGGTCTCGCTGCTGGTTTGTCTGATCCCGACGACCATTGGCGGATTACTATCCGCCATCGGCATTGCCGGAATGGACCGTCTGATCCAGCACAACGTGCTGGCCATGTCGGGACGCGCGGTTGAAGCCGCCGGCGATGTGGACACGCTGCTGCTCGACAAGACAGGGACCATCACGCTCGGCAATCGTCAGGCGTCGGAATTTATTCCTGCTCCGGATGTGAGTGAAACCGAGATGGCCGATGCGGCACAGCTTTCGTCGCTGGCCGACGAAACGCCCGAAGGCCGCTCGATTGTTGTGCTGGCGAAGGAGCGTTACGGGCTGCGGGGACGCGAGCTCAGTTCGCACGAGATGGAGTTCGTGCCCTTCACCGCCCAGACGCGCATGTCCGGTGTCAACATGAACGGCAACCAGATTCGCAAGGGCGCAGTTGATGCAATCACGCGCTATCTGGCTAACAACGGATCTGAGATGCCTCCCGAAGTACAGGCCGCGGTCGAGAGGATTGCTCGCTCCGGCGGGACGCCGCTGGTGGTCGCCGAAAAAGGCCGCGCGTTGGGCGTTATTCACCTCAAAGACATCGTGAAGGGAGGCATGCGCGAGCGCTTCGATCAACTGCGCGCCATCGGGATCAAGACCGTGATGATCACCGGCGACAACCCGCTAACCGCCGCCGCCATTGCGCGCGAAGCGGGAGTAGATGACTTCCTGGCGGAGGCAACTCCCAAAGACAAGATGGACCTGATCCGCCGCGAGCAGGCCCAAGGCAAGCTGGTCGCGATGACCGGCGACGGCACCAACGACGCTCCTGCGCTGGCACAGGCGGATGTGGGCGTGGCCATGAATACCGGAACCCAGGCGGCCAAGGAAGCCGGCAACATGGTCGATCTGGATTCCAATCCGACCAAGCTGATTGAAGTTGTGGCCATCGGCAAGCAGCTGCTGATGACGCGCGGTTCGCTAACGACATTTTCCATCGCCAACGATGTCGCCAAGTACTTTGCGATCATCCCAGCGATGTTCGCCGGAACGTTTCCGGTACTGAACGCGCTGAACATCATGCATCTGAGGACACCGCAGTCGGCGATTTTGTCAGCTGTAATCTTCAACGCCCTGATCATCATTGCCCTGATTCCGCTGGCGCTGCGCGGCGTGAAGTACCGCCCCATGAGCGCAGCCGCACTCCTGCGACGCAATCTGTGGATCTACGGAGTAGGCGGAATCATCGTGCCGTTCATCGGAATCAAGCTGATCGACATGCTGATTACGGGGATACGGCTGGCGTGAAAACCGGTTGCACCACAGAGACACAGAGGCACTGAGAAACCAGAAAAAACTCTGTGCCTCTGTGCCTCTGTGGTGAAAAGGATTCGAACAGGAAGGATTTATGAAGCAGAATCTGAAGATCGCAATCCTCATGACGATTGTTACGACCGTATTGCTGGGGATCATCTACCCCCTGGTTGTGACCGGGCTGGCGCAGGTCTTGTTCCACGACAAAGCCAACGGGCAACTCATCTCGCGCGATGGAGCGGTGGTTGGTTCGCGAATTATCGGGCAGGGTTTTAACAGTCCCGCATATCTGCACTCACGCCCGTCGGCCGCGGGCAATGGCTATGACGCGGCAAATTCCAACGGCTCGCAGTACGGTCCCACCAACCAAAAGCTGATTGACCGGGTGAGTGCCGACGTTGCGCGCCTGCACGCGGAGAATCCGTCGCAACCGATCCCGGTGGACCTGGTGACCACCTCAGCCTCGGGTCTGGATCCTGACATTACTCCGGCAGCAGCAGAATTTCAGGTGGCTCGAATTGCCCACGAACGCGGAGCCTCCGAGCAGCAGATTCGCGAGATCATCCAGCGGCACACCGAAGGACGACAGTTCGGCTTGTTGGGTGAGCCGCGGGTCAATGTGCTGGAGGTGAATCTGGAGCTGGATCAACAATTCTCGACGAATAAGCAAGCCAAACTTCAATAGCACGCACTGGACGCAGAGGCTTCAAGAAATAGACGTCACTGTGTTTCATGGTGAGATGGTCTCTTAAGCAAAACGACCGATGACAGGTTCCGGCATCGGATAAAGCACTCGCAAATAACTGACGAACGACCCGGATCTTCAAGATGACGGGTGGATTACCCCGCTGTCAGAAGGCGTTTGAGGCAGGTACTATATGATTAATCCGGCCGACGCCGTTAGTAACCCATCAATGACCTTTTCACTTGACGGTAGGGCTCCGTTGCCCTAAGCTTTTCCAACGTAACCCACGCCCACAAGCCAAACGATTGCCGCGCCATCTCCCGTGTTGGTAGCAGCCGATTTCCTGGAGTTGGTGTGTGCCGGTCCATCTCACAAGACACGCGGGCTCCGCCTGCTGCTGGAAAGCACCCGAATGAGTAAACTTGTTTTTCGAAAGCGGTCGGTCGTCATTGCAGTTCTCCTGTGCGGCTTCTTCATTGCGGGAGCCTTCGCACAGAGCTCGGACCAAGATCAGCAGAGCGCCCCAGACGCTCAGAACACGCAAGGTTCGCAGAATCCTCAACCGGGCCCCCCGCAGAACCAGCAGAATCCTCAGTATCCGCAAGGCGGGCAAACTCCTCCTGGACAGGGTGGAACGTATCCCGGTGTTCCTGCCGGGACGGCGCAGGGAACTGCGGCGGCTGCGCAGGCCCTGGCTATGCGAAATTTCCTGCAGAACCGCCCCGAAGTGATGGAGCAGCTCAAGCGCCTGTTGGTGCAGCGGCTGCGGTCGGAGGGAAGTCTGGTGGATGAGCAGACCATCACCGACCAGATGGTCTACGACCGCATGCAAAACGATCCGGTCTTCCGCAGTGAAGCCATACGGTCGCTGGTCGAGCTGGGTTACATATCGGAAGACGATGCCCAGACGCTGCTGGGAACGGCGGGCAACGCTCCCATGCGGGCCGCGCCGAGCACAGGGCCCACGACCGCCTACCCGCCCACAGAGCGGCGCTATGACGATTCCGCGCTCAACCCGAAGACCGTACCCCAGCCTAATCCTTATCCCAGCCTTCCTTCGGCGCGCGATTTGTACACGCAGTTTCCGGACCAAGCCAAGCCTCTGAGGCGCTTCGGTTCGGACCTCTTTCGCCCGGATGTCGTTGGCATGAATAACTTCCCCATGGATCTTCCGGCCGGTGCGGACTACGTGCTGGGCCCGGGGGACACGGTCACCATCGACATCTGGGGCGGAGTTTCGCAGCGCATTAACCGGTCTGTGGACCGCGAGGGTCGTGTCTCGCTGCCCGATACGGGACCTGTGGTGGTTGCCGGCATGACGTTGTCGCAGGCGCAAAAAGTGGTGCAGGCGGCGCTGGCGCCGCAGTACCACGATGCACGCGTCGAACTGTCGGTGACGCGCCTGCACACGGTCAGAATCTATGTGGTCGGCGATGTGCAGCGTCCCGGTGCCTACGACATCAGCTCGCTCTCGACCCCACTCAATGCGCTGTACGCAGCCGGTGGGCCGACGGCGACCGGCTCCTTGCGGATAGTGAAGCACTATCGCGGCGACAGGTTGATCAGCGAGATGGATCTTTACGATCTGCTGATTGGCGGCAAACGGAATTCCATCGAACATCTTGAACCGGGTGACTCGATCCTCGTCCCTCCGGTCGGACCGCTGGTTGCTGTATCAGGAATGGTGAAGCGGCCGGCCATCTATGAACTGAAAGGCGAGACCCAACTGTCCGATGTGCTGCAGATGGCGGGCGGCGTATCGGTTGCCGCGGAACTCGGCGAGATCAAGGTGGAGCGCATCGACGCGCACGAAAAGCGGGTCATGCTGAACGTGAAGCTCGCTCCCGGCGCCGAGCAAGAATCGCAGCGGGCGATGATCGGTCCGTTCGCGATGCAGGATGGAGATCGCGTCTCGGTGATGCCGATTCTTCCTTACAGCGACAAGACAATCTACCTGCAGGGGCATGTCTATCGGCCGGGTACGTACGCCTTCAAGGATGGAATGAAGATCACCGACCTGATTCATTCCTACCAGGAGATTCTGCCCGAGCCCTCGAACCACGCTGAGATCATTCGCATGGAGCCTCCCGACTTCCGGCCGCAGACCATCGAAGTCGATCTGGCGAGCGCGCTGGCGGGCGATGAGTCCATTCCCTTGCAGCAGTTCGACACGGTGTGGATCTTTGGGCGCTACGAAATCGATGCACCGAAGGTTTCGATCTACGGTGAGGTACTGCGTCCCGGCGAATATCCTATGAGCACCGGGATGACGGCTGCTGCACTGGTCAAGATGGCGGGCGGCTTCCGCAGGGGCGCTTACGCCGACACTGCCGACCTTGCCAGCTACGAATTACAGAACGGGCAGCAGGTGGTCACCAACCAGCAGACGGTGAAGATCGGCGCCGCGCTGGGCGGAGATGCCACGGCAGATGTGCGCCTCAAGCCGGGCGATACGCTGACGATCCTGCAAATTCCCGGGTGGACCGACATCGGACGCTCGGCGACGGTGAAGGGCGAAGTGAACTTTCCGGGAACGTACGGAATCAACGAAGGCGAGCGCCTGAGCTCGCTGATCAAGCGAGCAGGCGGCTTTCGCAAGAACGCCTATCCCGCGGGCGCGGTGCTGGAACGGGTTGAGGTCCGGCGCCTGGAAGAGAAGGGAAGACAGGAGCTGATCCGGCGCATCGAGGCATCGACTTCGAACATCCAGTTTTCTCCAACCAGCAGCGGGAGCGATCAGGCTGCCGTTCTGCAGGCGGTACAGCAGCAACAAACCCAGACGCTGAACCGGTTGCGATCGGAACCGGCAGCCGGGCGGCTGGTGATAACCATCTCTGGCGACATTTCCGAGTGGGAAAACACCGCCGCCGATATTAACTTGCGCACAGATGATGTAATCACGATTCCCAGAAAACCAAATTTCGTGCTGGCCTATGGGCAGGTCTACAACCCGACAGCCGTTACCTATGCGCCGGGAAAAACTGCGGAATGGTATCTGCAGCAGGCGGGCGGTCCCACCGAACTGGCGCAGAAGAAAGCAATCTACGTGATCCGCGCTAACGGGTCGGTGGTTTCGGGGCAGGGCAACGGCTGGTTCAAAGGAAATGTTCTGAACACCAGGATGCTGCCCGGCGATGTGCTGGTGGTTCCTGAAAAGGCCTTGGGTGGAAATTCAGCCTGGAAGACGGCGCTGGAAACTGCTCAGTTGGTAGCGTCCTTAGCCGTGGCCGCCGGTGTCGCTGTGCACTTCTAGATGTTTTTCCAAATCCCATGGAAGTTTCGCCTGTTGAGCATTCTCCTGATCGGCGGTTTGTTCGCTGTTCAGGGGAGTGCTCAATCTCCGCCGCAGAACTCCCCGCCCGCGGGCCAACCGGCTACGTCATCGGCGGATGACGAAACTGCGATTCGCATACACGTCACCTCGTTGCCCAAGAACCTGCTAGAGGATCAGCAAGCATTCTTCACCACACCGCTTCGCATGGGGTCACAAAATCTCTTCTTCATCGTGCCGGCGATCTTCGCCAACGCGATCCTGGTGGGCAGCGACACCGACCTCGAGACCCACCTGCCCAAGAGCTCCAACACCATCAAGCTGGCGGCGAATGCTTCCGATGCGGGTATGGCCGCTGTCCTGGGTGCAAGTGCAGGTTTGTTTCTGTGGGGACAGAAGACCAACGACGAGCACAAACGCGAAACCGGATTTCTGGCGGGCGAAGCGGCCATTGACGCCTACGCCGATTCCACCGTCTTCAAATACATCGCAGGACGCGAGCGCCCGGACACGGGAAACAATCGCGGAAACTTTTTCGTGGGCGGCGATTCGTTTCCATCCAGCACATCGGCCGTAACCTGGGCCGCGGCCACGGTCATCGCTCACGAATATTCCGGCCCTCTTACCCAGATACTGGCCTACGGCACAGCGGCGGGAGTGAGCGCTGCGCGCGTTGTGGGGCAGAAACACTGGGTCTCGGACGCGGTACTGGGTAGCGCGCTCGGATGGTATCTGGGACGGCAGATTTATCGCGCGCGTGGCGAACGCGATATCGATGCCTCGAATTGGGGGACCTTCGTCAAATCGCCCGAGGACAAGACGCCCGATCCCGGCTACATGGGCACGACGTATGTTCCGCTCGATAGCTGGGTCTACCCCGCGCTCGATCGGCTGGAGGCGCTGGGATATGTGCCGGAGTACGTGCAGGCCATCAAGCCGATTGCGCGTCTGGAAGCAGCGCGGCTGACGCTACAGGCGCAGGAGAGCGTAGGTTATCCCGAAGTCCACAATGAATCGGCCCGCGTGGTTGGCGAGCTGCGCAAAGAGTTTGCGGTTGAGCTGGCGAATCTGGAAGGCGCGCCCAACATCGGCACGCAGTTGGAGTCGGCTTACGCGCGCGCCATGGAAATTACGGGCATGCCATTGCGTGACAGCTTCCACTTCGCACAGACGATCTATGACGATTACGGCCGCCCGTATGGTCAGGGATTCAACAGCATTGTCGGCGCTTCCATGCGCTCTGAAGCTGGACCGCTGGCCTTCTACTTCCGCGGCGAGTTCCAGCACTCGGCCTCCATCGCGCCCTATAGTCCTTCCACCGCGCAGGCTATCGCCAAGGTCGATCAGCTTCCGCTGAATTCGGTGCCGACTTTCCTCGGCCAGAACCAGTTCAACACCATCGAGGCGTACGTTGCTCTGAACATGAAGAATTGGCAAATGTCGTTTGGACAGCAGAGCCTGGAGTGGGGGCCCGATGCCGATGGCTCGCTCATGCTATCCAACAACGCGCAGGCCATCCCCATGCTGCGCGTTGGGCGTGTTACTCCGTTTCAGCTGCCCGGTCCACTGGCGTGGCTTGGCATGATCCGCAATATGTTTTTCGTGGGACGTGTCGGCGGCTACTACTATTTGCGCGGAGCGTACCCGCAATTTCCGCTGGTGGGCAACGGATACCAGACCGTGAATCCGCAACCTTACATGTGGGGCGACAAGCTGGGGCTGAAGATGACGCCGAATTTCGAGATCGGTGTCACCATCACTGTCCTGTTCGCGGGTGAAGGAAGACCGGCCACGCTCAACACCTGGCTGCATACCTGGTCTTCGCGGGGCAACTCCCAGCCCATCGATCCCGGCAAGCGTTTCAACGGATTCAACTTTTCCTATCGTCTGCCCGGTCTGCGCAACTGGGTGCAGGTTTACGCCGACGGCATGGCCAATGACGAACCCAATCCCATTGCCTATCCCGACCGGTCGGCGTGGAATCCGGGCGTGTACTTCCCGCAGCTCCCTAGATTGCCGAACCTCGACCTTCGCGTTGAGGGGATTTATACCAACATTCCCAATTATCCCGGTGTCGGCCCTTACTACTTCAATGAGCACTACGCCGACGGATACCGCACCTACGGCGAGATCATCGGCAGCTGGATCGGACGCATGGGCGACGGCATACAGGCCTGGAGCACTTACTGGTTTTCCGCTCAGAATAAAGTCCAGTTGAGTTACCGGCGGCAGTACAACGATCCGATTTTTCTCGGCGGCGGCGGCTTGAACGATTTCTCCGCTACTGTGGATTGGCTGATCAGACCGGAGATTCAGATTCAGCCGATGGTGCAGTACGAACGGTACAATTTTCCGCTGGTCAGTCCGACGCCGAGATCGAACGTCACCGCGGGTTTGCAGGTCACGTTCTGGCCGACGCACGGTTTGACGCGCAGACAACGTAATGATCTGACGCAAAGCGGTCCGTAGGAGCCCGAAGGGTTGTTACGGCAGCGGTGTCAGCAGGAAGCCTACGTTCTCCTCGCCACGGAGATCGCCCCAGCCTACGATTTCGCCCTTCTCGTTGATGGCGCTGGCTGCCCGCAGGACCCATCCCGATCCCGGCGCTATTAGATCATTCAGGTCGCGATAGCCGTGCTCCTTGTCCCAGATGAAAGCGTGGTCGGAGTCGGCGAAGGGGCCGGCGGAGCCGACGATAACATTAGCGTTGTTTATGGCGCGCGGACGGCTGGGATACTTTGGCGATAGCTCCAGCTTGGTGAATTTGCCGTCCTCAAAAAGAAGAATACTCTTGGAAAACGGCTCAATGACGACGTGACCTGCGTCATTGATGAGCAGCGCGGAGCTGAAGGAACCTGAGGGAGCGATGTGTTGCAGGCCGTCTTTCTGAGTCCACACGAACGCCTGATACTGGCCTTGCCGGTCGTAGATGTTCGCGATCGCCTCACCGTGATTGTTGACGGCGATCGCGGTGCCGCCGCAGCATCCGCCCAGATCCATCACGACATCTCCGTCCCAAAGGACAGCGCCGCTGATTCCGTCGTTGCCGAGAATGGTTTCGCCGGCGATCTGGCCAGCGTCGTTGATACCGAATGGTTTTGATTGACGGCCGGAGAGCAGAGTCAATTTGCCGTCGGCGAATTCAAAGCCCTGGCGTTGGTTGGACAAGGCACTGATGGCCACTCCGATGAGTTCACCTTTCTGATTGATGCCGAGGCCTTCGGCGCGAGTGAATCCCGCGGGAAGACTGATTTCGCGCAGCCCGCCCTGCTTCGTCCAGAGAGCGGCGTGAAAGGAGCCGCTGGTGCCTGAAACCTGTCCGGAATCGTTGATGCCGGTCGGGTACAAAGGCAGCTGCGTTAGGGCATAGCGCGGCGCTGCTGCGGGCTTTGGCCCTTGCGACTGACCCGGCAAAGGTTGGGAGGCGAGCGTCAACAACAACGCGACGCTCGCTGAAAGGCCCCTGGATCTCATATGCCGCAGAATTGACTCCCGCAAACCGCTCGCGCTATCACGGCGTGTAGGTCCAGTTCAATATCTCCTGCGTAGCCGTCGCCCCGCCGCTGGCGGCGGTAAAGCCAATGTAGGCCGTAGGCGAGCCGATCGTATTCGGAATATCCACTGGCCACGAAGTCTGGAAGGTTTTCTGCGTGACGGTGTCGGTGATCTGCATAGTCAACGTAGTTCCGTCGTAGAACATCTGGACATAAAGGACGTCACCACTGCGCAGAGTCACGCCGCTACCGTTCATGTTGATGGCCGGCACAGTAGGCGAAGCGCCATCGATGTAGAGCCCGGTGGAGTTCGTGCCCTCTCCGAAATTGCTGTAGATATCGAACTTGATGGCAACGCTGGCGGCTATCCCCGGCGTGCCACCCGGCTTGGTGGCGCCATATGCCAAACCTGCGCCGCCGGGACCCATGGCATTCACCCCTGCATTCTGGATGGTGAAGGTGAAGCCGTCGCCGCGCGCCGCAGTCAACTGGAAGGTAAAACTCTGAGTGAAAGATTGTACGTTCACGGGCTGCGCGTACCAGGCCGCGGCTCTTTCCGAAGTGCCACCGTCGGTGAGGCGTAACCGCGAACCGTTGAGCTGAGCCTTGCCGTTCAGAGTCAAACCGGTGGCGCTGAAACCGCTGCCGTAATAGATTGCCGCCGGAGAAGCGATGGTCCAGTTCAAAATTTCTTCGATCGCTCCCGCTCCACCGGTGCTGCCGGTGAAGCCGACGTAGGCTGTGGTGCCGCCGACCGCGGTCGGAATATTAACCGGCCAGGAGGTGCTGAATACTTGATTGGTGTAGGCGTCGGTAATCGTCATGTTCAGCGTCGCGCCGTCATAGACCATGTGCACATTGAAGACGTCTCCACTATGCAGGTTAACGCCGCTACTGCTCATGTCGACAGCCGGGACGGTCGGCGAGGCTCCCCCGGTAAACAAGCCGGTCGAGTCGGGGCCTTCTCCGGAGTTGTCGTACAGATCGAACTTGACGGCCACGCTGTTGGGAATCCCGCCGCCACCGCCACTAATCGATGCGCCATAACCGAGGCCCGCACCAGGCTGACCCAGCGCCGACGTACCAGCGTTCTGCAGGACGAAGGTGAATCCGTCGGCCACGGGGTTGGTCATCTGGAAGCTGAAGTCCTGGGTAAAGGCCTGCACGTTGATGGGAGTGGAGCACCAGACGGCGCCGATTCTCGAAGGCCCGCCATCGGTGAGGCGAATGCGGGTGCCATTGCGAGCGGCGCCGCCCGCGAGTGCCAGACCGTCCGAGCTGAAACCGTTGGCGAAATTGGGACCGCTGGGAGAATACGTCCAGCTCAGGATGTCCTGGACGGCGGTCACGCCGCCGGAGGCGCCGGTGAATCCGATGTATGCCGTAGGCGCGCCTACCGTAGCGGGAATATTGATCGGCCACGAGTTGCTGAAACTCTGACGGGTGACCGTGTCGGTAAGCGTCATCCTCAGCGTCGTGCCGTCGTAGGTCATGTGCACGTCGAACACGTTGCCGCTGTGCAGACTTACGCCGCTGCTGGTCATGTTGATGGCAGGTATGGTGGGGGAAGCGCCGTCCGTATACAGGCCGGTGGAATCGTTGCCTTCGCCGAAATTGTTATACAAGTCGAACTTGATTGCGATGCTATCGGATATTCCGGGAAAGCCCTGCGGACTGCTGGCGCCATAACCCAATCCCGCACCGCCGGGACCGAGAGCCGTCGTGCCTCCGCCATTCTGAATGACAAAGGCCATGCCGTCGCCGTGCGGATTTGTCACTTGGAAGCTGAAGTCTTGCGTGAACGACTGCACGTTGACCGGAGTGGTAAACCAGACCGCACCAAACTCGGAACGACCACCATCGGTGAGCCGCAAACGCGAGCCACTTAGTTTGGCGCTTCCCGCATAGGCGAGCGCCGCCTGAAATCCATTGCCAAAGTTCACATAACCGCCACCCCCGGTGGCGATGGTGTAAAGCGCGGCGCCCACCTCGCTCTGTTCGTAGTTGGGAGCTGTGGCAATCGCCTTGAGGGTAACGGTCTGGCTGACCGTGATGGGACTGTTATAGACGGGAGAAGAAGTCGTAGGCGTAGAACCATCCGTGGTGTAGTAAATGGTGGCGCCCGGCGTGGTATCGCTGAGGAGGACGTCCTGGGCGGAAGTATAGGTTCCGCTACGAGGTCCGAAGGCGGGAGTCGCGGCCGGCTGCGGCCCCGAGAATAGACCGTAAGCGCTCACCTGCTGCACTGCACCGGTGTAAACCTTGCCATTGGCTACCGTCGGTACGGCAAACTTCACCACCGGGCCGGGATTGTCGCGCTCTTCATTCTGCGTGGTGTTGTAGAGTTCGACGCCGAGGTTCGTCGCGTCATAGGCGTGCAGGACTTCGTAGTTGTCGTTCAGACGCGCAGCGGTTTGCAGGGCCCAGACAACGCCGCCGCTGTTCCCGTTGGAAGAGGTAACCGGCGTTTCTCCCGGATAGCCCAGCAGGGTTGGCGACTGCGAAGTGGGCTCGGTTGAAAGCAATCCGTTGGTCAGGCTGAACGCCCTCACCCGATCGCCGCCGCTGCCGAAATAGACGTTGCCGTTCCAGTAGGTGGGAGTGGAGAACATCCCGCTGATTTCACCGGTAAGGTTCTGTACGATCTGCGAATTGTCGTTGGGATTGTATTGCCCCATGTTGTCGCGATCGACCAGATAGATGCTGCCTTCCTTGCCGGCGCCGATGAGTTCATGTACGTGGCTTCCGGGCTGGTCCGGCAACACGAGAACTCCTCCCGAACCGACGTCGATGTCATTGTTCGCCAAGTTCAACTGATCGTAAGGAGTGAAGTAATCAGCCACCGCCAGTTGACTGCCGCTCAGTGTCAGCTTCACGATGCTGTCGCCGAAATCGGTAACCGTGCCTGAGGTGTCGAAAGTGCCATTGCCGGTGGCGATGAACAGGTTTCCCGCGGCATCCGCCGCCAGTCCCGTGCCGCTCATCCAGATGCCGCCACGGCCTCCGTTGGGAGTGTCCACCCATACCGCGGTCTGCTGCAGAGAACTCTGGTCATAAGCGATCACCCAGCCATGAAATGGATCCCAATCACATTGCGAGGCCCAGGCAATATAAACATTGCCGTTGGTCAGCAATAAGCCCGAGCGATTCAAATGGTGGAGGGGATCGAAAGTGAGCATGCCGCCCGAGCTGCCGTCGCCGGTGCCGGGATAGGTGGCCTGGATCGTAACCGGTCCGCCGAATTTTTCCGCGCCGGTGGTGATGTCCAGAGCATGCAGGCGCTGGAAGAACTGGCCGTGCTCCTTGGTCTGCGCCGTAAGGTAAATGGTATTACTGCCGGGGTCGATAACCGGGGTACTGGTAACGCCGATCTCCGGACCCACGGAGGTGCAATTGGCGTCCCCGCTGGAAACGGGTGTGACGCCGTTGGAAGGATTGATAAAGCTGACCTGCCAGAGCGGCCTGGAATTCGTGCCGGTATTGCTGTCGGCATCCAGCGCATAAAGACTGTCATGCTCAGTGACGACGTAGATGACGTTATGCACGCCTTTTCCAGGGATGGTTACGTTGGGCATATAGAGCGGCTGCCCATAGACCTTTCCATCCACGGAAACGGAGAAGAGCTTGCCGAACTGCCCGGAACTTATGGTGCTGGGCGTCAGGATCGTCTCATTGGTATTTTGGCCGCTACGGAAGTTGTCGCTATTCTGGGTCGTAACCTGGACCTGCCCGAAGACCGTCCCGCACGTCAGAAATATAAGCAAGAAAAGAACGAAAGCCGCCAGCCGCCAACCTGGGCGGGCGGTGAGAGACAAAGGGCTGGAAATCGTCGTGCTCAAGACGCAACTCTCCTTTTGCTTTCCGACGAAGAGACACTTCTACGGAAGGGTCTGGATTTGAGGCTAGTGTCAGGAAAATTGCTGAATTGTAACCAGAGTTACTCCCCCGAAACAATGGCACTGAGGAGCCATTACCTATGGGGCATTTCGGGGGAGTCCTGCTTTCACCGTAAAGTCAGATGGGACTACGGGCCAAAGGTCCAATTGATGATCTCCTGAATGGCGGTGGCGCCGCCACTCGAGCCGGTAAAGCCAACGTAGGCTGTATTGCCGCCCACCGTCCCCGGAATATCGATAGGAAAGGTGGTGGTGAAGTTTTGCCGGGTACCGATGTCGGTGATCCGCAGGGTGAGGGTCGTGCCGTCGTAGCTCAGAGACATGTTGAACATGTGCCCGTTGCGCAGATTGATGCCGCTGCTGGTCATGTCAAGCGCGGGAATGGTGGGCGACGCTCCATCGGTGTAGAGACCGGTGGAATCCCGGCCTTCTCCCTGATTGTTATACAGGTCGAGCTTGATGGCCACGCTGGTTGGTATTCCTGCCCTGCCACTGGGCTGGGTTGCTCCGTAGCCAAGCCCGGCACCGCCGGGACCCAGCGCGGTGGCCCCGGCGTTCTGGATGACGAAGGTCAGTCCATCGCCGTTGGCTTGCGTATCCTGGAATCCAAAGTTGGTCGAAAAGGTAGCAACGTTGACCGGCGTGTTGAAATAGGCGCTGCTGATCTCGCTCGGCATACCGTCCGTGAGCCGCAGGCGAGTACCGAACAACTTGGAATTTCCGTTGAGCGACAGGCCATTGGACGTGAAACCTCTGCCGTAATTGACCGCAAACGGAGAAGCGAACGTCCAATTCAGAACTTGCTGAGTTGCCGTCGCCCCGCCGGAAGCGCCGGTGAAGCCGACGTACGCGGTAGTCCCGCCCATCAGCGATGGAATGTCGACTTGCCACGAGGCTATGAAACTCCTGGTGGTGACCGTGTCTGTGATCGTCATAGACAGCGTGAAACCGTCATACGTCATGTGAACATTCAGCACATCGCCGCTGTGCAGGCTGACACCGCTGCCATTCATGTTCACCGCTGGAATGGTGGGCGAAGCCCCGTTGAGATACAGCCCCGTCGAGTTGGAACCCTCGCCAAAATTGTTGTAGAGATCGAACTTCACCGCGACACTTGCGGGAATGCCTAAAGTTCCACCGGGCGAGGTGGCGCCATATCCCAAGCCTGCACCGCCGGGACCAATTGCGGTCTGTCCGGAGTTCTGGATGACGAAGGTCATTCCATCGCCGCGAGCATTCGACAGCAGGAGACTGAAGTCCTGGGTGAACGCCTGTACGTTGACCTTGGTCGTGTACCACGCGCTCGCCCTCTCACCGCTATTACCATCGGTCAACTGAAGCGCGTTCCCGTTGATGCTTGCGGCTCCGTTCAGTGCCAGCCCCTGGCTGGTGAACCCGAGGCCATAATTTACCGAGCCGCCGCCGCCCGAGGTGATCGTGTACAGCGAGGTGGCGGTGAAGCTGGGAAGGTCTCCGGGCGCTATGGCGAAGGCCTTCAGTACGGTGGTTTGATTAATGGGAATCGGAGCGCTGTAAACCGGGGAGCCGGTATAGGGGTCAGAACCGTCCGTCGTGTAATAGATAACCGCACCGCCAGTGGCATCGGAAATGGTCACCATCTGGTCGGAGGTGAAGGTGCCCTGCGCCGGGGAAAAGGTCGGAGTCGCCGTTACCGGCTGACTCGGGTCGGAGGGGCTCGTCGCATTGACTGGGGCTGCGACAGCGGCGCACAGCGCGACGAGGAACAAAGTGATTCGTAACCGCGACAGGTTACCGGTCGGCGAGAGGGTGAAAGCCTTTGTGGTCAATGGGAGCGCTCCTCGTTTTAAAGATGGCACTTTGAGTAAGGGCGTATTGGCGACTGGAAATGCACCCTTATTTGCGATAAGAAATTGCGGTGAATTGTAGCGACACTTGGTGGAGCATTCAATGGCACTAAGATGGCGGGCCGATTTATCGTAGTTGTCTTCTTGATGCGGTGAGAAACATTGATCGGCGACAGTCGAAGGTGCTGGACCCGGCACGAAGCCGGGCCCACGCTTGAGTGTCTGCCAAGTTCGCTTAGTTGATCACCCTGATATTCAGTTTCGCGCTGCCCGGCGTAACCGGAGTGCTCTTCGGATTGCACAGGTAAACCGTAACCTGGTTCGGCGAGACAACGGGAAACACATTGATCCCCGCATCCCAGCGCGGAGGAACTGCGCCGGAAAAAGCCCAGGTCACGGTCGATGAGGGCGTTACTCCGCTGACCGGCAGCGAGGGTTGTTTCTGGCATGCGCCCGGGCGAATCTCGGATTCGTCGGTGGTGATCGTCCCTCCCTTTTCCAGGGAAAGGATGCTGCGGAAGGTGACGTCGTTCTGATTCACATCGCGTACATCGAAGATCGTCTGATGCGCACCCGTGGCTCCGTTGAAGATTGGGCCGCTGTGATTGCGCGAAGCGTCCAGACTGATGATGCTGAACTGGTCGCTGTTGCCGGGCATGATGCGGATGCCGTAGTCCTGGTTTCCGCCCAGATCGTAGTCAATCAAGCTGGACGAATAGCCGCCGATGACCTTCCAGTTGGAGACGCCTGCCTCGACTCGAATACCGTCCCCGTCGGGATTGCGGCCGACATTGTTGGCATTGATGTGCGCGTCGGTAATGGTGACGTCGGAGCCGCCCGCGATGCGAATCCCGTGATAGTTATTGTGCCGGATGCGGGGGCCGATGAACTTGATACCGAATCCGCCATCGATCTCCAGGCCGACACTGCCCGGTATCTGCGAGCCGCTGATCCAGCAATCCACGCACTCGTAGTTGTAGCCGTAGAAGGCGTTGCGCGATCCGCTGCCGATGTCGAGACTTTTGTCGAACTGCATGCAGTTGGAGTAGCAGGCATCGTTGATCAAAGTGTCAGCGAAAAGGTAGTTGGGAGCTTTGCCATGAGGCGTGGCCGACGGCATGGAGTTGCGGATGATCGTGCCGGAATAGCCGTTGGTCATCTGGCTGATATTCACGCCTGATGTGCCGGTGTCGATAATCAATCCCCAGGCGTGACTGGGATTTCTTGCCACGGCATAGTTATCGAAATTGGTGATGTAGGTATCGACGGCATGATCCAGCTGAATGCCGGCGGTGAGATAGTTCCGCGAGGTTCCGGTGATGCGCACGTTGCCGCTGGAGACGGTGTCGGTACCGGTGACCAGGATGCTTGTTCCGAAGCCTTCAATGTCGGCGTCAATATCGATGTAGCTGGACTTCATGATTTTGATGCCTATGGAAGCAGGTGACGCCGATGCTGCGAAGATCGAGCAGCCTCGGATGGCGACAAATTTCGTCCCTGTGGTGGTAAGCGCCGCTCCACCGGCCCCGGTCCAGTTCAAAGTTGTATTGCCCTTGCCGTTGCACTCCAGCGTCACGCCGGAAGGCAAGGCGACGGGAGTTGCAAAGTCGTAGTGGCCGGCGGGAACCGCCACTTTACATTTGGACTCGGGACACCGGCCTGAGGCGGTGGCGGCGTTGATCTGGGCACCGATATCGTTGCCCGGAAACTGGTCGGCGGAAAGTTCGCCTTTGACATTCTGTGCTGTTACCAGGACAGCACTAACAGCTAAACCGCCAAACAGGGAAATGAATACCGCTTTCTTCATGACCATAACCTCCGGAAATAACAGCTAAACGTTACAATGCTGTGAATTACAAGGGCGGCTGAGCAAATCCAGCTTCATCAAACAGCTACCGCCGCCCCTCGATGGCAACTACGGGCGCGGCCCAGATCCCCGGCGCCAGATGTTGCGTTTCAAATATCTGGCGACCCGCGTTGCAGAAGTCGACATGTTACAGAATTGAAACGGCTTTACCCCTCGATTGTTGCCTTTTGAAGTAACTAAATTTGTCTCGCAGCCAAGCCCGGTACGATATTTTTTGCTTGACCTTCAACTCGCATCTTCATATGCTAAATCACACTTTCTAGTGAAACAAACAACCGGCACAGCTTGAGGAAGTGCTCACTTGCCTTGGCGTTTTGACCAGGAAGGTCGAGAGACTTTCTTTGGATAACCGTGGCTCCCAACTTTGTCAGTTAATAAACCTTACAGCTCACGGGTACTTATCTGGATCGAGACCCGACACCTCTGGTACTAACTGAGGATGGCGAAGCCTTATATGATTCACCGTGTCGGCCATCACGGCACCCCATTGTTTGCTCTCCGCTTGGGCGGTTTGGCCCTCGAGACATTAACCAAATTGCAACCCAAACGGTAGCGGTGAAAAGCAGCGAAGCTTTATGAGAACTGCGGAGAAAATGGCCCTCAGCCAGCCGAGTCTTGAAGTACATCCTGAGGTAACAATTCCCGAGCGCTTGCCATCGATGGCGTCGATGGATGCTCCCGGCAGGGGACTGGCTTTGCTCGGCCTGGCTACGCAGCACAGGAATCTCCTGCTCAAGTTTCTCGTCGGCGCATTGCTGGTTTCGGCTGCCATCGCTTTCCTCATTCCGGTCCGCTATGAAGCGGTTACGCGCCTGATGCCCCCCGATCAGACGGCAGGAATGAGTGCGGGTTTGCTGGGCGCACTGACCGCCAAAGCCGGAGACAGTATCGGCGCGGTGGCCAGCGATCTGCTCGGTATGCGCACCACGGGTGCGACGCTGGTGGGAATCATCACCAGCCGGACGGTCAGCGACGATCTCATCGACCGCTTCGATCTTCGTAAGGTCTATTCCGACCGGAGATACGAAGACGCGCGCAAAACCTTGCTGCGGCGCACCGATGTTTCCGAGGACCGCAAGAGCGGCATCATCACCATCCGGGTCCAGGATCACAAGGCTGATCGGGCCGCAATGATTGCGCGTGGCTATGTCGACGAACT
>JBARGS010000220.1:0-32820 GCA_049798495.1 Candidatus Korobacteraceae bacterium | reverse complement strand
TTACCACTGGCGGCCACGCCAAGATTCTTGATTTTGGGCTGGCCAAAGTGACGTATGTTGGCACGCGATCCGGCGACGATCCCTCGCGACCCACGCTCACGGCCGTGCCGGAAGAGCATCTCACCAGCCCCGGCAGCACCCTGGGCACTCTCGCCTACATGTCTCCTGAGCAGGCGCGAGGCAAGCCGCTTGACGCCCGCACCGACCTGTTCTCATTTGGCGTGGTGCTGTATCAGATGGCAACGGGAATACAGCCGTTTCGCGGAGAGACCTCCGCCTTGTTATTCGACGCCATCCTTCACAATGCCCCGATCGCGCCGGTGCGGCTGAACCCCGACCTGCCTCCGAAACTGGAGGACATCATCAATCGCGCCCTCGAGAAGGATCGCAACCTGCGCTATCAAAACGCTTCCGACATGCGGGCCGAGCTGCGACGGCTGAAGCGCGACACTGACTCGTCACAGCACACCCTGGTTGCTGCGGTCCACGATGAAACCCAACTGCCGCAGGATTCGGCTCTCCGTGGAACACCCAGCGCAAGCAGGCGGATTGCTTCAACGATGGAGACTCCATCGCTCGCCACCGCGACGCAGGGACGAACTGGATTTTCCCGAAAAGCAGGCGCGCTGGTCATCGTGTTAATGGCGGCGCTGGTTGCCGGCGGCTTGTACTGGCGTTCCCGTCAAGCCCGGAAGTTAAATGACCAGGACACTTTGGTACTGGCCGATTTCAGCAACACCACCGGAGATCCGGTCTTCGACGACACCTTGAAACAGGCCATCTCGGTGAAGTTAGGTCAGTCGCCCTTTCTTAACATCCTGTCCGACGCAAAGACGCGCGCCACCTTGAAGCTGATGGAGAAGCCGCGAAACACCAAGCTCACCCCGGAGTTGGCGCGTGAACTGTGTCAGCGTGCCGACGCAAAAGCGTACGTCGCCGGCGCCATCGCCAGTTTGGGCAGCCAATATGTCATCGGCCTGGACGCCGTCAATTGCAAGACTGGGGATGTGCTGGCGCAAGAGCAGGTGACTGCGGACAGCAAAGAACATGTTTTGAAAGCGCTGGGCGCGGCAACCACCCAGCTGCGAGAAAAGCTGGGGGAATCCCTGAGCACCGTAGAAAAGTTCGACACCCCCATGGACCAGGTCACGACTCCTTCTTTGGAAGCCTTGAAAGCTTTGTCGGAGGGCAGAAAGACTCTGCAGGAGCAAGGCATGTCGGCGGCACTTCCCTTCTTTAACCGCGCCATCACGCTCGACCCCAACTTCGCTGCCGCGTATTTAGCTCTGGGAATTTCGTATTCCAACCTGCGTGAGCCCGGTTTGGCCAGTCAGAACCTGAAGAAGGCGTATGACCTGCGGGATAGAGTGAGCGAGCGCGAAGGTTATCGCATTTCCGCAACCTATTACCTGCTGGTCACCGGCGAGTTGGAAAAGGCCATCGAAACCTACGAAGTGTGGGCCAAGACTTATCCCCGCAGCCCTGAGCCGTACGGCAACCTGGGCGTCGATTACACCTACTTAGGGCAATACGAGAAGGCGGTGACGGCCAGTCTGGAGGATCTTCGCCTCAATCCGGCCAGCGCCGCAGCCCTCACCAATCTCGTAGCTATCTATGCCGCCGTGGATCGCTTGCCCGAAGCGAAGGCGAAGTATCACGAGGCGGTCGAGCACAAAGTCGACAATCCCGTCTTGCACGGCAATCGCTATGGAGTCGCGTTCCTGGAGAACGACACGGCAGAAATGAACAAGCAGGTCGAAGCTGCCAGTGGCAAGCCGGGAGAGGATGTTCTGCTTTCGTACTCCTCCGACACGCAAGGCTTTTACGGACACCTTGCGGCCGCACGAGAACTATCCAAGCGGGCTGCCGACACTGCCGCCCGCGGCGGCGACAAAGAAACTGCGGCCACGTGGCAGATGGATGCCGCACTACGGGAAGCGGAGTTCAACGACGGGGCGCGCAGCCGCCAGGATGTCGCCTCAGCCCTCAATACCGCGACCACCCGCGATGTAAACATTCTGGCCGCCCTGGCCCTGGCTCGGATTGGAGATGCCGACCGGGCAAAGCACCTCGCCGACGATTTAGCGGTCCAGTTTCCCCTGAACACCGTGATCAACCGTTACTGGCTTCCTGCCATTTACGCTTCCATCGCGATCAGCCGTGGCAATTCAGCCCAGGCCCTCGACGTACTTCAAACCGCCGGGCCCTACGAACTTGCTACCCCGCTTCCGCAATTCGAGGTTGGTGGCTCTCTCTATCCCGTGTATATACGGGGCCTGGCCTACCTGTCACTGCACAAAGGAAATGAAGCGGCCACCGAATTCCGCAAGTTTCAGGATCAGCGCGGCGTCGCGGTGAATTGTCCGCTAGCGGCGCTGGCGCGCCTTCAACTCGGCCGGGCGTACGCGCTGGCGGGAGACCCCATCAAGGCTCGCAACAGCTACCAGGAGTTCTTCGGCCTGTGGAAAGACGCCGACCCCGACATACCTGTGTTGAAGCAAGCCAAGGCCGAGTATCAACAGATACGCTGATGCTCTGCGATGCTAGCCGGCGCGAGATCAGCATGGCGATGCGGCCAGGCTGATCACTCAGAAGGCTGGGCAAAGAAGCGAAAGGTGTAGCGAAAGCCAAGAGCGAAACGCGAAAAGCGGCCCCTCACACTTCCAGCGTGTACCGCTCCGCGGCCAGTCGGTACATTCTTCGCCACACCAGGCGGTTCACCGTGACCACCACCATCGCCATCACCACCGTCGAGCCCAGCAGCAGTGCGAAGTTGCCCGAGTCGGTGGCGCGCGAGATGGTCGCACCCAGGCCGACCGTCGTGTAGGTGTGATCTTTCAGGCGGAAGTACTCGGCGAGGATGCTGGCGTTCCAGGCTCCCCCCGATGCCGTCACCATTCCGGTGACAAGGTAGGGAAAGATTCCCGGCAGGATCAAGGTTCGCCAGCGCAGGCCGCTGCCGAATTTGAAAAGCGATGAGGCTTCCTTCAGATCGGTCGGGATTGCCATCGCCCCCGCAATCACATTGAAGAGGATGTACCACTGCGTCCCCATCAGGAGCAGGATGATCGAGCCCAGTCCAAGTCCGCCGCCGATGCGGATCAGTACCAGCAACACAATGGGGAACAGCGCCGTCGCCGGAACCGACGCTGCAATCTGCGCCAGCGGCTGGGCAATGCGCGCCAGACGAGGATTGAAGCCGATCGCCACGCCGACGGGAATAGTCCAGAGCGCGCCGATCAATAGCGCAACCATCACGCGGCCGAAGGTCGCCGCCGTTCCTGCCAGGATTTGGTGAAAGTCGCCGGCATTCAGCTCCGTCAGCATGCCAATCGCTCGCACCAGCGCGTAGAAGACAGCCAGCACTGCCAGCGCTGCGATGGCCCGTCCTGCCCAGACTTTCCAGACCGCCGGGGGAGCCTCTTCGCGTTCAGGATCGAATTCCCGCGCGAAGTGCAGTGCCAGCCGCTCGCGCAACGGATTAATGACGCGCTTACGCAAGCGGATCAGCAGACGCGAACCCTGGATCAAGTCGAGGAACCACGACTGCGGCGCATCGGTGCTCTCCACCTGCTCCATCTTGAATTTTTCCGCCCAGGCGATGACTGGCCGCCACACGATCTGGTCCAGCAGCACGATCACCAGAATCATGGTGCCGACGCCCCACAGAATCGCTTCCGTGTCGCCGGCGCTGGCCGCGGTTTGCAGATACGAGCCCAGCCCCGGCAGGCGGAAGTCGAGCGAGCCGAGCACGAACATCTCGCAGGCCATCAGGAAGAACCATCCGCCGGCGACCGACATCATGGAGTTCCACACCAGACCGATGGCCGCATACGGCAGCTCGAATTGCGTGAAGCGCTGATACCAGTTGAAGCGATAGATCTTCGCCGCCTCGCGCATGTCGCGCGGAATGCTCTTCAGCGACGAGTAGAAGCTGAAGGCCATGTTCCACACCTGCCCGGTAAAAATGAGCAGAATCGCGCCCATCTCCACGCCGACCTGGTGGTGCGGAAACAGGGCTACCATAGCCAGCATCACCCCCGGCAGAAAGCTGAGCACGGGAATCGATTGCAGGATGTCGAGCAGCGGAATCATGATGCGCTCGGCGCGGGCGTTGTATGCCGCCACATAGCCATAGACGAGCGTGAAGGCCAGCGAGAGGACGTAGGCAATCGTGATGCGCAGCAGTGAGTACGCGGCGTAGAGCGGCAGATGGGAGGGGTCGCGCGAGATCTCGATGTGGGGATTGAACGGTCCGAACCAGCTGCGCGCCAGCACCAGGATGGCGTAGAACAGCGACAGTCCGGCGGCAAAGAGAAAGAAGTCGGTCACCACCGACCAGGTCTGCGCCGGCAGCAGCGACCAGGGGCCTTTGCCCAGAATGCGAACCGGCTGCCAATTCGATTTCAACGACGGCATTAGGACTCCGCTGCCGCCGGCACGTCGGCGTCTTCCCTGTGGAAGAGGCGGCCCTTTTCGGAGTCGTAGTCGAAGATCTCGGCGTAGCGGCCCCAGTTCAGCGCGGTCTCAAACTGGCGCTCAACTTCGTTGGCGCTGAAGTGCTCGTCCAGGATGTCGCGGAAGAACTCTTCACCGATGGCGTGATCGCGCTTGGCGTGCAAGGTATTTTCAATCAGGCGAAGGATGGCGACGTTCTTCAGCGCCGCGTCGCGGAACAGCTGCTTCTGCGTCTGGATATCGGCCTCGCCAAACTTGCGGCCCTCGGGCGTGATCTCCACATCGCCCTCGCGCAGCACGGCGAAACCCAGCATGGCCGCGGCCTCGACAATCGGCAGCAGATCGTCCACGTCCATCGAAAGCTCGTCGGCCAGCTTGTAGAGATCGTCGCGTCCACCGCGATCGGCCAGCAATTCCAGGAAGCCGGCGATGCCGCCGGGCCGCGCGTGCGGCAGCATCTGGAACTTGGTACGGGTGCGCTGCTGGCCATCGCCAGCAACTTGCGCCGTCTTGCCGGGAGCGGCGGCCTCTTCCTGGGGACGCGTCAGCGTCTTGTAGATGTAGTCGACGTAGGCGAGAAAGCGCGGCGACTTGCGATCGCGATATTGCGGGATGTCGATCTCAAAGTCGGAGCGGATGCGCCCGGGATTTCGGCCCAGCACGATGACGCGATCGGCCAGCAGCACCGCCTCCTCAATGTTGTGCGTCACGATGAAGATCGACGTGGTCGGCATCTTCTTGCTGAGCCATAGTTCCAGCAGCTCCGAGCGCAAATTCTCGGCGGTGAGTACGTCGAGCGCGGAGAACGGCTCGTCCATGAAGAGCACCTCGGGCTCGACTACCAGAGCGCGCGCGAAGCCGACGCGCTGCTTCATTCCGCCGGAGAGCTCCTTGGGATACGCCGTCTCGAAGCCGTCGAGACCGACAGTGTCGATCATCTTCAGCGCTCGTTTGTGCCGCTCGATCGCGCCCACGCCGCGAGCGATCAGCGGGGCTTCCACGTTATCCAGCACCGTAAGCCAGGGAAAGAGCGCGAAGCTCTGAAAGACGATGGACACATTCGGAATCTGCCCGTCCATGATCTTGCCGTGCCACAGCACGTGACCCGAGGAAGGCTTCGACAGGCCGGTCAACATGCGCAGCAGCGTCGACTTGCCCGAGCCCGACGGACCCAGCAGGCCGACGATCTTGCCCGGCGAGACGGTCAGGTCGGTAGGGGCAATCACTTCAATGCGATTGCCGTCCGGCTGCGGGTAATATTTCTCGACCGCTCGAGCTTCAATGATCGCCTCAGACAACACGCTCTCCCTTCGTAACGGCTCATCCAGTCTAGGGGTACATGCGGATAGCGACAACCGGCAAGGCGCGACATTCATGAAAGGACAGTAAATTTGACGTGGTCTCGCCCCTCGCATGCGACCGGGCGGTTTCGGCGAGGCGACGGCGGCCGTCCGTTCCGATCGATCTCGATGCCCCCGACAAGCTCAAGTTTCCCCTGGACTTGCCGAGGTAATGCGAGGAGCACTCCGTGCAATTGAGGTGTCCTCCGGCGGGCGGTTGGCAGTAGAATGGGCGAGGAGAGCAGGTCGAGGTTGAGCCTTTAGCGGAGGAACCCGCTCCGGCTGGGTCTGGTAACGACGGCATGCTCCGCGGAGTCAATCGCCCTTTTGCCAAGGCGCTGCGATGGGTTAGCGCGCCGGGAGACGATTAACATTCGCAGCGGACAGGCCGACATTGTCTATGTCATCCCCGGAATTTCTTTCGCAGGTTAGGCCCGCCGAAGTATTGCGCGAGGCCATCCTGCGGCACGTCCGTTACACCCTGGTCCGGCCCACCTCGGAGCTGAAGCCCGCCGACTATCTCAAGCCGGTCTCGCTGGCCATCCGCGACCGCATTGTCGACCGCCTGCTGGAGACCGAGTCGCGCTATCGCCATAAGGACTCCAAGAAGCTCTATTACCTCTCGATGGAGTTCCTGATGGGACGCTCGCTGGGCGACAACCTGTCGAACCTGCGGGTGGAGGAGCTGTGCCGCGAGGTGTTGGCCGGCTTCGGCGTCAGCCTGGATGAGGTGCTCGACAGCGAGAACGATGCCGGGCTGGGCAACGGCGGCCTCGGCCGTCTCGCCGCCTGCTTCCTGGAGTCGTTGGCGACTCTGGGAATGCCCGGCTTCGGCTACGGCATCGACTACGAATACGGCCTCTTCCGGCAGGAGATCTTCAACGGCTTCCAGCGCGAGAAGCCCGACCGCTGGAAGGCCAACGGCACGCCCTTCCAGATCGAACACTTCGAAGAGGCCGTCGATATTCCGCTGTACGGGCGCGTCGAGGGCGATCGCGAGAACGAAGATAGCGCCAACCAGATATGGACCGGCCAGAAGATCGTGCTCGGCATACCCACCGACATGCCGATTGTCGGTTACCTCGGCCAGACGGTGAACTGGCTGCGCCTGTTCACGGCGCGCGCCTCGGAAGACTTCGACATCGAAATCTTCAATCGCGGCGATTACATTCGCGCCGTCGAGCAGAAGATCCAGTCGGAAAACATTTCGCGCGTGCTCTATCCCTCCGACTCAGTAATGAGCGGCAAGGAACTGCGCCTGGTGCAGGAATATTTCCTCGTCGCCTGCGCCATCGGCGACCTGATGCGCCGCTTCCGCCAGCAGCACAAGAAAATCGAGCTGCTGCCGGTAAAAGTCGCCATCCAGATGAACGACACGCATCCCGCGCTGGCCGTCGCCGAGCTAATGCGTATCCTGCTGGACCAAGATCATCTGCCTTGGGAGCAGGCCTGGGAGATCACGCAACAGACGCTGGCCTACACCAATCACACCCTGCTGCCCGAGGCGCTGGAGAAGTGGACGGTGCCGCTGCTGGAAAAAGTGCTGCCGCGGCACATGCTGATCATCTTCAACATCAACCACAAGCTTCTGCGCGAGATGAAGCAGTATTCCTTCCTCGACGACGAAAAGCTGCGTAAGATGTCGATCATCGAGGAGGGCTACGAAAAGCAAGTGCGTATGGCGCACCTCTGCATCGTGGGCAGCCACTCGGTCAATGGCGTCTCCAAGCTGCACAGCAATCTCATCGTCAATTCGCTGGTGCCGGAGTTCGCCCAGGTCTGGCCGGAGAAGTTCAGCAACAAGACCAACGGCATCGCCCCGCGCCGCTGGCTGATGAAAGCCAATGAGGGGCTCACTGACCTCATCAGCCATACTCTCGATGAGAACAAGTGGATCGCCGATTTGCGCAAGCTGCGCGATCTGGAGCCGTTCGCCGAGGACGAAGAGTTCCGACAGAACTTCAAGGAAGTGAAGCGGCAGAACAAGCTGAAGCTGGCAGGCGTGATCCAGGATCTCAGCGGCGTCTCGGTCGATCCCGACTCGATGTTCGACGTGCAGATCAAGCGCATTCACGAGTACAAGCGGCAACTGCTGAACGTGATGGGCATCATCCACGACTACCTCGGCATTGTCGAGCGTGGAGAAACGCCGCGCGTGCCGCGCACCTACATCTTCGCCGGCAAGGCTGCGCCCGGCTACTGGGCCGCCAAGCAGATCATCAAGTTGATCCACAGCGTCGCCGAAGTGGTGAATGAAGATGAGAAGGCGCGGGACTACATCAAAGTCGCCTTCCTGCCCGACTACCGCGTCTCGCTGGCGCAGTTGATCATCCCCGGCGCCGACCTGAGCGAACAGATTTCCATGGCCGGCATGGAAGCGTCCGGCACCGGCAACATGAAGCTGTCGATGAACGGCGCGCTCACCATTGGCACCTACGATGGCGCCAATATCGAGATTGCCGAAGAAGTCGGCGAGGACAACATTTACATCTTCGGGCTGCGCGCCGAAGAGATTCGCGAGATGCAGCAGAAGGGCTCGTACAATCCTCACGAACGCTACGACAACGACGAGTCGGTCCGCGAGGTGATGGACGCGCTGGCCTCGGATCGCTTCTGTCCCAACGAGCACGGACTCTTCCGCTGGGTCTTCGACGAGCTCGTCCATCGCGGCGACCGCTACTTCCACATCGCCGACTTCCCCGCTTACGTCGAAACCCAGCAACTCATCGACGGCGAGTATCTCGACGAAGCGACCTGGTGGCGCAAGGCGGTGCTCAACGTCGCGCGTATCGGCAAGTTCTCCAGCGACCGCACCGTGCTGGAGTACTCACGCGACATCTGGCACATCGGGAAGTTCGAGAAGTCGGCGCGTCCCGCCAAGCGGCTAGCCAGCGTCCCCGCTCCCCTGCCGAAGCCCAAGAGCGAAGCCGTCCCCGCAGACGAAACTCCAGGCCCCGAAGCGGAAATCAAACACGTAGCCGATTAAACTCCAGCCAATATCAGCCCGCGCAGCGGGCGGCTCAGTTTAGCCCAGGACGAAGTCCTGGGTAGGCGAGAAAAATTGGAGGGAGTCCCGTAGGGACGGCACGCGGCCCTTCCCTACGCCGAACCCTGCGCCGCGATGGGAGAAATCGGCGCCACCCGCACTTGCACCTCGCTCACCTCCACCAGCGGGAAGCCGAGCTTCTTCCACTCATAAAATCCGCCCAGCAGAGGACGCACGCCGCGTATTCCCAGCTTCCTGAGTTGCAGCGCCACCCGGGCGCTGGTCGCTTCGTTTGGTCAAGTACAGAAGAGGACGATCTCCCCATCGCGGGTAATCTCCCGGTTCCGCGCCTGCAACTCCTCGGGAGAAATCTGCAGCGCGCCGGGCAATGTCCGGGGATCGGTCAGCACATCCAGCGGATGACGCAGGTCGATAATGACAGGCTTCTCGCCCGCCTCCAGCTGATGCTTCAGCTCATCCGGAGTGATACGGTCGCCCTTGACCTGCTCGATGAATTGGTACCGGTCATGCCAGCGATAGAGCACGTAGGCAACGACGCCGGCGAAGAACAGCATCAGCAATCCGTTGCCGAACAGATGCGCGTCGCGGACGATGCGGTCCAGTTGCTTGCTGAAGAGGAAGCCCAGCAGAGCGTAGGCTGTCGTCCACAACACCCCGCCCACAAGCCCGAAAGCGATGAATCGCGGATAGGGGAGAGCCACCATTCCGGCCAGGGCGGGCGCTGCCGTATTCAGGCCGGGGATGAATTTGCAAAACAGCAGGGTGCGCGGGCCCCACCTCTCGAAGCGCGTCTCGGTGCGGCGGACGCAGGAGTCGGGCTCCATGGCGATGCGGCAAAGCAAATTCAGCACGACGGCTCCGCGGCGTTTGCCGAAGTGATACCAGAACAGATCGGCGGCAAAGCATCCGAGGGTTCCCGCCAGTATGACCAGGGCCAGGTTCATCTTCCCTTGCCCGGCGAGCGCGCCCGCCGCCAACAGCAGCGGCGTAGCCGGGATGGGCAGGCCTCCCTGCTCGATCAACACCCAGCCAAACAGCAGGGCATAGCCGTACTGAACCACGAATTGCAGGGTGTCCGTCATTCAATTCAGCCGGAGGAAACTCAACAATACTGGATGCGCTGTCTCCGAGGAAGGTTCCGCTTAGGCGAAGTATAACGCAGAAAGAAACGTCCCCGCGCGGCCAGCACCGAAGATGCCTGGAGTTCTCTTAGGTGCTAGATCACGCGCGGGGATCGCGCTTCATGTCTTAGAGATCCAACGTGTGTGTCTACAGCTACGCGAAAACGTTTTCTCGTCGCGAGATTTCGATTATGGCGTGATCTGCCAGATTACGCCACAGCCTGCGCCGCACTGGCCACTATTAAAGGCGCCGCCGTTCTTGGTGGTGCCGTAGAGCGTGCCGTCAGAACCGAGCGTCACTACACCCGCTGGGTTACTGCCGTCGGCGCCGGTGAAGTCGTGCAGGTCGGTAAACGTCCAGCCTCCTCCTCCCGTGCGCGTGAGCTTGTAAATGAAGCCTTGTCCCGAAGGTCCGCCGAGGGAAGTGCCGTAGAGATTACCGGCCGAATCCATGGTGAGCCCGGCCATCGGTCCAAAGCCGCCAGTACCTGGGAAGGAATGAATCAGGTTAAAGTTCCAGTTGCCGCCCGAAGGCGTCAGCTCGAAGACGGTGCCGCCGTTACCATCGCCGCCGGAAGTGGCCGTGCCATAGAGATTGCCGGCTGCGTCAAGAACCAGTTCTCCCCAAGGCTGGCTTCCGTCGCTGCCATTCTGAAAGTTGTAGATCACCTTCTCGGTGTATCCGGAGCCGGAGGGCGACAATTCGAAGACGGTGCCCAAATTGGCCGTTCCTCCCAGCGAGGTCGTCCCGTAGATATTGCCGGCAGGATCGACAGCCACGCCGCTCTCCGGCACATTTCCATCCGGCCGCGCGGAGAAGTTGTAGATAACGCTCTCGTGCCAGCCGCCGTCGCCGTGCATCAGCCGGAAAACCGTACCGTTGCCCACGCCGCCGAATTGCGTAGTGCCGTACATATTTCCCGCCGCATCGAAGGTGAGGCTCATTAAGGATCCTGGCATTGCTCCGTCATTGGCGAGTGCAAAGCTATAGGACAAACTGATATTCCAGGGACGCAATGCAGTGACGCTGGCATTCGGCGGAACCCGCAGGTTGATAATGGCTCCACATCCCGTCTGACCGCATTGGCCGCCTAGAATGCCGCCCGCGCTGGTGGCAGCGTAGAGGCTGCTATCTGGAGCGATGGTTACGGGCCCAGGGTTTACACCGTCCGGCCCCCCGGCAAAGAACGTATACAGCGGAGAAAGGATCCAGGCTGTACCGAAGCGCTGCATCTTGAAGATTCCACCGCAGCAGGCGCCTTGCTCGCTGCCGTAAATGGTTCCTCCTCCGTTGATGGTGGTTCCTATGGGAGCCCAGCCGTCGCCGCCGCCGGTAAAGCTGTGAATGACAGCAAATGTCTGAGCCTGTGCTAGGGGTGCTGGCACCAGTATCAGCGCGCAAACCAGCGCCAGTACAGAGCCTGATGCTTGAAGGCCGTTGCCCCGAACCGTTCTGAAAAGCTGTCTGGCGTCTCTCATCCTGTCTCCCTCTTCCTTACCGAGTGCGACCCTTGATGGTTTGTGATTTGTGGTTTGCTGCCACGCACTTTACACCAGGTGGCGCCGGATTTTCCAGCACGACGTACTACGTTGGGAGAACAGTCCGCGTCGTCCTCCTGCGGGAGGCGTCACCGTCCATTTTGTCCAGCCATATTGGACGCGGCACTCCCCCATCGCGCAATACAAAGCGCCAATCGTCTTGACAGCGACTGCCGGCTGGCACAGAATCTCGGTGCTTTCATACCGCGCCACAACCACGTAGTATCCAGGACCGGTCACGATCGAAACTTCAGCCGAGTTAGCTGGACAAGGAGAATTCCATGGCGTTCCTACAAAGCTCTAGCCGGCAGATTTTTGCCGCCATCGCGCGCGCGACAATCTTTCCGGTCATGGCCGCCTTAGTGTCTGCGATTGTGCTGGCTCCGGCGGCACAGGCGCAGACTTACAGCGTCCTGCACACGTTCACCGGCGGGCAGGATGGAGCGCACTCTGACGCCGGCGTAACCGTGGATGCAGCGGGAAACTTATACGGTACGACGGCGCTGGGAGGAGCCTACGGAGGAGGCGTGGTATTCAAGATGACGCGTCATGGCTCCGCCTGGACCCCGGCACCCTTGTACTCGTTTACAGGTGACACCGACGGCGGAAGTCCTGAAGCCCGGGTCGTCTTCGGTCCGGATGGCAGCCTGTACGGTACGACGGCCTATGGCGGCGGCAATGGCGCGTTCGGCGTCGTCTTCAACCTCAAACCGCCAGCGCAACCATGCCAGAGAGTGAGTTGCCCTTGGACGGAGACAGTGCTGCATCGCTTCACCGGTGGCAGCGATGGCGCCTATCCCGGACAAGGCGATCTGGTTTTCGATCAGGCAGGCAATGTGTACGGCACAACTCAGGGCTACGGTAGCGTAGGCACGGTTTTTAAGCTGACACCGCAAGGCGGCGGTTGGACCGAGACCATTCTCTACACCTTCACGCACAGCGAGAATCCTGTTGGCGGCGTGATTCTCGATGCCGCCGGCAATCTCTACGGCACGACGTCGAGTGGAGGGATCGGCTTCGGCACGGTTTATGAATTGAGCCCCTCCGGCTCCGGCTGGACAGAACAGACTCTTTATACGTTTCAAAACAACGGAGACGGCTCCACCCCTATCGGGGGCGTGGTCTTCGACGCAGAAGGCAATCTTTACGGCGGCACGGCAAGCGTCGGCGGGACGGTCTACCAGCTACAGCCCTCGAACGGCAGTTGGATCTTCCATAAGCTCTATGCCTTTCCCGCATCTTCTGACGGTCCGGATGATAGTTTGACCCTGGACGCTACGGGCAATCTGTATGGCACGGTGCCCAGCGGCGGCTCCGGATTTGGCGCTGCCTTCAAACTGTCGCGCTCCGGCGACACCTGGACCGAGACCAATCTCTACAACTTCGGCCAGGGCGGCCAAGGCGTCTATCCCTACGGCAGCGTGGCCCTCGACGCCAGCGGCAATCTGTATTCGACGACGAACGCCGGTGGAGGCGGCGCCGGAGCCGGGGTGGTCTGGGAGATCACACCCTAGCGCAGTGCCCCACCTGCCCCATAATTACGGCGGGAACTCCGGAGGACTCCGATGAAACGAGTGATTGTGATGTTGTCGTGTTTACTTCTTCCCTCCCTCGCATCGGCCAGGTTGCAAACGAGCCCCGAAACAGCAAGCACCCCCGGTGCCGGAACGATACAGCTGGCCCCTGTGAAGCAACTGCGCCAGGGCGTGGATTTGTGGCCGCTGATTGCCCACCCACGCAATCCCGCCGAGCAACGCATCAATGCAACGCTGACACGGCTGAATCAGCGGCTTGCGCAAGCGGTGAAAGATTGCGACAAGCAGGTGGGCGACACAACCGGCGACAACACGACCTCGGACGATTGGTCGCGAACGGTCGAGATGACAATGACGGGGCCGCACTTTCTTAGCCTCGTAGCGTCCGACGAGGTGTTCTGCGGAGGGGCGCATCCCGACAGCCGCCGGACGGCACTTGTGTTCGACATGAACACTGGGGCGCCGGTGGACTGGACGAAGCTGGTCGCGGCATCGGCGGGCGCTTCTGCATACACTGACACGGCCACAGACGGCAGCACCATAGGCGCTTTGGTTCTGCCGGCGCTGCAGACGAGGAACGTTGCCGCAGCGAACGCGGACTGCAAAGACGTGTTCCAGGATCCGCAGTCGTTTCTTCTCTGGCCAGATGCGAAAAGCGGCATGCTGGTGGCGGAGCCGTTTGATTTGCCCCACGCTGTAGCGGCTTGCGCACAGCAACTGAAGTTGACGATGCCGCAGGCGCGACAATTGGGATTCAGTGAGAGCCTGTTAAGCGCCATCGAGGAGGCGCATCGGCAAATCGCGGTATCTTCGCAACCCTAAGCCGGGTATGCCGAGGTCAACTCTGCGCTGGTGCAGGTGCAGGAGCCGAGGCAGCTTTGTGCTTCTCTACTTCCCCCGCTTGTTCTTTTGCGTCCCAGGTGAGGAACTTCAGGTCGAGCACGAAGATCGAGTACAGCACCGGAACCATCAGCAGCGTGATAAACGTTGCCACTGTCAGCCCGCCGATTTGCGCGTAGCAGAGCGGCTGCCATAACGGGCCACCGTGCATGGCCAGGGGGAATAGCGCCAGCACCGTTGCGCCCACGGTGATCATGACCGGCCGCAGGCGAATGATCCCCGCGTCGATCACTGCCTCTTCGAAGGGTTCGCCCTTGGCGTGCATCTCCTCGATGAAGTCGAAGAGCACGATCACGTGGCTGACAATGACGCCGATCAGGCTGGCAATGCCGAGAAACGCCATGAAGCCGAACGAAGTCCGCATCACCCACAGGCCGAAGATCGCGCCCGCCACTCCGTAAGGCGCCGCGGCAAAGACCAGCAGCGGCTTGATCGCGTTGTTGAACTGGAAAAGCAACGCGAGATAAATCGCGAGCACGGAGATCGCCAGCACCATGGTCAAATTGCGGAAGCCATCCTGCTGTTTGTTGTACTCGCCCCCCACGGTGATCTTGTAGCCCGGCGGCACGCTCTTCTCGAACTCGGAGAGCTTCGGCAGAGCGTAGCTGGTGACCTCCGATGCCAGGTGTCCCGGCGCGGGGAAGGCATAGATTGACATCTCGCGGAAGTGGTCGATGCGGATGATGCGGTTCGTCGTCATGCTGTTGGTGATGTCGGACACCTGCACCAGCGGAATCTTGGTCGCGTCCTGCGACGATTGCGAGTAGACGTACAGATTCTGAATGTCGGAGAGACGGGCGCGCTCGTTCATCTTCAATCGTGCTACCACGGGAATATTCTTGTCGCCATCCTGCAGTGTCGTAACCGTAGTGCCGCTCATGGCGCTGGTGGCGGAGTTGGCCACGTCCATGTTGGTGATGCCCGCCAGGTTGGCGCGATCCGGGTTGACCTGAAGCGTGACCTGGAAGCTCTCCTTCTGCCACTCGTTGCGTACGCGGTCCGACGCCGGCGCCGAGCGCACGATGTCCTCCACCTTGGAAGCAATGCGGCGCATCTCGGCGATGTCCTCAGCGCTCTGCGCCGTGCCCACGTCGGCCTGGCTGACCACGCGAATCTCGATCGGATAGTTGATCGGATTGGTCTGCAACTGCCGGTAGTCGCAGCGCACGCCGGGCAGCCGCGAAGACAGCACCGGCTGCACCTGACTGACGAAATCGGGCGTGATGTCCTTGTTGGTCAACTGCACCAGCACCTGCGCGTAATTAAGTTGCTTGGGCTGCGGCGACACCGAGAACCAGAAGCGCGGGCTGCCTCCGCCCACCCACGTCGTGACGTAGCGCAGAATCTCCGACGGCGAACCGTCCTTTTGCGGATGATTCTTCCCATACAATGCGGCCTGCTCGCGGATGATCTGCTCCACCTGCTGCGCCGCCTGGTTGGTAGCGCCGAAGTTGGCATCGTTGGGCAGCCAGACATCGATGTACGACCAGTACTGCACGTCGTCGGGGAAGAACGACGTCTGCAACTGCGAGAAGAAAAATGCGCCGAGCAGCAGAAACGCCAGCGATCCGATCGCCACCTTCCAGCGATGCTCGATGGCGAACTTCGCGACCGCCGCGTACTTTCCGGTAAAGCCCTTGGAACGGCGCTCTTCAATCGGAGGCTCGGGCTTGCCCGGCCGCAACAGGTAATAACCCAGTAGCGGAATGAACGTCATCGATGCCAGCCGCGAACAAACCAGCGCAACCGTCATCACCACCGGCAGGCTGTAGATGAATTCGCCGGTCGTGCCGGTGATCATCAGAAACGGCAGGTAAGCGACGATGTTGGTAAGCGTGGCGTAGAGAATCGCCGTGGCAATTTTCGTGGGCCCGAGCCAGGGCGCGACGATGCGCGGCTGTCCCTCGGCCAGCATGCGTTTGATGGAATCGCCGGCCACCACGGGATCGTCGACCAGCAGCCCCAGCGCGATGATGAGCGACGCCACCGACACCTGCTGAATGTCGATTCCCAACACATAGATGGTGCCGAAAGTCATGGCCAGCGTGATGGGAATCGAGATCGCCATCAGCACGGCGGAACGCCACTCCCAGAAGCCGATCAGCGAAACAATCACGACCAGCCCGATCGCCTCATACAGCGCGTCCATGAACAGGTCGATCTGCTCTTTCACCTGTACTGGCTGGCTGGAGGTGGCAACGATCACCAGGTCGTCGGGCAGGTAGTGCTTGATGCCGTCGAGCTTCTCCTTCACATGCTCGCCGAAGAGATCGATCTGCTGGCCCGAGCGCATGTTGATGCCCAGCGAGATGGCGCGGCTGCGCACCCACTGGCCCTGAGGATCGCGCCAGGTCAGATAGTTAAGAAACGTTGGAGGGCTCTGGTACGTCCGCGAGATGTCGACCAGATCGCGCAGATAGACCGGGCTGTTGGACGACGACACACCGATGATGACGTTGCCGATGGCCGGCGCGTCGGGAAACAGGCCGGAGGGATTGATCACTAGGTCCTGCGGGCCAACCTCGAGCGAGCCCGCCGGCAACGTGATGTTCTGCGCGTTGAGAATGTCCTTCAGCTTTGACGGATCGTAGCCGTATTGCGCCAGCCGCTGCTGCGAGTAATCCAGGTAGATCTGCTCCTGCAACACGCCCGAGCGATTTACGGTAGAAGTCTCCGGCACGCCTTGCATCGTGCGCTGGATCAGGTCGGTGTAGTTGTCGAGCTGGCGATAGGAATATTTCGCGCCCGCGACTTTGGCGAGTTCGGCCTCGGTATTCGCGGGATCGCGGATGATCGCCGGCGACCAGGCATCCGGATATAGCTCGGACTGATGAAGATTGTTCTTGATGAGATCCGCGCCGCGCTGGCGAATGGTCTCGTCATCGACGCTGGTGCTGGCGTCAAGGCCGACGTAGCCGGGGCCGTCGAAAAAGTGCAGGTCCTTCAGAGTGCCGCGGCTGCGCGCGATCTCGGCAATGTTCTCGAAGTTGGTACGCACCGGCCCCGCCGCTACGGAAAGTGGAAAGGCGTAGATCACGCTGACCCGCGGCTGCGGCGAATTCTTGGGCAGCGCGGCGCGCGTCGTTTCAATTGCCTTGCGGATGGCGATGGCCCGCAGCGCCACTTCTGTTGGCGTCACGTTGGGGCTGGCGACGGTGAGCATGAGCGCCGCCGTGTCGCCGAAGTTGCTGTTGAACTGGATGGGCCCGGCGCCGCGCGGAAGCTGGATCTGGTTCAGCTTCAGATTGATGTCGCTGAACTCTTTCTGCTTGTCCTTCACGTTGTCGGCGAGCTGGATGTAGACGACCGACAGTCCGGGAAAGCTCATCGAGCGAATCCCGAAGTTGGAAGGACTGGGCGGACGAATCGTGGTATTCATCGCCGCGGCATTCTCGATGGGACGCGTGACCAGTTGCTCGACCTGCTCGGCCGTCGCTCCCGGCCACTGGCATTGCGCCTGCGCCACGCGCACCGGGATGTCCGGGTCCTTGCGCTTGGGCATGTTGTGATAGCCGTAGAAGCCCCAAACGAAGGTCGCCAGCAGCAGGATCAGCCCGACCTGCCGGTGCTCGGTAAAGAAGCGAGCAGTGTTGTGCGTGGTTGCAATGATCTCAGCGTCGGATTTGTGATGCGTCGTCATTGGGTCTTAGTCTTGAAGGGGCGCAGCTTCAGCTGTGCCGCAACAAGCCTCCTTTAGTCTTGTCATCCCGAGCGAGCGCCAGCGAGTCGAGGGACCTGCTGTTCTGTCCCACTCCAATGATGCGGATGCGAACAGCAGGTCCCTCCACGATTCTCGGCAGCGTCACGGAATAATCCTCACCTCTTCCCCATCCCGAATCATGTTCGTCCCCGACGTCACCACGCGATCGCCCACCTTCACACCGCTGTGGACCGCGATCATATTCCCATACGTATTGCCCAGGGTCACATCCTGCGTGCGTACTTTCACCGAGTCACCGCTTCCCTCGGTCACAAACACCGCGAAGCCCTCAGGATTCGTCGGATTCCGCACGACCGCGGAAATCGGCATCACCATGACGCCTCCCGCCGGCGAAGGTGTGCCAATCGTGATGCTCGCGATCATTCCTGCCTTCAGCAGATTCTGCGGATTGTCGATCCTGACCTCGACCGAATAGACACGGCTCTTGGGATCGGCTGCCGCCGAGATCGCCGTGACATGTCCGGAGAAGGGGGTGGGGAGAGCTTCGGTCGTCACCGTCTGCGGGCTGCCCAGCTTGATCCTGCCAATCGCCGTATCGGGAACGCCAAAGACGGCTTTCACCGTTCGCGTATCCGCGAGCGTGAATCCGTTTGTCGCCGGACCCACCAGCGTGCCCACATCAACATTGCGCTTCAGGACCCACGAGTCGAAGGGCGCGCGCAGCTCGCAATAGCTGAGCGCCAACTGCGCCTCGGCGATGGAAGCTTTCGCGCTATCGACCGCAGCCTGGGTGCTCTGGTCCTGCGCGCGGGTGTCGTCGTAGTCGGGTTGCGTGGCAGCGCCAGTCTTGTACAGCACCGACATACGCTGGAACGACAGAGAAGCGCGCTCGTGCTCGGCCTGCGCGCGCGCCAGTTGTGCATTGGCCTGATCCAGCTTCTGCTGATAATCGTCCTTCTGCACCACGGCCAGCACCGTGCCCTTCGCGACGTAGTCGCCCTGGTCGATGTTGCGCACGTGTCCGTTGTCGTCGCGCACCTGCTTGATACTCACCAGGTAACCATTCGACTTGAATGACATGTCGACTTGCTGATAGGGCTGAATGTTGGCCGAGTAGACATTGCTGCTTCCGGTGTCGATCTTCGAGACCAACGCGGTGCGCACCGGCGTCGGCTGCTTTTCCGGAGTGGACTTCCCGCAGCCGCCTAGAAGGCTCGCGATCGCGAGGAGTGTCGCCAGCAAGAGAGCGGCGTGGTCAGGCGTTTTAGAAGGTATCTCATAACTAACCAGCTCGGTCTCCGGACGACACGGCTGAAGCCGTGCCCTTTCAAAACGCCTTATGAAATGTCTTCTACTTGCGTAGGTCATATCTGCTAATCCTCGCCTACCGCTTTCTGGAAGTTGGCCTTGGCCGTCCAGAAGGAGGCGATCGCTTCGTTGTAGTCGGCATTGGCTTTTTCCACCGCCGCCTGCTGCTGCAACACGTCGCGCAGCAGCTTGGTCTTCTGCGAGTATTGGTCGGTGACCTCTTGCAGCTTCATACGCGAGGCCTCCTGCTGGGCGCCGGCCACGTCCACCGCCATCCGCGCCTCCTGCAGCGCGCGAAACTCCTTGTCCACGTCGATCAGCACATTCGACTGAGTCTGCGTCAGGTTCAACTTGCTCTGCTCCACTGCGACCGTCTTCTCGTTGACCACATCTCGCCGGCGCCCCCAGTCGAACGGCTCCCAGTTGAGTTCAATGCCGAGTCCCATCACATTCGTGGGAACAAAATTGACGCCAAACGGCGAAAGGTAATGAAACGAAGCGGCGAGATCCGGGATGTACTCTGACTTTGCGAGACGTCTGACATTGTCGGCCTGTTGAATCTTGATCTCCGCCTCTTTCACTGTGGGATTCTGCGCCAACGCCATAGCCTGCGCGGCTTTCAGGTCCTCTTCCAAGGGCGACAGCTGCTTGTCCTCAGTGGCGCGGAAGTCGACGTTCAGATCGCGGCCCAGCAAGTCGTTCAGCGTCTCCTTGGCGGTTTGCAGCTTGTCCTGCGCCTGCAGCAGCTTCAGCTTCTCGTCGGCCAGCTTGGCCTTGACCTCCAGGCTGTCGGACTGCAGCACAACCTTCTCGGCAACATACTCCTGCGTGATGCGATCCAGTTCCTCATATTGCTTGATACTGGCCTCGGTCGCTTCAATCACGTTCTGGATCTCGACGATCGAGTAGTAGGCCTGGCGCACCTGATTCACGATCGTGTTCCGTTCCTCGCGGATCTCCTGCGTCGCCTGCTGTACCGATAGCTCTTCCCCATGCACGTGAAGGTTGATTTTGTACAGCGTGAGCAGCGGCTGCGAGGCAGTAGCAAAGATGTAAGCCGACGGCTGGCTGGGGGTGGTGATGTTGCTATTGGTGGCGGGAATCGGTCCAATCCCGGGAAACGTGCCGAACTGTCCCGCCGGAACCACGAAGTTGATGGGGGTCAGCAGCTGGGAGGCAAAAGTGTAAATCCCAAACGATGGCAGGCGGTGTGTCTTCGCGGCCTCCAGCTTGTCTTTGGAACTGTCCAGGTTCAGCGTGACGATCTTCAGATAGCGATTGTTCGCCAGCGCCAGCTTCACTGCGTCGTCAACTGTCAGCAACTCCAGGCTGCTGGAGTTCTCCTGTGCCGCAAGCGGAGCAAGCAAGGCCATGAGCAGGCTGGACACAAGGAGGACGACAGGCGCGACGGTGACGATGCGTCTCTGCATGCGTGGATCCCGATGGTACGGGATGGGCATCCTTCAAACGGAACTCAATCTGGATTTGCTCGGAGGAAAATTAAATCATTTCCTGCCCGGAAAGGGGAGCAAATTCTTGCGGGTTTTTCGTGTCCACGTAGGCACCTTTGCGCAACGTTAAGAGCTGCTGTTCACCACGGAGACCACGGAGAGCACGGAGGACTTGGCTTCCGTTCTCCGTGGTCTCCGTGGTGAATGCCTTTCCGCGCCGCTGGCACAGGCGACGACGCGGCGCGTTCCAGCATCGTAATATCTCGCCATGCAGAATTTGGCACCGTCTTCCTTGTTGATGTAAAGTCTCTGACGCGAAGAGGAGGATTCATGCGCACCCGGTACGAATCGGTCGCTGTCTTGTTTGCCGCGCTCTTAATGCTCGTCATGGTCGGAGCCGCTCAGCAGGCGCCGCCCCCAGCCTCTAACCAGTCGGTGCAAACTCCGCCGGCCGGCGGCCAGCAGCCGCAGGAGGCCAACGAGGCGCTATCGGCGGAAAGCCAGGACAAATTAGTCCGGGAGATTCGCCACGAACTGCTGATGATCCCGTATTACGGCGTCTTCGATAACCTGGCGTTCCAGCTGCAGGGGCGCACCGTCATCCTGGAAGGGCAGGTGGCGAATTCCATCGTCAAGCCCGACGCCGAAAATGCCGTCAAGAAAATTGAGGGAGTGGAGAAGGTCGTCAACAACATCGAGGTGCTGCCTCCATCTCCGCTAGACGATCAGATCCGGCGGGCGGTTTACCGAGCCATCTACGGTTATGGGCCGCTGTTCAAGTACGCCAACCTCTCGATTCCACCGATCCACATCATCGTGAAGGGCGGACACGTCACTTTGGATGGCGTGGTGGACAACGAGACGGATAAAGGACTGTGCACCATGCGCGCCAACCAGGTGCCGGACGTGTTCTCGGTGACGAACAACCTTCGCGTAGTCCCGAGCGGCAACAATAAGAACAAGAAGAAGTAGTTGCGAGAGCGGCAAGATCGTCACCCTCGGAGCGGCGACTCCTGAAGAAGCTTTGCGCTATGCCCAGTTTGCCGGTCGCTGCCACCATCAGCGCTGTGGATTCGATGGATGTCTTGCAGCAGAATCTGGCGATTGCGCGCGGCTTTCAGCCCATCACCGAAGCGGAGATGCAAGCGCTTCGGGAACGGTGTAAGATTCTCGCCGCCGACGGACGCCTCGAGTTATTCAAGGTCACGAAGAAATACGATGGCGGGATAGGCCGCGACCAATATCATTATTCCGTCGTCGGAAGGATTGCCGGCATAACATTTGCGATAGTTTCGGCCAGCAAGAAAACGGCGGGTCGCTCCGAGAGGACGATCCACCGTTTTCGTTTGAATGCCTCTTGCAACCTTCGAGAAACCTGCCGAACCTGTCTTAACGCTTCCCGTCCTCCCGGTCTCCGTGTTGACAAAGCGGTGACTCGCTATCGGCAGAGATATAGGCAGCGATCTTAGGCAGCACCGACCGCAATAACGCCAGAAACTTTCCTCGAACGAACTCGCCGGTTTCCAGCACCTCTTCCGCGGTGATCTTCTCTCCCGTCATTCCGGCTGCCATGTTCGTCACGCAGGAAATGGCGAGCACCTCGAGGCCCAGGTGGCGCCCGGCAATGACCTCGGGCACGGTCGACATGCCCACCAGATCGGCGCCAATGGCACGCAGAAAACGTATCTCCGCCGGTGTCTCGAAGCTTGGTCCGGTGACCGCCGCATAGACGCCTTCGAAGATATCGCCGCCGACCAGCTCTGATTCGTTCAGGGCGAAGCGGCGAAATTGCGCGTTGTAGGCGTCGGTCATGTCGGGATGGCGCAGTCCCAGCCGGTCGTCGTTGGCGCCGGTCAGCGGATTCTGCCCTTGCAGGTTGATGTGATCGCGCAGCACCACCAGCGCGCCTTTGCCATAGTCAGGGTTGATGCCGCCGGCAGCGTTGGTCAGCACAACGGCTTTTACTCCCAGCCGCGCCAGCACGCGGATGGGGAATGCGACTTGCTGCGCCGAATAACCCTCGTAGAGATGGACGCGCCCTTGCATCACCGCCAGAGGAATGTCTTCGGAAGCGCCGATGACGAGGCGACCCGCGTGACCGATAGCCGTGCTCCTGGGGAAAAAAGGTATCTGCTCGAAAGGGGTGACCGAGGGTTGTTCGAGCTCGTCAGCAAAGCTGCCCAACCCAGAGCCCAACACGACGCCAATGCGCGGCCTGAGTGGCGTGCGGCTCAGAACAAACTCTGCTGCCTGGCTAGAGCGTGCGAATTCGTCGGCCTCCGGTTCGAATTGCATTGCAATGGCAGCTTTTATTTCCCGATCTCTTCCAGGTACTTCTCGGCTTCGAGGGCGGCCATGCACCCCGTGCCCGCCGCCGTCACGGCCTGGCGGTAACGCCGATCGGCAACATCTCCGCTGATGAAGACGCCCGGCACACGCGAGCAGACATAGCCGTCGGGAATCAAGTAGCCCTCGCCGTCGCGCGCGAGCTGATCGCCGACGAACTGCGCATTGGGTGTGTGGCCGATGCCCAAGAACATGGCGCTGGCCGGCAGGTCCCACTGTTCGCCGCTCTTCAGGTTACGCAAACGCAGGCCGGTGACTTCCTTCTTGCTGACGTCGAGCACGTCGTCGACGACGGTGTCGGTGAGGAACTCGATCTGCTTGTGCGCGCGGGCGCGGTCGAGCATGATCTTCGATGCTCGAAATTCGTCGCGCCGGTGAATCAGCGTCACCTTTGAGGCGAAGCGCGTTAGGAACAGCGCCTCTTCCATGGCCGAGTCGCCGCCGCCGATGACGGCAATCTCTTTGCCCGAGAAAAAGAATCCATCGCATGTGGCGCATGAAGAAACACCGTGGCCGATCAGCGCCTGCTCGTTTGGCAGGCCCAGCCAGCGCGCCGAGGCTCCGCTGGAGATGATGAGCGTACGGCTAAGCAGGGTCTCGCGGCCAAGGTTGACCTCGATCGGCTTCTTGCCACCATCGGCGGTCTTCTGGCTGAGATCGACACTGACTACGTGTCCGGGCATGAACTCCGCGCCGAACCGCGCCGCCTGCTGGCGCATGTTCTCGATCAACTCCGGGCCCTGGATGCCGTCAGGAAAGCCGGGGAAATTTTCCACCAGCGTGGTGATGGAAAGCTGGCCGCCGGGCTCGTGGCCATCGATCACGAGCGGCTTGAGGTTGGCGCGCGCCGCGTAAATTGCGGCCGTGAGCCCCGAACAGCCGGAGCCGATAATGATGACATTGCGAGTGTCTGACATAGGGACTCGTTAGATTCTTTACCGCGCCGGAAGATGCAAAGGGCCGGCTGGTAGCTTCGCCACTGCAAACAACAGCCTGCTTTTCAGCGGCTTATGCCCCTCGGATTCTAGCAAGAGCTCCGGCTTTACGGAATGTTTGGTGTGCGGGAATCGGCGCAAGAACGGCGCGGCTATCACGAGACGGCTTGGCGCCTTTAGTGCCCGGACAAAGGTTTTCGCCGGCCGTGACGGATATGGAGAACGTTCACGGTTTCGCCTTCAACAGTGAATAGAATGCGATAAACGTGCGGTCTGCGCCCGTAAAGGAGCTGCCGCACTTGGAAGGGAAATGCCTTGCTCTCGGGTGCGATCGAGCAGCGCCCCGGAAATGTCGCAAGCGAGGCAATCGCGTCCTCCAAAGCGAGGAACCACCGAATCCCCGTTTCTCCGGCATGCTCGGCTATTAGCCACTCCAGAATGGCCTCTGCATCGCTCTCGGCTTGAGCCGAGACTTCAACGCGGTAAGCCATGCTTGCTGCGTAACTTGGAAAGAAAATCAGCGGCAGGGCGGACCCGTCCAGCCTCTACATCCTCATGACCCCGGCGTATGCCTTCCACAGCCTCGTCGAAATCCTGACGCTCCCACTCCAGGTAAGCGGCCAAAGCGTCGTCGAGCGCGCTAGCGGGGTCCTGCCCGTGTCGTGCGGCGTACTCTTCCAGTTGCGCCTTGCGTTCTGGTTTGAGAGGTATCATGTCCATGGGTAGCCTCGCGGCGCTTCTCACCTAACCTTAGGAGTCGGTAAAGTACGTGTCAAGCTCTGATGGCTGAGAGCTGACGACTAATTATGGCGATGCGATTTCCAACCTCCGACGAAGTGCGAGCCTTGGTGCGGCGAACTCTGCGCCCCAAGACCAAGCTCGGCCGCGTCACGCTGTGGTTTGGCTGCCTGGCGCTGATCCTGGAAGTGTCGCGCCAGATCACCCGCTCGCCCGCCGGCACCATGCTGAGCGGCTGGACCAGCTTCATCGCCTACGTCTTCGTTCTCTTCGCACTGCTGCTTGGTGTGCGTTGGTTACGCAAAGTTCTGATGTGGCGGCTGCGCAACCGGCTGATCGTCACCTACATCTTCATCGGGGTCATTCCCGTCATCCTGCTGATAGCGATGGCGGGCCTCGCGGGCTGGCTTTTTGCCGGGCAGTTCGCCACCTATGTCGCGATGTCCGACTTGCAATCCGAACTGCAACATCTGGAGGCGACCAACAAGTCGCTGGCGACCCAGTTCCGCACCCTGGCGCATGAGGGCAAACTAAACGAACAGCTTGCCGCCGAGATCGCCAGCGCCTCCGACGAGAACTTCCGCCATCGCTCCGTTAGCGTCTGGGATGGCGAAGGTGGCTTCGTGCTGTCGGAGCCGGGACGAGCTGCCATTCCGAAACCCATCGCCGCTTCGCCCGCGGTCAAGGGCGACTTCGCCGGCTTTGTCCTCGACGGCAAACGGATGCAGCTGCGTGTCGTCAAGAGAGTCGAGGAGGGGCCCCACCGCCTGACGGTGATTTCCAATCTGCCCATCACGCCGGAACTGCTGCGAGAGGCCACGACGGAGTTGGGATCGGTGTCACTGTTTTCTCCCGATTTCCAAGTGGGTGCACCGAAACCTTCCGAGGCGGCTGCTGCCCGCGGCTCAAAGCGGGGTGCAGAATCGAATCTCCCGGACAGTAGCTCCCAGCCCGCGTCCAACGAGGATCATTTCACTACCAAACTCGGCGGATCGACACTAAGCGTCAACCTCGACCAGCGCGACGCCAAAGGCCCGACTCGGATCGATGCCGGGACACTTCCGCCTCCGTCGAACGCCTTGGATATTCACATCCCCTTTGGAACCCGCTTCAACGTTATCGACTGGAACACGGGAACTCCGTTGAGCGGCCTGATCGTGGTCGACACCCGCCCCTCCCTGCTCTACGGCACACTGTTCGCCAGCCTGGGCGAAAAGGCCGGCATCTTTCGCGACGTCCTGATTGGCATAGCGATCTTCTTCGGCATTATCGAGCTGATCGCGTTGTTTATCGGCGCGCGCCTCACGCGCAGCATGACCCGCTCGGTGGGCGAGCTGTACCACGCCACGCAGTATGTGAATCGCGGTGAGTTTGCGCATCGCATTCAGGTGCGTAGCCGCGACCAGATGGCAGCGCTGGAGCAGTCCTTTAACTCGATGACGCAGTCGCTGAGCAACCTTATGGCCGAGCAGAAGGAAAAGCACCGGCTGGAAGGCGAGCTGGCTATTGCGCACGAGGTGCAGACGCTGCTCTTCCCTGCCGACTTAAGCGGGCTGCCCAGCCTCGAGGTACACGGCGTTTGCCGGCCGGCGCGCACCGTCAGCGGCGACTACTACGATTTCATCCCCCTGCGCGAGGACCGGCTGATGCTGGCCGTGGGCGACATCAGCGGCAAAGGCATTTCGGCTGCGCTGTTGATGGCCACGGTCCACGCCTTCGTTCGCGCCTACTCGCTGGAGCCGGAGCAGACGCTGGCCTCGGTTGCGCTTGGCGCGGGTTTGTCGGGCAGCAACGCTTTGGCGCTGCCCATCGGCAATGGCGACAGCGAGCTCTCGCCGGCGCAGCTCATGGCGACGCTGAACTACCAGCTCTTCCGCAGTACGCCGCCGGAGAAGTACGCGACCATGTTCCTGGGCTGTTACGACGCCATGGCGCGATCCTTGACGTACTCCAACGCGGGCCACCTGCCGCCACTGTTGATGTGCGGCGACGGCAGCCTCACCCGTCTGGAGACGTCGGGCACGGTGGTTGGACTGTTTGACGGCATCACCTACGACGAGAGCACAGTCGGCATGGAGCCGGGTGACATCTTCGTCGCCTACAGCGACGGCATCACGGAGCCGGAGAACGAATTCGGCGAGTTCGGCGAAGAGCGGCTGATCGATCTGATACGGCAGCACCGTGACCAGCCGCTGGTGCGCATCAGCGAGGCGGTGACCGGCGCAGTGCAGGACTGGATAGCCGGCGGCGAGCAGCCGGACGACGTGACCCTGGTGCTGGCGCGGGCGCGGTAAGAAGAGAGCCATGCCGTTGCCCCCTTTTGCGTGTCATCCCAACCAAGGACTTCAGCCCGCGGGGGATCTGCTGGTCCGAGTTTTTCAGCAAACTGTTAAGCCCTTGGGCGGGATAACACAGTGAGGGACGCAAGGCGCGCCGCCGAAGTCGTTCTAATCGCCGTGAAGTGGTGATAGTCTTCCAGACATGAACCCCGTTCCACAGTCGTACGGCATCCAGACCCGTCCGCAGATCCAGGCTAGCTGCGAGGCTTTCAAGGCGAAGGGACTCAAGCTCAACCTCACGCGCGGCAAGCCCTCCTCGGCGCAGCTTGATTTGAGTGTGGAACTGCTGACCCTTCCTGGCATGACGGACTACGTTGCCGAGGACGGCACCGATTGCCGCAACTACCTCGGACTTCAGGGCATTCCCGAGGCGCGCCGCCTGTTCTCCGGAATGCTGGGTGCGCCGCCGGCACAGGTCATCGTCGGCAATAACTCCAGCCTCGCGATGATGCACGATGCCGTCATGTACTCGCTGCTGAAGGGGACCTGCGACAGCACTGCGCCCTGGTCGAAGCACGCGGAGATTGCGTTTCTCTGCGCCGTCCCCGGCTACGATCGCCACTTCCGCATCTGCGAAGATTACGGGATTCGCATGATCTCGGTGGCAATGCGCGAAGACGGGCCGGACATGGACGAAGTCGAGCGGTTGGTGGCAGCTGATCCGTCGATCAAGGCGATGTGGTGCGTGCCCAAGTACAGCAACCCGACTGGCGCAGTTTATTCGGATGCCGTAATCGAACGGCTGGCGGTAATGAAGACCGCCGCTCCCGACTTCCGGCTCTATTGGGACAACGCTTACGCCGTTCACCATCTCACCGGCGAGCGCTTCGAGATCGCGAACGTGATCGAGCTGTGCGCCCGTCATGGACATGCGAACCGCCCATTTGTCTTCGCGTCGACCTCCAAGATCACGCTGGCCGGCGCCGGGCTGGCGTTGTTCGCTTCGTCGCCGGAAAACGTGAAGTGGCTGCTGGCGCGATTCATTCCAAGAACCATCGGTCCCGACAAGGTCAACCAGTTGCGTCATGTCCGCTTCCTGCGGGATGAGGATGGAATTCATCGTTTGATGGAGAAACACCAGGCTATCCTCGCGCCGAAGTTTCAGAAGGTACTCGAGATTTTCGACGCCAAGCTTTCGCACCTGCCGGGCGTCAGTTGGACGCGTCCTAAGGGCGGATACTTCATCACCCTCGAGGTTCCTCACGGTTGCGCGCAACGCGTGGTCGCCCTTGCCAAAGAAGCGGGCATCGAACTGACACCCGCCGGAGCCACGCATCCCTACGGCAAAGATCCTGACGATCGCATATTGCGGATTGCACCCACCTATCCCGCGCTCTCCGAAGTCGCCGATGCCGCCGAGGGGGTCGCGCTGTGCGTTCTCTTGGCTGCGGCGGAAAAGTCGGATGCATCGGTGTCGAACTTGCGGCATGAACCGACGGAACTGGGGACGAACGCGGACCTCACCGCGCCACCCACGTCGAGCGCACCCGGACCCGGCACAGCGCGACCGACACTCGCATAGCTGCTACATTTACTGGTTATGCCCGCCGCCCGCGAGCCTGCCCTCGCCACGCCTTCGACGCAGCGATCCGATGTGTCGCCCGGCGCGAAGCAAGCCAACCTTATCTTGCTTCTGCTGACACTGGCGGGAGCATGGCTGCGGCTGTCGCATCTGGGCAGCAAGAGTCTGTGGCTTGATGAAGGCGCGACCGTCGCCCTGGCACGAGCTTCATGGCAACACTTCGCCTGGGTGTGGTGGCACGGCGAAGCCAACCTGCAAACCATTTACTTCCTGCTGATGCGCGGCTGGACTCACTTTGGCCTGAGCGAGGCGTGGCTTCGCCTGCCCTCGGCACTGTTTGGCATTGCATCCATACCGCTGATCTTTGTCGTCGCGCGCAAGTTCATGGGATGGGCGCTGGCGTTGGCCGCGGCGGCGTTGCTCTCGTTCAGTCCGACGCACGTTGCCTATTCGCAGGAAGCGCGCAGCTACACCCTGGCGATCCTGCTGGTGCTGTTGTCGTCGTATTTGTTTGAGCGTGCGGTGGAGTTGGGACGGCGCAGCGATTGGGCATTGTGGACTGTCACCGGCATTCTCGCCTTCTACAGCCACGACTTTGCGGCTCTGGTGCTGGTGGCGCAGGCAGGCTCGCTGCTCTTCAAAGCCAAGCCGGCGCCGTGGAAGCCACTGCTGATCTGCGGCGCGGTGATATTCGCAGCCGCACTCCCCGGTCTGACCTATGTTTTCCGCGCCTCGCCAGAGAACTTGAACTTTGTCTGGATGGCGCGGCCGAGCCCACGCGAGCTCTGGCGCCTGGCAATGTTCTTCGGCGGCGGCGGCGTCAAGATGGTCGTCGCGCTTATCTTGTGGATTGCGGGAATCATTGCAATCTTCCGCAACTGTCGCCGCGGAGGCGATGACTTCTGGCGTGGGATGCTGGTGCTGTTGTGGGCGTGCCTGCCGGTTCTGATCATTGCGCTGATCTCGCTGCGCCATCCGCTGTTCATCCAGCGCTACATGATCTTCTCCCTGCCGGCGACGATCCTGCTGGCCGCGATGGGCATGGACGCGCTTCGTAAGTGGCATGCCGGATTGATCCTGGTGGTCGCACTGTGCGCCATGTCGATTCCCACGATCGTCGCCGATTACAGCAAGCCGCGCGAGGACTGGCGCGGCGCTTCCAATGCGATTCTCTCGAATGCTTCGCGCGGCGATGCTGTTGTCTTCTTCCCTTTCTACACCCGAGTGATGCTCGACTACTACCGTGATCGCTATCCCGGCAACGCGCCTGCTATGCATGTCTTCGCGCCGCCCTATTACGATGCGGGCGACGATGTGTACACACTGATGAAGCGACTGGATGCGAATCCACAGCAGTTCCCGCATGTGTGGATTGTGACGTATGGATCGGACGCACGGATGGAGAATTTTGACTATGGCGCGGCGGAGGATGAAAAGCTTCACACGCTTTTCGGAGCGCCCGAAGTGAGGAAATTCACCGGCATTCATGTGCTGAAATTCGGACGATAAGGAGCATGCCAAAACAGAAGACAGCATTCACCACAGAGGCACGGAGATCACGGAGATCACGGAGAAAACTTTGCAAGAGTGTAATCGACCTGCCGTTCGCGCGGCGGCGTTGTCTGCACAGCAACCTTATGAAACCAGTTCTTTGTGTCTCGGCGCCTCTGGGGTGACGTTCATTTTTCCGCCGCTAGAGCCACCGGCGTCGGCAGAAACCTGTATCCCACGCTCCGCACGGTCAGCAGATGCTGGGGGTGCGACGGATCTTTCTCGATGTACTTCCGCAGCCGCACGATGAAGTTATCAATCGCGCGCGTGTCGGTGTCCTCGTGCAGGCCCCACACCTCTTCGAGAATCGATTTGCGCGATACGACGCGGCCGCTGTTGCGGATGAGGTGGCGTAGTAGCTCGGCCTCCATCAAGGTCAAGCGAAAGATATTCCCGTTGGCCCGCAATTCGAGCGTGCCAAAGTCCACTTGCTTGTCGTCGAAGACATACACGTCAAACTCGCGCAGCGAATCCGCATCCTTGGGCTCCGCCACGCGCGCCTCGGCGGGAGGATCGGTAAGCAGCGTCCGGCTCCAGTCGCGGCGGCGCAGCAGACTGCGGATGCGCGCCAGCAGAATCGCCAGATCGAACGGCTTGGGAAGGTAATCGTCGGCGCCCGATGCAAAGCCCTTCAGCACATCTTCCGGCCGCCCGCGTGCGGTCAGCATCAGTAGCGGAATATAGTTGCTCGCCTTGCGCAACTCGGTAGCGACGGCAAAGCCATCCTTGCCGGGAAGCATGATGTCCAATATCAGCAGATCAAACTCGCCGCGTTGCTTGAGCAGGAGGTCGAGCGCCGATTCTCCGTCACCGACGACGGTGGTGGGATAACCCTCGGCCTCCAGATTGAATTTCAGCCCGCGCGCCAGATGCTCTTCGTCTTCCACCAGCAGAATTTCGTTCACTGCGAGCTCCTCGGCAACTGAATGGTAACCGTGGTGCCGCGGCCCGAGCCTTCGCTCTCGGCGTAAGCATTGCCGCCATGACGGCGGGCGATGGCGCGCACGATGAAGAGGCCCAGCCCGCTTCCCTTCACCTGCGAAGCGCTGGGCGTGAGCACGCGATAGAAGCGCTTGAACACCCGCTTCAATTCGCTCCGCGGAATACCGACACCATTATCGCGCACTCGTATTTGCACGTGGGCCAGATCGGGCGTGACCACCTGCACCAGAATAATCGGGTCCTGGGGCGTGTACTTCACCGCATTGTCCAGCACGTTCGACAACGCCGTGAAAAGCTCTTCGCGATCGCCGGTTACGGTTAACTGCTCTGCCGGCTGGCCCTCGGTTGCCCAGTTGAGCGCGGCTTCGCTGAGATGATGACGCGACCTTGCCAGATCCAGTGCGTCCTGCACCAGCGGCTTGATGGCGACCTCGGTGCGCGAGAGCAGCGCGTTCTTTTGCACCACGCGGGCGGCGCGCAACACGCCTTCGACGGTGGTCATCAGCCGCTGCGTGTCCTCCAGCATCACCTGGTAGAACTCGCGCCGCTGCTCGTCGTCCACATTGCGCTTCTGCAGTGTCTCGAGGTACAGGCGGATGGAGGTGATCGGCGTCTTCAGCTCGTGGGTTACGGCGTTGAGAAAGCTGTCCTGCTGCTCGTTGCGCCGCACCTCGCGCACCAGGAAGATGGTGTTCAGAATGACACCGGCGATGATGAAGCCGAAAAAGATGACGCCCAGGATGAGCGGCACAATCTCGCGCCAGTTGAGGATGATCCAACTGGTGCTAAGGACAGTCGCAGCCGTCGCAATGCACACACCCAGCGTGATAAAGAGCGCGACTTTGGTGGTGCGGCTGATGGTGCGCATGAAAAACCAGTTGTCAGTGGTCGGTTGTCAGTTGTCAGAATTTGACGTGCACAGGCCGACGTGACGCGCTCAGGATAGCAGGACGGGATTGTCAGTTGTGAGGTTTGTCGGAAGTCGAGAAGATAGCGTTCAAACGTTTCCACATTCCAAGGCCAAACCAATAACCTGCGATAGGCCACAGGACAAGGTTGATGACGATGGTGATCGCATAATCTTGCCATGAGTGAGCGTAAGTGCGGCGTTCCCAAAGCTGAAATGCTGTCATCGCCAGGAAACATGGGCCGCCCCAGACCAGTACTCCGTGCAGCAGGATATAATGCGTCTTTCCCTTCGCACGCGTTCTTTCCCAACGCGCTCTCTCGGCTGGGAGGGGCGTAGGCCACGACCAGGAAAATTTCATATCAGTGTACCGACCGAATCGCGGTATCTATTTTATTTTAACGACTTCTCACGATCCATCAGCCGATTTCCAATGCAGGGTTCCAGTCCCCTTTCGGGACGGAAATCTTAGCCCACCGCTTCAGCGGTGGGTAGGCAAGAAAACGGAGCAGAGCCCCATAGGGACGACACATTGGGATACCCAATTCTGTGAAATCAAAGGCTAACCCGTCTAAACGGATTGCATGAGCAAGACGCTACCGTTGAAGATGAAAGACTCTCAGTATCAGGAAATCCAGCGGATAGCAGAATCTCGTCGAATATCCGTTGCGGAGTGGGCCCGACTAGCTTTGGAAGGCGCGCTTGAACAACAGCGCACCGCAAGCGTTCGCAGCAAGCTCGAGAGCATTTGGATCGCCGTGCAACACGAGTTTCCTACCGGTGACATTGAGAAGATGCTGTCGGAAATCGAATCGAGGTGAGATTACCTGTCGCCGCTGAAGGAGCTCCACTTCCAAATGGTGGCCTATCCACGGCCGAAGCCGTGGGCTAACATCCACGATCCACGATCCGCGACTCACTATCCACCATCCACTATCCACTACCTCACTGCAGGGCCGCCTGCGCCAGCATCTCCAGAAACTGCCTCTGAGTTCGCATGTCGATGGACTGGGCCACTAGCTTGCCGTCGCGGTCGTAGACGAAGCTCTTGGGAATGCCTTCCACCTCGAATTCCTTGTGAACCTTGCTGTCAGGATCGAGCAGGATGGGATACGTGATCTTGCGCTCGGCGATGAACGGCTTCACCTTGTCGGCCTCTTCATCGGAAATCGCCAGGATGACGAAGCCCTGATCGGCGAAGCGCTTTGACAGCGCCTCCA
>JBARGS010000219.1:0-2363 GCA_049798495.1 Candidatus Korobacteraceae bacterium | reverse complement strand
CGGCGACATCGCGTACTTCAACGTCAATCGCCACATCAACTACACCAACGTCTGCGTGGCGGCCTGTCGATTGTGCGCCTTCGGACGCAAGAAGGATTCGCCCGGCTCCTACACCATGGCGCTGGACGAGGTTTTCGAGACCGCGGCGTCCGGCTACACCGAAGCCATCACCGAGTTCCACATTGTCGGCGGCCTGCATGCCGACCTGCCGTTTCAGTACTACGTCGATCTCATTGCCGGACTGAAAGAGCGCTTCCCGCAGGTGCACCTCAAGGCGTTCACCATGGTGGAAATCGCCTTCTTCTCCAAGATCGGCAAGATGACGCCACGCGAGGTGCTGGTCAAATTCAAAGAGGCCGGACTCGATTCCATGCCCGGCGGCGGCGCTGAGATCTTCTCCGACCGCATCCGGCACATCATCTGCGATCACAAGATTGATGGCGACGACTGGCTGGAACTCGCGCGCACTGCCCATGAAGTCGGCCTGAAGTCGAATGCGACCATGCTCTACGGGCACGTCGAGAATGACGAAGACCGCGTCGACCACCTGCTGAAGTTGCGCGCGCTACAGGATGACACCCACGGCTTCCAGACCTTCATCCCCCTGGCATTTCATCCCGATAACACGCCGCTACAGCATCTGCCCAAGACCACCGGGATGGTTGACCTGAAGCAGATTGCGGTGTCGCGGCTGGTGCTGGATAACTTTCCGCACATCAAGTCGTACTGGCAGATGGTGACGCCGAAGATGGCGCAGATCACGTTGCGCTTCGGAGCCGATGATATCGATGGGACGGTGGTGGAGGAGAAGATTTACCACGATGCGGGTGCGACCACTCCTCAGGGCCTGCGGCGCCAGGATCTGATTCGGCTCATCACGGAGGCCGGGCGCGTTCCTTTCGAGCGCGACACGCTGTATCGGCCCGTCACGCGCACCGAAACGACCGTTACCGTCGCGTTGTAGACTCCTGCCTTTCAGTGTCATCCTGAGTGGAGCGCGAGCGCCTTTTGCTCGTGCGGAGTCGAAGGACCCCTATCTTCACGCCTATCACGGACAGAAAGGACCGTCACAAGTCGCGCTGTGGCGAATCCGGTCGATTCTCAGCGATCGGCGAGTGCGGCGACGAGCGGTTTGATGGTGCGGCGCTTCTTCTGCAACTGCTGCCAGAGATCGTACTGAAGCTGGGCCTTGGCAAAGAAGTCTGGGGAGAGTGCGAGGGCCTCGCCCAGGCGGACGCTCAAATCCAGGCTCACAGCGTTTCGTCCATTTAGCACGCGCGAGAGGGTAGCCCGTGCCACGCCGATATGCCTGGCCAGTTCGGTCACGCTTCGATCGCCCATAAACTCTCGCAAGAGTTCGCCGGGGCTGGCAGGATTGTGCATCATCATGTTCCGCACCTAGTGGTAATCCCAATAATCGACGAGGATGGCATCTTCGCCGTCGAATGAAAATGTCAGCCTCCAATTGCCGTTGACCGTCACCGCCCAATGCCCTTTCAGGTCCCCTTTCAAGGGATGCCAGTGCCACCCATCGCGGTTCATATCGAGAGGCGTCGAGGCCAGGTTTAGAGTGGTCAGCAGAATTCGAAGCCGGGCCGCATTCCTGGGCTGTATACCCGCCTTCGAGCCAGTCACGAAAAATCTTTCAATGCCTTTGTGCTTGAAAGATCTGATCACCAGAATAGTGTAACACTACATGTTACAGCCGGCCAGAGGCTACTTACTAAAACCTGTCTCGACGGAGTAGGTGGGAGCTGTTCGACTTCCAAACACAAAGCCTTACTTCTTCTGCTCCGGCGCGAGATGCTGCCTGTCCGGCATCGGAGGCCAGCCGATCGGCTGTCCCTGAAACAGCGCGACCGCTGTCTCGTAGCGCTTTGTGCCGTCATGGACCGCGAACTGCCGCGGATGCTCCGGAGGACCGCTCCAGAGGCACACACCTGCATAAGCGCCATCGTTGCGAAGAATGTAATAGCTCATGTCGACGTACGTGAGCTTGGCCATGTCGCCGTTGAAGTTGCGCACAATGCGCTTCAGGGCGTCCATGCCGGCGTCCTGGGGAGACATCCCACGCCGCATGTTTTCCACGATGGTATGGGAGCCGCAGACTTTGATGTTCTCTTCGCCGCTGCCGGTCGCGCCCGCCGAGCCCACGTCCTGGTCACAGTAGCAACCGGCGCCGATGATGGGCGAGTCGCCCGCGCGTCCAGAAAGCTTCCAGGCCAGGCCGCTGGTAGTGGTAGCGCCGGACATCTCACCCTTCTCGTTGATCGATGAGCAATTAATGGTTCCGGTCGGCGGATGCAGCACGCGATAGATGGCCGCCGCGCGAAATTCTGGCTCGATCCTGAGCCTTGCCGCGA
>JBARGS010000218.1:0-9244 GCA_049798495.1 Candidatus Korobacteraceae bacterium | reverse complement strand
GTACAGCCGCCAGCCCGCGCCGTGGGCTTCGCTCTTGGGGGATGGACGGAGACCTCTCTCTACCAGTTTGCGTTCGAGCAAAATCTGTATGGCAGCCCCCTGACCTTCGATTCCGCGGGAAACATGTATGGCTCGACGGCTCACTGGAGCGGCAACGACAAGGGCGCGGTCTACCAGCTCGCGCGTAATGGCAACGGCTGGAACGTAAACGTGATCTACCAGTTCTCCGGCGGCAACGACGGGAGAAATCCGGTTGGCAGCCTGGCGATCGATAGCGCGGGAAATATTTATGGCGTAACCGACGACGAGGGTCCCTACGACTACGGCCTGGTTTACGAGCTCTCGCCTTCACCGTCAGGGTGGGTCAAGACAACGCTCTACGCCTTCCAGGGCGGTGACGATGGCTGGGTGCCTTTCGGCGGCCTGATCTTCGATCACGCCGGCAACCTGCTTGGGTCCACCGCGTCGGGCGGCTCGCGCGGCGGCGGTACCGTCTTTCAACTTACTCCGCAGGCGGGTCGCGGGTGGGTGTTTACCACCCTTTACGGATTCGCCGGGCACCAGAGCGGAGGCCCGGTCGGCAGTCTCACCCTGGACGCGGCCGGCAGCATCTATGGCGCGCTGACCGAAGATGGCAACCTGGGCGAGAACGGTTCCATTTTCAAACTCACCTTGAGCAATGGCAGCTGGACGTATAGCGATCTCCACTCCTTCGCCGGCGAAGGCGACGGAGACCTGCCCAACGGCAGCCTGGTGGTCGATGCCAGAGGCAACGTGTACGGAACAACCAGTGACGGCGGAGCGTATAACTACGGGTTGGTATTCCAGATCACGCCCTGACCAGTCGAGCGTCTCGAAACTTTGTGGCGATCTAGCCAGGTGCCCCGTCCTTTCACCCGCTTTTGGACGAAAGGACGGGAGACGACTTGCATGTCGGGAACACTTGCCCATCAGCAGTCTCGCAGCCAAAGTCCATTGCCGCCCCTCGCCGTAAGCGCGCTCATCGTGCTCTGCGGCGCCAAGCTTCTGCTGCACATCTTCACCAGCGTTCGCCACTACGGATACTTCCGCGACGAACTCTACTACCTCGACATGGCCCGTCACCTCGACTGGGGCTACGTGGATTGCGCGCCGCTCATTGCCGTATATGCGAAAATCGCGCTCCTGATGGGCGGCTCGCTGGCGGCGCTCCGCATCCTTCCCGCGCTGGCGGGCGCGGCGCTGATCGCCCTCACCATCTTGATCGCGCGCGAATTGGGCGGCAACCGCTACGCGCAATGGCTTGCCGGGCTCTGCATTCTGCTGTGCCCGTCCATTCTGGTCACGAACAGCCTGCTGACAATGAACGCATTCGAGCCGCTCTACTGGATGGGTTGCATTCTGGTGATCGCGCGCATTCTCCGCACCGGAGACTCGCGACTGTGGATATGGTTTGGGGTGCTGGCCGGGCTGGGCCTGGAAAACAAGCATTCCACGCTCTTCTTCGGATTCGCGGTTGCCGTCGCTTTGCTGCTCACCCATCATCGCCGCGAATTTGCCAGGCAATGGATCTGGATCGCCGGCGCGATTGCGATTGCGCTCTTTCTGCCCAACATCCTCTGGCAGGTGCGACATCATTTCCCCACTCTCGAGGATCTGGAAAACGCGCGGCGTGAAGGAAAGAACGTTGTGCTTGGCCCGCTGGCCTTCGTGAAGGAACAGGTCATCGACATGTCCCCGATCCTGCTCCTGGTCTGGCTGCCCGGGCTGATTTGGCTGCTGCGTAAGCGAACCTGGCGCGTTCTGGGCCTCATCTTTGTCGTGTTCTTCGTGACCATGGAGGTCTCTCACGCCAAGAATTACTATGTGTTTCCCATTTATCCCATGCTGTTTGCCGCCGGAGCGGTGGCCATCGCACAGTGGTTACAAAATCGCGCCGCCTGGACGCGCGCGGCCGTAATAGCGATTATTGTGGTCGCGACCATTCCCCTAATCGCAATGTCCACCTGGATGCTGCCGCCGGAGCGTCTGCTGGCATTTCAGAGCGCCATCGGCTTTAAGCCCGCGAAGCAGGAGGTTCACATGGAATCGCTGCTGATGCAGCCCATCGCCGACCAGTTTGGCTGGCCGGAGATGGTGCGTCAAGTCGCCGACATCTACAATTCGCTGCCGCCCGACGAGCGGGCGGAAACCGGCATCTGGGCGGGAAATTACGGTGAGGCCGGGGCGATCAACCTGTTTGGCCCGCAGTACGGATTGCCGACCGCCTACTCCCGACATCAGAACCACTGGTACTGGGGACCACCACCGCAGGTATACAAGAACCTCATTGTCATCGAGTGGGGTCTCGACGACGTGCGGGACGATTGTACGTCCTACCAGGAATTCGATCGTTACCAGCGCTTCGCCATGGGCGAGGAGAATAGCCCGATTTACTTGTGCCGCGGAGTGAAGTTCGACATTCAGAAGATCTGGTGGCATTCGCACCACTGGAACTAGGCTGTCCAGGGATTAACAATAGCAACTCCCGCATCCTCGAAGTGTGCAGTGTTGCGGGTCGCGATGGTAGCGTGGCGTGCCAGTGCGATGCCCGCGATCATCGTGTCGCGGGAACCAACGGGACGACCTTTCTTGTGCCGTACAGCCATGAGCGCTGCGGCGTTTTCGGCAGCTTCGGCATCCAAAGGAACTACTCGATTTCCTAGATCTCCAAGCAGGCCATCGAAGCTCTGAGCCAAGGAGCTTCGCCGCCTTCCGGCCTCCATAATCTCAATACCGTATCGAATCTCGAAAACGGTAATCGAAGTTGTCCAGATGGAGGTTTGGGGCTGCTGGTCCAGCCAGAAGACAACGCGATCCTCTGGTGGCCGCCGCATAACAGCGGATATCACATTCGTGTCCAGAATAATCATGGATTAGAATTTTGGTGGCTTAATCTCAAAGCGTAACTCGGGAATGTCACTGTTCAAGCCGATCCTGGCGAACCGAGCCGCGATTTTGGTGCCCAGCCCACCGGCAGGCTCTTCCTCGCGGACAGCGCTGCGCAGGATTTCTCGCACCTCTTCTTCCATGCTGCGCCCATTGCGGGCGGCACGACGCTGCAAACGTTGCTTGACGGTGCTCTCAATGCTGCGGACGACAAACTGCGCCATAACGAACCCTCTCGGGTAAATGATATCATGATATCATTGCCGGGAACATCGCGGTTCTTGTTGCCAGTTACCTATTCCACAGCGGGCTCGACATCGGTATGGGAAAAGTCTTTGCCTTTGAAAAGCATCGGCTCGGCGGCATCTTTGGCCAGCGCGTAAGCGAAGCAGTCGCCAAAGTTCAGGCGAGCCGGGTGCCCGCTACCCTTCCCGAAATCGCGGTAAGCCGCTCGCGCAATACGAGCCTGTCTGCTGGTGACGGCCTCAATGTTGACGCCAGCTTCGTGGAGCAAAGCGTCAAGCTTGCGACTGGCCACTGGGTCGCGGCTGCTGTCGATCACCGCAGCGGCTTCAACGTAATTCACCGCAGAAATGCGGCGAACGCTGGCATCCTCGATCGCCTGAGCGAAGCGCTCCGCTTCCGGGTCGGAGCGCAGAATCGCTATGACTGCCGAAGTGTCGAGGATCATCGTGGAAGTCCTTTATCGTCGTAGAGCAGATCTCCGTGATCGACGGAGCGAAATCGCCCTTTCAGATGCGCGGCGCAGTCCTTTCCGATCCGCACCAACCGCTCGGCAAGCCCCTTATCTCCCCGCTGGCTTATGCGATCCAACCGCTCTCGGACCGACTCCGTAACCGCTTCCGTCATATTTTCGCCGGTTGCTCTTGCCAACTTCTCAACCAGTCTGTAGGTTTCTTTGTTTTTAATGTTCAAAGCCATCGCTCACAATCCACCCTTCCTCCACTTAAGTCTACCACTCTACCACTCCCGGTTTCGGACGGAACGTCGCGCTCTTCAGATCGACTGCACCGGAACCGCGAGCAGATCTTCCACCATCCCTACTTCCTTCTGCACGAAAGGCTCCGCGTATTGCACTCCGGCGAGCAGGCCGTAGTAGCCGGCCATGGCGGCGACGCGGTCGCGGATTTCGGCTTGCCGTGGGAAGAGCCCGCTGCCTGCTGCCTGATCTTCGTACTGTGAGCGATAAGCCATCAAGGACTGGAAGCGCTGTTCGAACTCCGCAGTAATGTCGACGACGAAGGTCGGACGAACGTCGGCGTAGAGGCTGGCGTAGATGATCTTGAATGGGCGGTGGGGCGGAGCGCCGAGATCGAGCTTGGCCAAACCGGACAGAAACGTCGCCTCGTATCCCAGCACAGCGGCCGTGGCGTGATCGGGGTGGCGTGCCTGCCAATAGGGGAGAATCAGGACGCGTGGTCGCCGTTGGCGGACGACACGCGCGACCTTGAGTCGATTGTCGTAGGTGTTTTCTACGCGGCCGTCGGGAATGTCGAGCGCCTGGCGCCAGCCGACCTTCAGGATGCGAGCTGCTTCCCGCGCCTCGCGAGCGCGAACTTCGACGGTGCCGCGCGTGCCCATCTCGCCCTGGGTCAGATCGAGGATGGCGGTGCGATAGCCGCGGCCGGCCATCTTGAGCAGCGTGCCGCCGCAGGTCTGCTCGACGTCGTCGCGGTGGGCGGCGATGGCCAGGATGTCAGCCTGAAAGTCGGACATGGCAGCTGAACCCCTCCGAACTCCCGTCCTCAGATTAACAATGCAATAGCAGGGGAAACCTTAGGTTTACTGAACCTGGCCACCCTTGCTATTAAGGATGAAGCATACCTTCCGGACCGCATCTGCTGGCGACGATTCCGAACCCACGGCGTAACCTGTATGAACCATACCCCGCAAAATGCTCCAGTTGAACTTCCTGTTCTCGACAGGAACGTTCGGATCGTTTGGAATGTAAAACGCGTCCAGTGCCCAATAGCCATCTGGATAGCGAAATCCCTCCTCACTGAAACGTAGCAGAGATAATCCCGCGCACGAGGGATCAAGCGCAAACGCAGTGGCGAAATCAGTTGCAGCTTCGCGGTCCGTAGGATCTTTGTCATCGAGCACAATTATTTTTGGGTTTGTTCTTGAGTTCCCCTGCACCTGATGTTTGCAGTTGAGGGATATCACGGACGTCGATATAACCAGCAATGCGGCGGACAATATTTTCGTGCGCATTGATTGACAAAACCCACTCACCGGCACCCGTTGACACGGCCGAGTCCTGTAAGAGGTTACACTAGACTCTTCTCACAACACTACACACAAAAAGGCCGCCCTTGCGGGCGGCCTCTCTTTCCAATGGCCCTACTTTCGTCCATTGGCTCCGGGCTGAGGGGAGCTTGAGAAACTTGCGCGCGGCCGGATCGACTCGGCCGCGGTTGGCGTTCATTGCTGTTGCATCGGCTGTTGCTGTTGCTGGGGAGGATTCGCTTGAGCGGTGGACGCCGACTCAGCCAGGCTGTTGGCCATCAAGCGCACATCCACGCGACGGTTCTTGGCTCGACCCGACGCGCTGGTGTTCTGCGCCACCGGATTGTCCTTGCCCAGCCCAATCAGGAAGATCTTGTACGGCGGCACCTGGTACTTCTGCGCCAGATACTGAATCACGGCGTCGGCGCGGCGCTGGCTAAGCTGGTAATTGTAATCGGCCGCACCGGTCGAATCGGTGTAGCCCTCAACCTGAATGATGTAGTGCTTCTGGCTCTGGAGCTGGCTGGCAAAATCGTCCAAGCTTTCCTTGTCCTTGCGCGTGAGCTGATACTTGTCGAACCCAAACAGCACCGTCGTATCGTTTACCGACTTGTAGTTGTCCAGGTTCTCCACCGTACCGGCCAGGCTGGTCACGCGATTGGAGGCCTGCGTTGCGTTCTGATTGGCCTGGTCGGCGGACTGTCCGGCGGCCTGCGCTTTCTGGTCGGCAGCCGCGGCCTTCGTGTTCACCTGTGCGATGCCTTGCTGGGCGCGCGTGTCGGTATCCCGGATGTCGCGAGTATTTTTCGCCGTTTGATCATCTAATTCATTAACGTTGTTAACGATCGGCGTGGTCTGCTGGCTGACGTACTTCTTGGTGGCGCAACCCACGGTCAGGGGCAGGCTGCCGGCCACCAGCACTGCGAGCGCGGTATATCGATTCATGAACTAGGCTCCTTGCCAACTGTCGGCCCGGGCGAGTGATCAGCCGTGGGGGCCTGAACTTGGATGAGCAAGACGGCTGCCACGCTGCCAGGCTGAGAGGCTGACTCTTTATATCGTGGTTTCAATGGTTTGCGGCGGCCTGGCAAGTTGGCAAGTAAGGTTCGCTGCGGCCGCCGGATAATCCTGACGCGAGGAGTAGAATTTTTACCAGTTGAGTAACTGCCGAAAAGCTGGCACTGACACCGCTGTTCTCCACCGAAGTTTGCCATTAGGCCAGATGGAACTCCGCTCCGTTACTCTCATTTGCAACTGAAATGGATCTTCACCAGAAAATTCGAACTCTGCCGACATCGCCGGGCGTGTATCTGTACAAAAATGCCGACGGTGACATCATCTACGTGGGCAAGGCCAATAACCTGCGCTCGCGCGTGCGATCGTATTTTCTGGAAGGCGCGGCGGCCAACGCCAAGACGGGCTCCCTGCTGCGCGAGGCGGTCGATCTCGATTACGTCGTCGTCGATAACGAGAAAGAGGCACTGGCGCTCGAAAACAACCTGATCAAGCAGAAGAAGCCGCGCTACAACATTCTTCTGCGCGACGACAAGACGTACCCGTACATCAAGCTGACGATTGGCGAGCGCTATCCGCGTGTCTTCCCTACGCGCCGCTTGCGCAAAGATGGCTCGCTCTACTTCGGCCCGTACTTCCCTACCAGCTTGGCCTATCGCCTGGTGGATTTGATTCACCGGCACTTTCTGATTCCCTCTTGCAAGCTGGATCTGAGCCGCTACTATCCGCGGCCATGTCTGCAGTACTACATCGGCCGTTGCCTCGGACCATGTGTCGAGGGACTCACGACACCGGAGCGATACGCCGAAGCTGTGCACGATGTGAGGATGTTCCTGGAAGGACGCGGGGCAGATCTTTCGCGCTCGTTACAGCAGCGCATGACGGCAGCGGCCGAGCGCGAACAATACGAGCTGGCGGCGAAGTATCGCGATCTCATCTCGACCATCGAACTGCTGGAGCAGAAGCAGCGCATCGCTGCGGTCGAGGGCGACGATGCCGACGTCTTCGGCTATCACTGCGAGAACGAGATGCTGGCGGTGAATCTCTTCCACATGCGTGGCGGCAAGATCGTCGACAAGCGTGAGTTCTTCTGGGAGGACCTTCCACCCCAACAGGTCCAAAACCGGGACCTGTCGGGGACCCCGGATGAGAGCGAGATGATCGGGGGCACCGGCGGGTTTCAGCCGGGTGAGTTATTCTCGTCTCTGCTGAAGCAGGTTTATCTCGACCAGCAGTACGTGCCGCACACAATTTATGTCCCGGTGGACTTCGAGGACCGCGCCACGCTGGAAGAGGTGCTCTCCGAAGGCCAGAAGCGCAAAGTCCAGATCCACGTTCCGCAGCGCGGTGAGAAGCGGTCGCTGGTCGATCTTGTCGGCCAGAATGCGAAGCAGGCTTTCGATCAGCGCTTCCGGGTGATGAAGCCGGCGACCAAAGCGATCCAGGAAGCATTGCAGGACGCGCTGATGCTTCCCGAGCTGCCAACGCGCATCGAGTGCTTCGACATTTCGCACATCCAAGGAGCAGAAACGGTCGCGTCGATGGTGGTCTGGGAAGAGGGCAAAATTAAGAAATCCGACTACCGCAAGTTCATCATCAAAGGCGTAACCGGAGTGGACGACTTCGCCTCCATGCGCGAGGTGGTGACGCGCCGTTACAAGCGGGTGCAGGAAGAAAAGCAGAAGATGCCGAGCCTGGTGCTCATCGACGGCGGCATCGGCCAGTTGCACGCCGCCGCCGAGGCGCTGGAGGCGCTAGGGATCGTAAGTCAGCCGCTGGCGTCCATCGCTAAGCGGGAAGAGATCATCTATGTACAAGGGCAGGAGGACGAACCCATCGTGCTGGACCGGCACTCGCCTGTGCTGCACCTGGTTCAGTTGGTGCGTGACGAAGCCCACCGTTTTGCGGTGACCTTTCACCGGAAGCGGCGGCAGCTTCGCGATCGCAGGACGGAGCTGCTGGAGATACCGGGCGTCGGCGAGCGCACCACCAAGCGACTGCTGCAACACTTCGGCAGTTTGCAGGCGGTGAAGGACGCCGACGCCGCGGCCCTGGCGTCGGTGGTGAGCCGTCCGCAAGCCGACGCAATTCTGCGCTATTTTCGGAAGGACGAATCGGTTCCTGGAACGTCTCAGCTTTCAGGGGCGAAGTAGGATCGCAGGTGTGGTCATGGATATGGGTAGCGACTCAAGAATTCGCCTGATCGTTGTTTGCCTTTGTATCGTGCTCCTGGTCTGGACGGTGGGATTCGGCTTCGACCGCCTGCTGGCTAAGGATGGCGTCACTCGCACCGACATCCTGCTCACCTCGAACGCTTTGACCGGCATTGTCGCCGGCTTTCTCTTTTACAGCCTCACGAATAACGAACGGCTGCGCCGCAAGCTGGTGCAGGAGCGGCTGCACACGATTGCCGAGATGAATCACCATATCCGCAACGCCCTGCAGGTCATCACCTACGCTGCAGCCACGCAGAACCAGGCAGAATCTGTAGAACTCATCCGTACTTCCGTCGAGCGCATCGAGTGGGCCTTGCGCGAGGTGCTGCCCGGACACGTGACCTCTCCGGCGGCTGCTCCCATTGCCGAGAAGCACGAAGCCCTGCGCGCCAGATGAGTTCGCCGTTTAGTGGCATCGTCTAACCGGGCATTCAGCAAATCAGCACTCAGCCCTTGCGATGCTTTGGCTGAACGCGATTGGATAGTTCGATCAGGGGCCAACGCTCTCCGACTTGTACTCGGCTGCGCGAATCCGTACTATCTTTCTTCTCACCACAAATTTCCCTTTCGCCGGAGAGCCATGAGCGACGAACTTGATGAGCTGAAAGAAGCGGCGGAACGCGCCAAAGAACGACACGACCTGGCTCCCGTCAGCCTGACCATGGCCATTTTGGCTGTTCTCGTCGCCACTGTGACTTTGCTTGGGCATCGTGCGCATACGGAAGAGATTCTGCAACAGACGCGAGCTACCGATCAGTGGGGCTACTACCAGGCCAAGAACATGCGGCGCAACAATCTGGAAGCCCTGGACGACGTTCTGACCGCGCTGGAGAACACCAAAGCCGAAGGGGCCGAGC
>JBARGS010000217.1:0-18037 GCA_049798495.1 Candidatus Korobacteraceae bacterium | reverse complement strand
TTCCAGCCGCCTCCACCGCGGCTGGACAAGAGCCTACCCCTCACTGGCGCATTGGGCGTTTCTCGCCCAGGTGGATTACTCCCGGATTGCCCGTCATCCTCCCAGAATCCGCGCAGCTCGTCCGAATGCGGGAGCAAATTCAACGTTAAGATAAAGGCATGCCCAAGGTGATCGTTGCAATTGGTGGCGGGGAAATCAGAACAAGGGGGACGGCTCCCATTGATCGGGAGATGATCCGCCTAGCCAAGAAGAAGCACCCCATGCTTCTCTTTATTCCCACAGCGAGTTCGGATTCCGATAGATACTGGAAGCACATCCAGGAATATTTCGGTGAATTCTTGAAATGTAGAACCGACGTGCTCTTCCTTATCAAAGAACAGCCTTCAAGAGAACAGATTCGGAGGAAGATTTCCTCGGCGGACATCATTCATGTAGGCGGGGGCAACACCCTCCTAATGATGCGTATTTGGCGACGATTGGGAGTGGATCACCTTCTCAAGGCGGCCTACGAGAACGGAACGGTGCTAGCCGGGATAAGTGCCGGTTCGATCTGCTGGTTTGACTCCGGATACTCAGACTCAATGTCCTTTTACAACCCGCAAAACTGGAAGTACATAAATGTGAGAGGTTTGGGACTTCTCAAGGGCATCCATTGCCCGCATTACAACAGCATGACGCGGGGTATCTCCAGGAAAAAGCACTTCCGGGACATGATTCGCAAAGCGGGAGGGGTAGGCATTGCGATTGAGAACAATTGCGCCATCGAGTTTATAGACGGAAGGTTCTATAGAGTCATAACCTCAAGGAGCTACGCTCACGCATATCGAGTGCATAAGAATCGCGGGAAAGTAGTGGCAGAAAGAATAAGTCAGGAGAAACAGCTCGCACCCATCGAGTCGCTGTACTGGGCACGATCCCCCACTTAACGTAAGGTCGAGAGCAATGCGGAAGATTTCTGGACGGTTTGTCGGCAACTCTTCCATTACCGGATTATGGTTTGCCGCCGCGGCGATGGGCTATGGCCGCAGGAGACAGGGTTTTCAGATGGCCGTCGCCGGTGACCCTCGAAATCGAGACCTTGCCTTCGCCGCTCTGCTGCAGTTGGCCCGATGGTTTAACCCTGAATTTGAGCAGTATGCCGAGGATCGGGAGGTAGTGTCCCAGCAGAATACTGGCCACCACTGGGATTATGACAAGCCCAAAGATGTGTTCTGGTTGTGCCGCGAACATCACAACGACGTTCACAAGCTTCGGATCACGCTTCTTCTTCCAGCGAAACCCAAACTTCCAGCCGTGTGACCCACCGCGCACCACGCAAGGCATCTCTCCGATAATTCAAACGTTTACGCAACAATGAGTCACGCGCAATAATGGCGTTTGGCCGAAACCAATCCAATCCTCACCTTCTTTACGGATGTTCGCGACACCCACGCCAGCGGCGTCGGCGTTAAAGAGACCTCTTACTATCCGGCAATCGCCAACCTCTTCAATGCGCTGGGAAAAAACCTTAAGCCACGCGTCCGCTGCATCGTACATCCGCACAGCATCGGAGCCGGCCTTCCCGACGGCGCGCTTATTACAGCTGACCAGAAGTCAACCGCATCCGACCCGCTTGCTGACGGGCTCATACCGTCCCGCGGAGTAATCGAGGTAAAGCCGCCAAGCGACGATGCCCACGCGATCGCTAAGAGCGCGCAGGTCCAAAAGTACATAGACAAATACGGCCTCGTCTTGGTCACCACCCTGCGCCAGTTCGTGATTGTGGTCCGCGTGGATGGCAAACCCAAAGAGCTTGAGAGCTTCACCATCGCCGAGAACGAATCTGACTTCTGGAAGGCTGTTAAAAACCCCCAGACGCTGTCGGAGGATCTCAGTGCCTTCCTGCATGAATATCTTCTCCGTGTACTACTCCAAAAAGCTCCGCTTACCGCTCCGAAGGAAGTCGCCTGGTTCCTGGCTTCCTACGCACGCGAATCCAAAGCCCGCATAGACAAGAAGGCCAGCCTTCCAGGTCTGATGGCCGTGCGCTCAGCGTTGGAGCAGGCCCTCGGCCTGAAATTCACCGGCGAGGAAGGTGAGCACTTCTTCCGCTCCTCGCTTGTGCAGACGCTGTTTTATGGGGTGTTTTCAGCTTGGGTTCTGTGGAGTAAGCGTCCCAGCGCGAAATTGAAAGAAAACTTTAATTGGCACGAGGCGGCATGGTCTCTCCATGTGCCTGCCATTAAAACTCTGTTCGAACACCTCGCCACGCCGACGAAGCTCAAGGACCTTGGCCTTGAGGAAATACTCAACTGGACAGAAGCGGCACTCAATCGAGTGGATCGGGAGCTATTCTTCGCAAACTTTGAGGAAAAGCACGCTGTTCAGTATTTCTACGAACCCTTTCTCGCCGCTTATGACCCGGTGCTACGTAAACGCATGGGCGTCTGGTTTACGCCTCCTGAGATCGTCAAGTACATGGTCACGCGCATCGACCAGGTGCTTCGCGAGGAAATGAAAGTAACTGGAGGGTTCGCTAACCCTGAGGTGTTCGTGCTCGACCCATGTTGCGGAACCGGCGCATTTCTCGTCGAAGTTCTGCGCTTGATTCACGCGCGGCTGGAGGAGGAAGGCGGCGATGCCTTGACCGCGGACGATATCAAGACCGCGGCAATGGAACGCGTGTTCGGCTTTGAGATCATCCCAGCTCCGTTTGTCGTATCTCATCTCCAGTTAGGTCTTTTCCTTCAGGACATCGGTGCACCACTTTCCGAGGATCTTCATGAGCGCGTTGGCGTGTATCTCACCAACGCCCTTACGGGATGGAACCCAACCGGGCCCAAGACCAGCTTTTTTTGGCCGGAACTTGAAGAGGAGCGAGACGCCGCAGAACGCCGACAATTGACCCAGAGACCTGTTGCGGGCTTGCCAAGCTAGATAGTGAATGATAAAGGAAGTTATCGTCCGCAAACGCGATAATGTATTTTATCGCGCAACACTGCCCGGCATAGGTGACTGGATCGAAGTCGTCGGAGGACTCGGCATACAGCGGGAATGGAGATTTGCTCTCATACTGTTTGGCATCTTGTTTTACTGGGCAACGATGCGCGGGTTGAAAACGTCGCTGCGACTCGCCTCGAAAGGGATTTCCGAGCACTGGTATCCGCGACTTCGCAAGATCCTTTGGGTGTCATATCTGGGCGCTGCCTGTATCGCAAGCTTGGGCGCGTCGCTCGATCCGCGCGGGAGTGCCCGAATCCTGCATGATGCCCTGCCAGAGACGCTGATTGCGAATCTAGGAATGCTGCCTATGCCCAGACAACTCAGAAATGAGGGTTACGACCCGGCACAGAGTAACACCGGCATCGAGCGCAGCATCGCCTGGATTGCCGCTGCGATCTGCGTGTCTGCGTTCTACGTACTGATCCTTGGCCCCGGACTGAAGCTTCGCTTTTGAATGCGGGCGACTAGAAGATGTCATAGCCAAAACTCATTTAAACGCATAACCCGGTTAAACGGATCACAGAACCGTCTTCAACGAGGTATCTGAAGGAAGTAGCTGAGCAGCGACCTGCGGCGAAAAATGGTCTGAAACGACCGTGCGATTTACCAGGACGGGCAGGTGCGGAACTCATCATGGCTTAGGAGATGTTGTCTCCAACCAGAAGCCGAATACATTTGCGCAGACTTTCTTCTTCGTCCCTCTACTTACCCCTTGCAGTTCGGCGGCGGACCATACATTTTCGCCAACTGAGATTAGGAGAGCGCACCCGATGTAGGGGTTGCAGATCCAGGCTGGTCATCGCTCTTGATCGGCACGAAACGGATGTTCGGCCTAGCATAGGGGCGGTTTCGCGTGACAATTGTTGAAAAGTGTCCGATTACAAAGATTCGCCGTAAAACGCTGCACGATGATAAGAACGTGTCGCCGGACGTTTATGCCTGCCGATGCAATATAAAGGCCATACCTTCATGGCCGAGCGCGAATCAGACATTGAGGAACCTGAGGCGCATACAAAGCGCCGAGCATAAGAAAGGCCACGACGTGTCGCGGTCCTTGCTTGGCGCTGATCTAATTCCGTGTTGCTCTCCCCCCTGACCGTCATTTATAAGACCTAGTGACGTAGTGGCGCGGCTATGAGGTCACCTGATTCGTTTCGGCGGATTTCCAAAGTCTTAACTAGGGGTCCCCACTTTGATGCTGGCGTAGCGTTTAGCGTCAGCTGGAGAACGATGCCAGAATCGGGAACCGCAATTCCGTCATCCTGATGGCGATAGATGCTTAGCCAAGAATTTGCGCTGCGCCATTCGGTACGAGCAACAGTAGCCAGCGTTATCGTTCCCCATTCGCCGTCAGCCATGGTCATGCGAGTATTGCTGCTCGTGCCCTTATGTATCCTGCACCCGAACGGTGTTGGATGTGGGTTTACGCCCTTGTCAATTGTGCTGACAATCACAGCATCGGCACGCCAAACCGCGGGCTCTCCGTGATGTCTCAAAACTAATTCCACTATCTCTCCGACGGCTAGTTCGATGGTGACGAAATGCGGGTTTCGCCGTCGCCTTATCGCAGGAACGGCTTTTCCGCCTGCCCATGCCAGCGTTCCAAATACCGCCCAGGTTCCGGTGAATGTAGCTGCAGCTATGAGGTAGGTCAACGGAGAGGGCGGCATTCTTAGCACCACCCCAATGGCAGCCAACAGGCCGAGAAATATTCCCCATAAAATCTTGATGCTCTGAAAATATCCGAACCAGTCGAGAAACGTTCTCCATTTCGGAGTGTTGTTGGTTGCCGTCGCGCACACCCCCACCGCACGCAAATTAAGCGTTGACTCTTCGGCATGGGGTGCGCGACACTCCAGTCTAGACATCCAACATAGGGCGCACCCAACGCCCCAGAGCTTTACAAGACCCGCCGGACAGCGGGTCTTTCTGCCTGCGTAAATACTACTCTCGACTAATTGGCGAGCAGTTCTGTGAGTGTCCAGATGTGATCGGCAATGCCCGCTGCCATCGCGGGGGTCATGACCTCACTGCACGATAACTTCCGACTGGCCGAGAACCGGGAGATGTCGCTTGGTCATTCGAAACGAAATGATCGAGCGCCGCACGTCTCCGGGCAGCGCTGTTACACGGACGAGTGATCGTCGGATCGCGAGCACTCAAAATCCAATACGAGCCCCCGCGACTTGAAAGGGAGGCCGCCAACCCTGCGCTTCGTCGAATGAGTCTGCTTGACAATATATCAGAATGATATATCATAACGATATGTCAAAGACGCCCATTCTCTTTGCCGTGCTAGGGATGCTGAAACTGCGTCCCATGACCGGCTATGAGATCAAGCAGGTCTATGAGAAGGGACCCGCGAATTTCATGCCGATCAGTTTCGGGCAGATTTACCCTGTCTTGGCAAAACTTAGACAGGAAAAAATGGTGCTCCAGAACAAGCAACTGGGCGGCCGGGGAAGTATCAGCTATTCCATCACCCCCAAGGGTGAAGAAGCATTTCGGAAGTGGCTGTTTTCCTCCGGCGACCCCGCAAACTACAGGGAGTTGCTGCTGCGCCTGTTTTTTGCGTCGCCTCCCGAACTGGCTGAACTACGCGGCCATGTCGAAGCATTTCGCCGAGAGGAACAGGCCAATCTCGACCACTATGAGGCAACACGCAAGTGGCTGGACACGGCCCGAGCCCGCAATCCAAGGCTCCCGATCTGGAAGCTGGTGCTGGAGTATGGCGTTTTGCAGAGCGAGTCTCGCATGCTCTGGGTTGACCGAGCGCTTGCGTTTATGACAAATCGAAAAAGGAGCCAAAACAAATGACGAGTACCTCAGTTCATCAGAAGTTTTCCGGATGTCTCATCGTAATCGGGTCGTTAGTGTTTGTTTGCGGTGGCGCATTCCATCCCAGAATAAATTCCTCCCTTGGAGCGCTCGGCAGCGTGGAGTTCTTCCAGAACTTCTATATGCACATCGCCCATCACGGATCATGGCGACTCATTCATGGAATGATCCTGGCAGGACCGCTGATGTGGCTACTCGGTGTTGGTTCGTTCTGGAGCGGCCGCAGTGGCTGGACTCGGATGGCGACGACCGCCATGACTCTCGCCGCCACCGCATGGGCCGTGACTTTCGTCTTTGACGGTTTCGTCGCGCCCGACATCGTTCATTGGCTGACGCCTGAAACGGGTTGGCACATGCTCGCAGTGAACCAGGATGTCGTCATCCGACTGGGCTTAGTCTCCTGGCTAATGCTGGGTTTCTCAATGATCGCGGGCGGCGTGGGGATCCTCGTGTCGAGCCGGTCCAGGGGTGCGAAGGTGTTGGCGTGGGTTGGGCTTTTGCTAGGAGCGTGGTCGTTCATCGCCTGGACGACGGGGATATTCCTTCCCGGCCCTTTCGTAAGCCCGTACTGGAATGCGACTGCAGTCAGCACGGCATTCTGGTTCCTTGCCGTGGGAGTCTTTCTCCTGGTTTCTGCGCTGCCACAGAACGCAGCGGAAGCTGAGGGTTAGCGCTTGTGCCTAGGCTTGGGCAAACCGGAGGTTGACTTTCTATGGATAGTTGTTGATATCAGGCCATCTCACACTCAATCGGAGTACTCGACCATCAGCAGGATCTCGAACCGGTCATTCACCGGGTGGGTCAGGCGATTTTACGCAAGTCATCACCTTGCCACGTTCAGAGGTTCGAGTCTTTGCGGGGACTGACTGTCGCCTTGCTCCCGCCTTCCAACCCTCACTGTAGACGTGGGCGCCGAGAAGCGTGACGATCACTGCGCTGCGGATCAGCGCGATGATGAAATCGAGCGCAGTTGTCCGGCGCTGCCGATGCGCCCCCATTCGCGCAGCAAGCACCACGCCCCGAATAAGTCCGGCTGCGCGTCGAGAGGGTAGAGGCGGTGCATGTTCTTGGCGTGGTCGATGCGATTCTGCCCAATTCTGCCGCCACGGCCTTCTCATTGCAGGCAGTACGCTACTGACGGCGATGATTGACTAAGAGCTAAAAGGGTCTTTGGCCTCGACGCCCTCGTTTACAATCCAAGACCTTCAATACGGTTCCTTATCGCTATAGTAGGACGCAACGCTCAGCGTCAGAAAAACGGGAATAATGAGAGTGAGAAACCACGCATGCGGATTAGGCGTATAGCCGGTTGCGTTTTTCGTAGTAAACGCCACCACTCCCACGGTCGCTATCACACCAACAATCATAGCCGTTCGTATCTCGTGTCTCCGGTCTGAAAGCGAATAGCACAGAATACACTTCATTGTCTCTCGGTATCCCTCAACTGCTACGATGTTGTCATGGGAGATTCTGGAGTTACGATTCCGATCGGCGATTGTCTTCCTTACCTCGAACTGAAGTTCAAGGAGATGATCGGCAAGGATCCCGAGAGCATCGAAGCAGCGGCGTGGCTGAGCAGCCTTCAGAAAACCGCGATGGTTCAGGCGAAGCATGTGTATTGCGTCGGGATGCACTCGCCTTTGCCGTTCGAGACCATTTATCAGCCCACCCGATTGCGCGTCGCCGGCGCCGAGGAAGCATCTCGGAGCGAGTCGTTTTACCACGGAAACGACGCGATCCGTTCAATGCTAGAGGGAAGAAAACTTCAGCAACGCTCGGTCACCATCGACACGTTTCTCGCGAGATCCGAGAGCGCGATCATTTACGCTGGCCCAGGTTGGGGGAAAAACGACGTTCCTGCACCATATCTTTCGCCGCTATGCCTCGGACAAAGCAGTCCTTCCAATCCTGATTACACTTCGCAGGCCGACGGCCGTGAAGGACCTCGAACGTTTTGTCGAAACGGCCTCCAAAATTCAGAGCAAGCAGCACAAGTCGAAAACTCTGCTTCTCGTCGACGGGTACGACGAACTCTCGTTGAAGGATCGCCGGCGAGTCTCGGAGGCTTTGCTCAAATACCAAGCTCTCGGCATCGGCAATTTCCTTTTGAGCTGTCGCGAGTACTACCAGGTTTTCCATCTCGCCGCGCGCGAAGTGCGGGTCGATGGCTTCACGCTCGAAGACAAATATCGTTTCGTTAGCGCGTTCCTCTCAGCCTACGAATCAAAGCTTGATCCGAAGGAAGTCGTCGACGATTTTGAAGTTCGCGGTTTTTCTGAGTTCCTTTCACATCCGCTGTTGTTGGCGCTCGCGTGCATCCTGAAGACAAGCCGGGCGAGCGTCCAGTCCGAAAGCGCCACTCGGCTGCTGGAGCGAGCTCTCGACGTCCTCTGCTACCGATGGGACGAGCAAAAGGGACTTGATCGCCATGCCGTCACTCCCCTGGACGGCAAGGATCGGATCCAGGTCCTCAAACGGATCGCGTACGTCGCGAAAAGTGCTCATGTCCCACAGCATCGCGCCGAGGAGCAAGCTCGAAAGCAGCTCGATCTCCTCACGTTCGATCGAGTCGATGCCCGTCAAGTATTGATGGAAACGGCTCGCTTTTACGGGATCCTCGTGCCCTGCGAAGAAGGGTACGAGTTTGTTCATCGAACGCTACACGATTTCCTCGCGGCTCAGTTTTGGGTCGAGACGGGCGAGTTTGCCAAGGTTGAAAAATACGAATGGAATGCCCGAACCGCCTACGCCGCGTGTCGCATGCATGACGCGACGAAAATCATCGAGGCTGCGCTCGCCTCAGACGATGGCTTACCGGCTGTAGCTGAGATCTTGGCTAACTCGCCGAGCTTCGAGATCCCGCGGATCAGCGAGGCGATCATCCGGTACTTCTCGAAGCCAACGCAGCTACTCCGGCACAGCGACGGTTTGAAACCAAAACGAATTGAAACGACGGTTCCGACCGCTCCGACACGAGTTACGGGGAGCTTAAAGAGCGACTTCATTCGGCTCGGGAGCCCACGCTTTTTGAATCGGCTGATTGAGAGATGCTGTTCGCCGCGGAAGGAAGTGACCGACATCATCGCCGGCTATTGCATGCTCGAGATCTTCGTGCGAAGTCAGAAACTCGAGTTCCTTACGTATGAAAAAGCGATCAAAGCATTCGGCTCCGATCGCTTCACGTTCGACATCGTCGGCATCGGACAGGTGCAACTCGGCTTCGTGAACCCCAATCAGCCCAAGCGGCCTGTTTTGAAATTCTGATATCTTCGCGGCGACGCGAGAAGCGAATGTCGCGAAAACCCGGGCTTTTTCGCGTATTTTAGGGACAAGGTAGCAGAATTTCTCTGCACTTGAGACTCCGTGGTGGAGGGAAGTAGATTCGAACTCCAAGTCCGATTTTGGGGCTATGCTGCAAGCTGCTACAGGGCAGTCACTTAACGCAATTTATCCCCGGACCACGACTCCAGAGAAACGGATCTGACTCCGCCGGGAGATTGAATGGTTCGGTTCCTGCCGTCCAGAGAAATGAAAGAAAACTGAACGACCATATGATGGTAAGCAGCCACGATCATGCCATCAGCTTCAAAATGGTGCGCAGGCCGACGCATCCGCTCACCCGAGAGTCTGAAGCGCAAAACGACTCTCCCCGGATTTTCAGAGCAGAAACTCAAAGCCGGTCCGGGCGATGGACAGAAATTGCGCGAGGCTCGAGGCACCGCGGTGTTTCCTCACCAGCGCATAGGGGTTGTCGCCTATACGTTTCCAAACCCGATATGCGGCTGGGCTGATTCTGCCGCAAATGGCGACTTAAGCCCGAGGCCTATCCAAACATCGAATTGACTTTTTCTCGGACAGCTTGACTGCGGTTTGGTTTTAGGTAACGCATTGTGCTTTCCATATCGGAATGCCCCATCCACTGCTGTACAGTTCGCAAATCTACTCCGGCCCACAGCGCCCACGTCGCGAACGTCGCTCGGAACTTGTGCAGCCAGAAATCGCTGGGGTTCAGCTTCGCGCGTTTTGCGACTGCTTTGCAGGTATCGAGGAAGTCCAATTTCGGTTTGCAGCCCGACGTTGGAAAAACGAGTGGACACGCCGGGTCACACCTCGACTTCCAGTTCTTCAACGCCTTTACAAGTTTGTTCGGGATGGGAATCTCGCGTCCTTTGTAAGCCTTAGGCGAAAAGCCATATTCACGTTTGTAGCGGATGTTTACGACGCCACGATTCATGTTAATGTCGTCCCATGTCGTATGCATCACTTCCTGCTCACGCATGCCGGTCATCAGGAAGAACTCGAACCACAGGCGTTCGTCATCAGCACACACGGCGAAAAATTTGTCGAGATCTTCCCGCTCGTAAACCTCGGGTTCGTCCTCGACATACCGTGGCCAATCGTTCTTGCTGACGAGTCCACGAATGTTATTAGCTTTGAGGAACGACATCACATTCTCAAATTTGTTGTACACGGTTCGGGGCTGAAGCTTTTTCGTGTCCCGCAGGAAGGCAGAGAAACGGAGCAGGTCTGGGCGGTCAATCTCTGTGCAACGCTGTTTGTTGCACGATTCAAGGAAGTACTCCAGGGCGCCGCTGTATGCGGCATAGGTCTTCGGCTTCTTGGTGAGTTTGATTTCTTCGACGTACGCTGCAACCGCATCCGCCAGCTTGACCCCGTCAGCTGTGCCCTCGTCGGCAAGTTTGAGGCCGGCCGCTTTGCTGGCGAGCACTTGCTGTTGTCGTTGGCGGCGGGCAGTGGCTGTGCTGGCGTCCTTTCCGACCGACTGCCGGACGCGCCTGCCGCCCTGGTACCATTCCAGATAATAGGCGCCTTCGGGGTGACGTTCTTGCCTTCCGCCAACGAAGACGTAGTCTGGCTTCACCCTACCATTGGCCGACATGACCACAGGACAGAAACGAGGGCCTTGAGCTGTTTTTACGCGCTTGGTGAGGTTAACTTCTTTGTTCACTTGACCAAACACCTTCGGTTTCAGTATCACCAAAGGTATCATAGCCTGTCAAGTTTAACAAAGCAAAGGATATGGCGGAGAGGAAGGGATTCGAACCCCCGATACAGCTTTTGACCGTATAACGGTTTAGCAAATTAACTCCGTCCCGTCCTGCTGCCTGGATTCAATCATTTACGGGCGGTTTAGGGGCTGTAAGTCGTAGAAGATCTCCTTGTTCGGGAAGTTTTATGCACCCAAAAATGCACCTTGCGGTGAGTATGCACCCAAATCTTCCGACATTTCGTGACGCGAGGTGCATAAGACGCGATTCGCCGCGAAAACAGCGGTCGCAATGATCGCCGCGTGCTTAACCGCAAGGCAACAAAAAGCCTGAACCGGTCGTGTTGCGACCGAGTCGCTGTAGATGCCATTGTCGCCGGCTCGATCGGACCCGGTCAGTCCCGAATCCGCTTGTAGCTGATTGGCTAGCCGCCTCAGGCCTGGTTCTTGCGAGGATACTTTATCCCTTAAAACGCACAGTTAGCAGCCCGGGGTTTGATTTCGTCAGCTCTTCGGAGAGGAAGCTGTCAGCCAGTGAGCGATAGAAATGCTTGCTATCGCTCATGCAATGCAATTGGCAAATCTCCCTTGGGTCGTTCTGCAGACGGTCTCATCGGGACAGACTCGAGCCGCTGTTGCCCAACCCATTTTCCGCAAGACTCAGGCGATTCTTGGAAACAAGTCCTTCTAGCGTAAGAGGAGGGTGGTCGACGCGGCCTTGCGCTTCGCCCTTGACGTGGCTGCACAGCGCGGACAGCTCGATGCCCGCGCCGTCGAAACAGTTCGCAAGGCTGGCCACTCGGACGGCGAGATGCTGAGAACATCGCCAACGTCGAACTCGACGTTTTCACCAACTGCTTCAACAACGTTGTGAAGACGGAATTGACTTTCCGCTCGACGCTCTCCGGACCGTAGCTTAACCGCCGCACCATACGAATCGCCGTGTTGCCGTTCTGGGAAGGGTGACACGGCGGTGGAACTAGCGCGGTTTCGAAGCACGGATACTACATCCTGCCACTCCAATCGATACCCTGATCCGGAGCTCAGAGGGTTATGTCTCCAGCAAATCCCCATGGACCGTGAAGACGATGCCGAGGTGGCGAGCAAAGATGTTGCCGACGTCGCTAGGACTGGGAATTCCAAATGGTTCTTTTCTCCGGTCGAGAGCGAGTTGTCTGGGAGCTGCGCCGAGATGGCAACGAGGAAGCGCATATCTGTTTCTCCCGCTCGCCTTCTTCGTGGAACTTCCTCCCGCCAGCATGACACGACGATGCTTCGCACCGGCTGCTTTAGTGAAAGCTACGTTTCCTTCATGGGAAGCTTCCGCGCGGGATCTGTGATTGCATCAATTTTAACGGCATAGCTTGAACGTGCGGTGATGTCTGCATCGGTGATCAGGTGAACATCGAGCAGGCCTTCCGTCCGATACCCGGTTCGCAGAAAGTTGATCTCGCTGAGACAACGGCTCCAGCCTTCCAACCACAGCAGCAGCTTGCCCTTCTGATCTTCTGTACCTTGCCAATGCAGCAGCAAGTCAATGTCGCTCTGCGGGCCCGCAGTTGCGTTCTTGGTGCTGCCAATGAGGTAGAACGCCTTGACACCGAACAACTGCGGATCGACTTGCGCCGCGATCCTCTGTGCCATCCGAAAACGCCAGCGCCAGTGTTCTTCGTCGGTGCGATCAACGACCTCGACGCCCGATTCCGCCTGTCCCTCTCGTTGTATGGGCGGAGAGAGATAAGCCACCGCCCGGTCCAGTTCCGCGTTCATCAGCACTCGCAAGATCAAGCCGTCAGTCGCCTTTGGAACGTCAATCACGCGGATCGTGTCGGACAGGTGAGCAAATTCTGGAAGCAGTTCCACGAATACACTGGGTGAACCGCGCAGAAACTCCTCCTTAAACGCTGTCTGGGGGTCATCCGGATAAAGCGGCAGATAACGAATCGACGCTTCTACCAGGTCTTGAAAAAAATGGGTGCCGAAGGAGAGGTCGGGCAGGTAGTTTCCTCGCTGCCGGGCGACTTCGATCAACATGGCAGTGTTGTTGATGTCGGAGTACGTGACCGGAACGCCAAGCTTGATGTCCCCGCGGCTTCCCCAGCGTCCCGGACCAATCAAGATAAACTGCCGCTTGGGCAACAACTTGTTCAGTCGTCCGACTGCGCGTCCAACATCGCGCATGTCGGCTTGGTCCGAAAGCTGGCTGTAGCCCTCGAGGTCCACATACACGATGTGCGTGATCTCCGGCACCTTTCCATTCGAGACGAAGCGGTTTGCCGAAAATATCATCTTGTCCGGCGGCAGATTCTGCGGGATCGAAACCGGGACCGCATCGCCGCTGTAACTCTGCGGACGACACTGCAGCAGGTAGAAGTCCTCGCCATCGTAGGCGAACTCAATATCTACCGGGGCGCCCAGGTTAGCCTCCAGCAGCGTCAACAGCTCACGGATTCGCGCTACGAACGGCGTCTTGCGGATCAGGCCTTCGAAGCTGAAAACCACGTCCCGCGTGCTGAAGTCCGGGATCGGTCCAACGAGCTGCTCAATGCGGTCATGCTCGATGATCGACACAAAATTGCGAATCTGCGGGTAGTTGGCGCCGCAATAACGGAGCAGCTCCACGGAGTCCACGGTCTCGAAAGAATTGGTCTCAAGGTTGATCACATCGACCCGCTTAGGCGAGTACTTGAGCACCTCCTCCACGGTCACGTTGACGCGGAGGTTGGGTTGTCCTGGAGCGATCAACACCGGATAGTCATCGTTGACGCGGTCAACCGCGCGCGTTCCCAGCCCGGGCACCAAGCGAACTAATCCGTCACCGCGACTGATTCGGGAGGACCAACGGAACTCGTTGTTGCTGAATGCCACTCCTGAACACGCCGGCAGAAAATATTTGCCGACCTTCTGGCCCACAACTTCCTGGATCATGACGCCCATTTCTTCATGAACATCCAGAAGGCCTCGTTCCGCACGATACTCGGTGGGATCGGGTCCGAAGATAGAGGCATACACTTCGGCGACAGCGTCCATCAGGGCGGCGAGACGCTCTTCTCTCGTTCCCTGATTACCTAGAAACAGGCTCTTGTACTTGCCGGAAAAAGCCGATCCGGCGCGGTCTTCGAGAAGACTCGAGCTGCGAACGATCAAAGGCCGCTCACCCAACTCATCCAGGGCCAGCGAAAGTCCCTTAGCTAGCTCCGAGGGAAACGATGAACTCTTGAACAGCGAAACCAGATGCGGGTATTCCTGCCGCACCTGGTCGATCTCCATGTACTTCCAGTTGAGTACGTCCTCCAGTTCGTTGTGATGGACGAAGTTCAAAATCCAGTCCGAGGTGATGTACCAAGTGCATGGCGTCTTCACCTGACGTGCCTGCGTACTCGCCTCCGGGACCTTCTCGATGATTTTCTTGGCCAGGAAGAGTCCGGCGCTCTTGCCTCCGAGCTTTCCATGACAACCGGGTGGGAAGATGATCCTCCCCAGCAGGTCGTAAAAGTCTCGGACCTCGATGAAGTTCTTGGCGATGTTGATGAACTCCAGGTTCTCGGAGAAGAACCGCCGGATCAGCGATACGCGCAGACCTTTTTGCGTCGAAAGCGACAGCTCACCCTCTTCAATTGCGGCGTGCTGATATCGCTCGACGGCTTCGATCACTTCTCCCAGAGAGGTGGCCAGATTCTCCAGGGCGCGCACCAGGAAGCTACATTTCTCTTCTTTGATCCATGTGGTAACACAGCTCAGGATTTCGCTTTCGCTCAAGTGCCGGCTGGCGATGCCAAACGCCTCGGCGGTTACGTCGACCGATTTATCGGCCACGTTCCGGCGCAGCGGCCGATTCTCATCCTCTGTGCCCGCAATGTCTGCCGTAACCGGGGCAATGCCGCGGAGCAGCAGTTCTTTGGCCTCGTGAACCCCGCACCAGCTCAGGTGATTGATCAGCTTGCGCGAAATTCGCCGCAGCAGGACTGGGTCGGTATCGCGCAGAAATTCGAGTACAACTTGCCATTCCCCTTTGTCACTCACCGAGCCGCCGGCGGCCGCCGACAGCCCCTCAAATGCAGTTTTCAACCGCCGTTGCATGACATGGTTAGCAATGCGGTCGGCGATGGTTTCGATTAGTTTCCGCTCCTCTTTGAGAAACGGTCCCTCGTCCGACTTGGGCATTGGCGCGCGATACGAGACCTCCACGTTGCCCACGATTTCGCCCTGCACAACAATGTTGGCGCGTTGTATGAACTGGGTGGGCAGGAAATCGGGCCGCTGAATTACCTGATCCTGGAAAACGATTCGTGCTTGGCAGTCGTGCGGGTACTGCCAGCCCGGCGGCAGTACGGAGATCATCGCCCGCAATATCTCCTCCAGCGAAAGATCGGGCCGATTCAGAAGCTCATCCACCTTGTAGAGGCAATTCAATTCCTTGGCGCGCTCCTGCAACTCGTGAAGGATTACGGCGACTTGGACTTCGTCTTTGATCATTTATCTTTTCCGCTGCCTTGCGGGGATTCGCCCGACAGAATAATGCCGCGCCCATTGCGACCATCGACACGAGCCGTCAACGCAGCCTGCGAGCGCACATGACGAACCAACTCGGTTTCCTGCACTATCGGCTGGCGGTTCAGCCACGGCCAATCAATGGCAAAACGCCCATCGTGCCGCACCATGAAGTAACTGGCGCGAAAGCTCGACAGATTGTGGAAGAAATGGGAACCCTGGCTTAGCTCGACGTTCATCTCCGGCAGGGTAGCCTCAACGATCACTCGCGCTCCCGAGATCTGGCTCCACACCACCGGAATCCCGAGCGAGGGATGGGAGCTGCCCCAGCGGCCAAAACCGATGAGCAAGAACGGCCGGTGCTGTTCCGAGAGCTGCCGATTGATGACACCTAATTGTTGCGCGATCGCAGGGGTTTGCATTACAGAGAAGTGTTCCGGCCGAACGAAGACGATGTCGTGGATATCGTCAATGACACCGTTACCCATCACCATCTCGGACGCGACGATGGCATGCGGATCGGCGAGGTCCTCGAGTGTCACTTCCACGCTCTGTTCGGACACGACCATGGGGCGGACCTGAAGAAATCCCAGCCGCGCCCGCGGCGCTTCATCCCGATCTGCCCGAATGGTCACTGCAAATTCAATCTCGACGTTGGCACCCATCGTTTCGTCGGCTGCCTTGAGCAGCGTCTTGATTACTCCGTTGAGCGAAAGCTGCTCCCACACCAGGAGCGGCGCGAAGTCGAGGATACGGGGCCCATTTGTGCCTAAGCCGGGAACAACGCGATCGCGCGACGGATCAAATGTCGACGCTAGAAAACGCAGCACGCCATCAGCCTCGGCATCTTTCAGACCAGCCTTCAGCAAATACTCGGTCTCGCTGACCGGATCGTACGCGGGTGGCTTTCCCATGTTGACGGCCCAGAAGTCCGTCTGCGTACCACGGAGCATTTCCGACACCGAACCGAACGGTGGCGGCTTTTTCGGATAGGCGGGAGAAAATGTCCAGGATATTCCGCCGTCCACAATCGTCTTGCCCAGACCGAGCGCCAGGCTCGCCACACCTTCCTCCGGACGAGCCGGCCCGGCCGGATAAAAGTTGTAGGAACGCGCCACGCCAGAGATGTCAGGATAGAAGCGATCGCCGTGCCGCTCTCCCACAACTTCCTGGAGAATGACAGCCATCTTCTCTTCGCCGGGATTGTGACCCGTGGTCTTGATGTAATCGCGTGCTTCCCGGAAATACGTGGAAGCGTAAACAAACTTGATGGCCTCTGTCAGTCGCCGGAAACGAGTGTCTTGATCGAGCTGATTGTTCGGGATCATTTTCGTCCCGTAAACCCCGGCAAATGGCCGGTCGAGCGCATCCTCCAGCAGACTGGACGAACGGACGGCCAACGGTGTCTTGACTTGCGCGATCAGCGCCCGTAAATCTCCAAGTAGCTCAACCGGAAGGTCGGCCTGTTGGAAGGCATGTCCAATTCGGTCATCCGGCAACTCTTCGACGGGCAATTCTCCCAGCCGGTTGCGCGCGATGAACTCGTCAAAGCAATCCGTCGCGATGACGGCCATGGTGGGAACATTGACGTCTAGATCCGGGAAGGCGGAAGCATCGATCGTTTCTTCCAGCAGGTTTTTGGCAAGCACCAACCCGCTAGCCTTCCCGCCCAAGGCGCCCGTTCCGATCCGTGTGAAGCGAAAGGTGCCGTCCCAGTAGTGCCGGTCGAACGCGGGAAGGTCCGCAACCACGGTTTTAAAATCGGTCATTGCTGCCTCCCCGCCGCCATCATAGCCGACGCGACTGGCCGCATCATGGAGATTTGGCATGGCCCGACGACCGATGCGCTACACCCACCCGCGGTCGTGGCAAGCCTTGGCCACGCGACCAATGGCAATCGCATAGGCTGCGTCCCGCATCGACAGCTTCTCGCGGCGCGATAAATCTGAAACCGCGAAGTACGCCGAGGTCATCTTGAGGTCAAGTTTTCCCAGGACCTCGTCCTTTTCCCAGAAGTAATTCATGTTGCTCTGCACCTGCTCGAAATAGCTGCAGGTGACGCCGCCCGCATTGGCCAGAAAATCGGGGATAAGCAGGATGCCGCGTTCTTTGATCTGCACATCGGCTTCCGGTGTCGTCGGACCGTTGGCTCCTTCAGCAATGATCCGCACCCGCCGGCTGATCTTTCCGACATTGTCCCCAGTAATTTGGTTCTCCATTGCCGCCGGAATCAGGATCTCCACATCCTGTTCGAGCCATGCGTCGCCGGGCAACATTTCGTATCCCTGGGCCTTTGCCTTCTGTTTGTTGATTCCGCCGAAACGATCGGTGATTGACAGCATTTGGCTGAGATCGATTCCGTCAAGCTTGCGATAGGTGTAGGAGCACTGGTCTTCCTGGTCCCAACACGAGACGGAAATCACCTTGCCTCCCAGCCGCTGGTAAAGTTCGATGGCGTACTGGGCCACGTTGCCGAAACCTTGAACGCTGGCGGTGGTGTCTTCTGGGCGAATGGCCAATTCTTTAAGAGCTTCCCGCAGGGTGAAGACTACGCCGTAGCCTGTCGCCTCGGTCCGGCCCAGAGATCCCCCCATTCCGACGGGTTTGCCAGTGATAAACCCGGGATAACGTCCGCCATGGATTTGTTCGAACTCGTCGAGTATCCACAGCATGTGCTGCGCGTTGGTCATGACATCGGGTGCCGGCACATCTGACAGC
>JBARGS010000216.1:0-6346 GCA_049798495.1 Candidatus Korobacteraceae bacterium | reverse complement strand
GTTCAGGGCTGGCTCTTGGAACGAATGCAGAACTCATCCAAACGCCTGAAGCGTGCCAAAGCCATCATTGATTCGGAAGCGTTTCTTTGTAGTGATGGGAAATCTCCACAGTTGACAAGAAAAAGACAATTCGTCGTGGCCGCCGATTAACCGGGGTGCGCGGTGCCCCACTAGGCGTAATCGGCGAAAGCACGGCTGTCGTGCCTACGGTACTCGCGCCTCCTCTCTCTAGCTGACCCAGCCGTGAACGGCTGGGCTAAGTTATGCCGCGCCTACGGCGCTGGCCTGTCCCGATCAACCGTCTGATGCCTCCATTCAGTGCGTAAGCTGCCGGATTCGACGGCTTCCACTGCTTGCCCATTGCCCTGCTGCGATACCATCGTTACACATGCGAGAACACTATCGCCGCTGGATTCACGACTGGGAAGCGCGCATGACCTCGCGCGACAACAATCGCGTGGTGCGTCCCTTTGAGTGGGGACTCGACTGGACAACGCACTGGCCCGGGATCGAGCGCTTCGTCGCGCCTTCAGAGCAGGAAGGCAAGGATGCCATGCTGCGCTATATGGCCGCGGTCAACGATCACGTGGTCGAGAACAGCGACGAGTTCTTCCACTACACTACGCCGGTGGACTTCCACATCGAGCGTCGCAAGGTCGAACTCTTCCACACCGGCAGCGAGCCTCCCAAGAAGCTGCCCAAGGACGAGTGGGCCAGCTTCCTGCGCTTTACCTCGCCGGTGACTTCGCCCTATCCGGAGAACAATCACGTCAACGCGCGATGGTTCCCGGCGAAGGGGCATCGCGCGGTGGTGCTGCTGCCGCAGTGGAACGCCGACGGCGTCAGTCAGAGCGCGCTGTGCCGCGTCTTTAATATGCTCGGCATCGCGGCGTTGCGGCTGAGCATGCCGTATCATGACATCCGCCGCCCGGCGGGCATCACGCGGGCCGATTACGCGGTATCCGCCAATGTGGGACGCACCATCGACGCTACGCGGCAGGGTATTGCCGACATCCGCTCCTGCATGGACTGGCTGGAGCAGCGCGGCTACTCGCGGCTGGGAATTGTCGGCACCAGCCTGGGCTCGTGCTATGCATTTCTGGCCAGCGCGCACGATCCGCGCATCCGGGTGAATGTCTTCAACCACGCTTCCACTTCATTTGGCGACGTGACCTGGACCGGCCAATCGACGCAGCACATCCGCCAGGGTATCGAGCCGGTCCTGACCCAGAAAGAGTTGCGGCAGGTGTGGCTGTCGATCAGCCCCATCGTGTACTTTGACAAGTTCAAGCGCTGGCCGAAAAAGTCGCTGATGATTTATGGCCGCTACGATCTGACTTTCCTTCCCGAATTCTCCGTGCAAACCGCGGGCGAATTCCTGCGGCGCGGTCTGGACACGACCATCAAAGCCCTACCCTGCGGCCATTACTCGCTGGGCGAAACACCTTACAAATACATGGACGCCTGGCACATCTCGCGCTTCCTGGCCAAAGCCTTTGCCGCGTAACGCCACCTCCCCGCTGCAATGACCCGCGCTACAATGTGAGCGATGGAGACTGCTTTGGATCGCGCAGGGGTATTTGAGCAACGCCGCGGCGAGTACACCGTCAGCAGCGACCCGGCGCGAATGGAAATGGATGTCATCCACGGCTATCTTTCGCGCGCCTACTGGTGCGAGGAGATTCCGCGGGAGCTGCTCGATCGCGCCGTGCAGAATTCGCTTTGCTTCGGCCTCTTCGAGCGCGAAACGCAGATCGGCTTCGTGCGCGTGGTCACCGACTATGCGACGTTCGCCTACATCTGCGATGTCTTCGTGCTGGAGTCGCATCAGGGAAAAGGCCTGGGCAGGTGGCTGATGCAATGTGTGTTGCAGCATCCCGAGTTGCAGGGGCTGCGCCGTTGGCACCTGACCACGCGCGATGCGCACTCGCTCTATCGCAAAGTCGGTTTCGTACCGTTGAGCAAGCCGGAGCGGCACATGGAACGGTTCATCTACGAGATGTACAAGCGTCACAAATCTTAGTGAAGGACGGAATCATGCCTATCAATCCTATGGAACGTCCGCTGGCGGAAGACGATCCCGAGATCGCGCAAGCCATCGAGAACGAGGAGCGTCGCCAGCACGAAGGCCTGGAGCTGATCGCCTCGGAAAACTTCGTGAGCGAGGCCGTGCTCGAAGCCGCCGGCTCAGTCTTCACCAACAAGTACGCCGAAGGCTACCCCGGCAAGCGTTACTACGGTGGATGCGAGTTCACCGACGTGGTGGAGAACCTGGCGCGCGACCGCGCCAAGCAGCTCTTCGGCGCCGAGCACGCCAACGTGCAGCCGCACTCCGGCTCGACCGCCAACATGGCGGCGTACTCTGCCGTCATTCAGCCGGGCGATACGATTCTCGGACTCAATCTCGCCCACGGCGGCCACCTCACCCACGGCCATCCGCTGAACTTTTCCGGCAAGACCTACAAGATCGTTCCTTATGGAGTAACGAAAGAGACCGAGACCATCGACTACGACGAGCTGGAGCAGATTGCCGAACGCGAGCGCCCGAAGCTGATCATCGGCGGCGGCAGCGCCTATCCGCGCATCATCGACTTCGCGCGCATGCGGCAGATCGCCGATAAAGTCGGCGCAATCTACCTCGTCGACATGGCGCACTTTGCCGGACTGGTAGCCGGCGGCGCCCATCCTTCGCCGGTACCGCACGCGCAGATCGTCACCACCACCACCCACAAGACGCTGCGCGGCCCGCGCGCCGGCATGATCCTCTCCCAGGCCCAGTACGCCGCTGCCATCGACAAGGTGGTCTTCCCCGGAATGCAGGGCGGTCCGCTGGTGCACATCATCGCCGCCAAGGCAGTGTGCTTCCGCGAGGCGATGCAGCCCAGCTTCAAAGACTACGCGCGGCAGGTCGTGGCCAACGCTGCGGTGCTGGCGCAGACGCTGGCCGACGAAGGCTTCCACATCGTTTCCGGCGGAACCGACACGCACCTGATGCTGGTCAACGTCTTCGCCAAAGGCATGCTGGGCTCGGAAGCCGAGAACGCGCTGCACGAAGCCGGCATCACGGTAAACAAGAACGCGATTCCATTCGACACCAATCCTCCGATGAAGCCGAGCGGCATCCGCGTCGGCACTCCGGCGCTGACTACGCGCGGCATGAAGGAAGGCGAGATGCGCCAGGTGGGCAAGTGGATCTCCGAGGCGCTGCACAACCGCACCGACAAGAACGTGCTGACGCGCATTCGTCGCGAGGTGCTGGGGCTGGCAGAGGCATTCCCACTGTACGCCTCGCGCCGCGCGAAACATGCCGAGGCGGTGAAGGCGTAGCAGGCTGGCGGACTCACGCATTTCGGAGTCAGCTAGCCGCGCCGCGGCGACATTTGTTTTAGCCGTGGGCGTGAGCCCGCGGCCGAACAGGAAAGATAATCGAGCCGCAGAGCGGCGGCACGACTACGTAACAGAGTAGGGACAGCATCATCGCGGCACGAACAAACCGCGATCACATGACTGCGTGTCCGGTTTTGTTGCTGAATGCTGACGGCTGAATGCTGAATCCTGATCCCTACTGCAACATCTTCTCGACAACGTTGTAACTCGCCGCCAGCGCCGAATCCAATGCCGCAGGATCCTTCCCTCCGGCCTCGGCCATGTCGGGACGCCCGCCACCAGATCCGCCCACCTTCTTCGCGACCTCGGCAATAATCTTGCCCGCCTGCACGCGTGACGTCAGGTCCTTGGTGACGCCGACGATCAACGCAACCTTGCCGTCGCTCACCGATCCCAGCACGACCACACCCGAGCCCAACTTGTTACGCAGGTTGTCGATCAACACGCGCAGTTGCGTCCGCTCCAGGTTGTCGGCGCGCGTGGCTAGGACTTTGACGCCTTTCACCTCGCGCACATTCTCCGTCGCCGACGACACCGACGAGGCCGCCGACTTCATCCGCACCTGCTCCAGCTCCTTGCGCAGCTTCTTCAGCTCGTCCTCGCGGCGTTCCAGTTCGTGCTTCAGCGCTTCGGCGGGAGACTGATCGTCGCCCCCGCGCACCAGTGTCGCGACCACGTTCTCCAGCTGATGATCTTTGCGGAAGTGCCGCAGCGAGCCTTCGCCGGTCACCGCTTCCAGCCGGCGTACGCCGCTGGAGACGCTGCCCTCTTTCAACACTTTGATCAGGCCGATCTCGCCGGTTGCGCCGGTATGCGTGCCGCCGCACAGCTCAGTGGAGAAGTCGCCAATGCGGATGACGCGCACCCGGTCGCCATACTTCTCGCCGAACAGCGCCATGGCGTGATACTCGTTGACCGCAACGTCGATGGGCACGTCTTCGATGACTTCAACCTTGTCGTTGCGCAACACCTCGCGGTTGGCCAGGTCTTCGATGTCCTGCAGCTCCTCGTCGGCGAGCGAGGCGAAGTGCGAGAAGTCGAAGCGCAGGTGGCCGGGATCGACCAGCGAGCCTGCCTGCTTCACATGCTTGCCCAGCACCTCGCGCAGCGCGGCGTGTAGCAAGTGCGTGCCGGTATGGTTGCGCATGGTGGAGCGGCGCACTTCGTCGTTGACCATGGCGTCAACTTTGTCGCCGACGTGGATCGGCTGGCGGGCAATAACGCGGTGTGCCCGTATACCTTGCACCGGGTAATAGCAGCCGACAACTTGAGCGACGACTGTGTTGTGGTCATCACTGTACAGCCACCCGACGTCCCCAACCTGTCCGCCGGCATCGGCGTAGAAAGTCGTTTGGTCGAGGACGATCTCGCCATGCTCGTTGGGCTTCAGTTCCTGAACGCCTTGGGGAGTACCTAGATGAGACTTTATAATCGCCAGAACTTGGGCGCCCGTGGTCAGCGTCTTGCGATAGCCCTCGAACTCAGTGCGTGGTAGCGACTGATACAGCGGAGACGCCGTTGCTTTGTTGGCGCCCTTCCAGGAAGCCTGCGCGCGTTTGCGCTGCTCCTCCATGGCTTCGTTAAATCCATCCAGGTCAAACTGTAGCCCGGCGTCGCGTACGACATCTTGAGTGAAGTCAGGCGGCAGACCAAACGTGTCGTAGAGTTTGAATGCGACTCTGCCAGAAAACGGAGGAACGATCGCTCCTCTATCAGACCTACTTTGTTCCTCTATCAGCGGCTTGACATGTTCAGACTCTTCCTTCTTCGTTCTGCCGTCCTTCTTGATCTGGAAGCCGACTTGAAGGTGCTGAATTTCGTCGTCTAGCTGTTTCAGTCCTATATCGAGCGTATGCGCGAACCGCGTCTCCTCGCCCTTAATCATTTCCGCAACGCGACCTGCGCTTCCGATTAATTCCGGGTACGCGTCCTTCATGACATCAACGACGGCAAATACCATCTTGTGCAGGAATGGACTGTCGTGACCGAGCAACCTTCCATGCCGAATCGCCCGGCGAATGATCTTGCGCAGGACGTAGCCACGGCCTTCGTTGGCAGGTACCACACCGTCAGATATGAGAAATGTTGACGCGCGAGCATGGTCGGCAATCACGCGCAGCGACGCTGGCTGCTTGTGCGTCTGCTCAACGTCTTCTCTCTTTTTCTCCTGGTCGAGGGAAACCCCAGTCAACTCTGCCGCCCACTGGATCAGCGGCACAAACAGATCGGTGTCGTAATTCGAGATCACGCCCTGCATCACCGCCGTCACGCGCTCCAGCCCCGCGCCGGTGTCGATTGACGGCTTGGGCAGCGGCCGCATCTCCCCGTCGGGCTGCCGATCGAACTGCATGAACACCAGGTTCCAGATTTCGACGTAGCGCCCGCACTCGCAGCCGAACTGGCAGTCAGTATGTTCGGCATCGCTGGCGGCCACGCCCATGTCGTAATGGATCTCGCTGCAGGGGCCGCAGGGGCCGGTGTCGCCCATCTGCCAGAAGTTGTCCTTCATCCCCATCTCGTAGATGCGCTCAAGAGGAATGCCGTCTTTCTTCAAGAGCGCGGCCCAGTGCTCGTAGGCTTCATCGTCGCGGGCAATGCCCTGCTCGCCTTTGAAGATGGTCACGTACAGCTTGTCTTTCTCGATGCCGTACCACTCGGGCGAGGTGACCAGCTCCCATGCGTAGGCGATGGCTTCCTTTTTGAAGTAGTCGCCAAAGCTGAAATTGCCCAGCATCTCGAAGAAGGTGTGGTGGCGATTGGTGAAGCCCACGTTCTCCAGGTCGTTGTGCTTACCGCCGGCGCGCACGCACTTCTGCGAAGACGTGGCCTTGTTGTAGTCGCGCTTCTCGATGCCGAGGAAGACATCTTTGAACTGGTTCATGCCGGCGTTGGTGAACAGCAACGTGGGATCGTTGGCCGGAACCAGCGACGACGAGTGGACGATCTTGTGTCCATGCTG
>JBARGS010000215.1:0-6886 GCA_049798495.1 Candidatus Korobacteraceae bacterium | reverse complement strand
TCGAAGATATGTTGCGATGTCGGTTATGTTGTCGTCCTTCATGGGCGCACCTTCCTTTCTCGTCGCTCTGCGTGTTCATGGCCACATAACTTGCATACTTGGCTGAGTTCAAATTCACTCCAAGGAGTCAGCCAAATGTTTGATCAGTTGATGAAGCGTAGTAATTGGGTGTGCGTTTACAAGATGGGCCGGTTTGCGGAAGAGCGGCGTGCTTTTCTTTGTGACCTGAACAAGCAGGGCCATAGTTTGCGCACGCTCCGAAACGTCAACAAACTCTTGCTCGCAATCGCGGAACGGGTGAACGTGCGACAAGCGGGGGAGATCACGGAAGCGCAGATCGTCCGAGCGGCTACGAGTTGCGTTGCGAAGTCATGCGCGCCGAGTTCCACAGTCGAAACGCGCGAGACCGCAACGAAAAGATTTGTCTTTGTCGCCAAGAATTGGTTTCGCTTTCTGGGCAAGTGGCGTGATCCGGAACGCAATCCCCAGTTCAGGCCAGAGCTCGACAGTTTTCTTAAAGAGCTACGGGACGAAAGAGGATATACAGACCAAACCGTTTCCACGCGCGAATCGGCACTGAACCTTTTCTTCGAATGGCTTGGGAAGCAGGGCATTTCTCTGAAGGAAGTGTCGCCCGGGACTCTCGCGGCGTACTTTGTCCAGAACAAAGCACGTGGCTGGAAGAGATCAACAATCAAAGCGTATGCGCAGTCACTGCGCGCCTTTTTCCGCTATGCAAGCCAGCACCATTGGTCCATGCCTGGACTGGCGGAGACGATTGAGAGCCCTCGCATTTATTCAATGGCTGGACTTCCGGAAGGCCCGAGTTGGGAACAGGTTCGAGGTCTGATTGCGAGCCTCAACACAGAACGTCCGGGCCATATTCGGAATCGTGCAATCATTATGCTTCTGGCGGTATACGGTCTGCGCATAGGGGAGGTTTGTGCTCTCACATTGGATGACCTGGACTGGACCAATGAAAAGATCCGCGTGCGTCGTCTGAAGAATAAGAGAATTCAGGACTTTCCACTTACCACAGAGGTGGGAAATGCCATTCTGAAATACTTGCGGACAGTGCGTCCCCGATGTTCTTCCCGCTTTGTTTTTCTTTCGCTACACAAACCTCATCGGCGGATGATGACGCAAGGTACTTCCTCCTCCATCGCCTTTCACATTCGAGCCCTTGGTTGCCAGTTGCCGCATTATGGCCCACACAGTTTGCGCCACGCTTGCGCCACGCATCTGCTGGACGAAGGCTTTTCGCTTAAAGAGATTGGTGATCACCTCGGTCACCGCTCACCACGATCGGCGCAGATCTACGCAAAGGTCGAGCGCAAGAAATTGGGCCAGGTTGCCGGCGTGAAGCTATCGAGTTTAACGGAGTACCTGCGAACCCAGACGCAGCCGATTACGGCAGACTGGGTAAAGGAGCGCTTGAGCTCACTCCGGGAGGTGTCCAACTTCGGGTTAGGAGGCCTCCGATGAAACTCGCTCCAGCTATTGAGGAGTTCATCCAATACAAGCAGGCACTGGGCAGCCCCTACACCACACCATCCCGCGCCCTGAAAGCATTTCTCAGAAAAACCGGGAATGTCGAATTCGATGAACTGACGGCGCAACACGCCGAAGCATTCCTGCCAGGCCATGGTGTGACAGTCACGAGCGCCTGGTTTCATCGGTATTGGGCTCTCGGCTGTTTCTTCCGTTACGCAACCAGCCGTGGTTACATGCAACATCGAATACTCCCGACCTCAATCCCTGATCGACCGCCGCGCTTCGTTCCCTACATTTATTCAACTGATGATATGCGGCGGTTGCTGGGAGTTCCTGATTCGCACTACCCGCCAGCATGCCCCTTGTCGCCAGACACCATGCGCACGTTGATCATCGTGCTCTACGGAACAGGGTTGCGCTTGGGTGAGGCGACTCGCTTGAAGCATGAAGATGTGGATTTCAGGAAGACGGCACTGACCATTCGGGAAACGAAGTTCGGCAAGTCCCGACTGGTTCCGATTGGGAAAGATCTTGTCAGCATCTTGAGACTTTACCGAATGAGACATCGGCCGGGCTTCGGGTACGAGCGGCCCCCGACGCTTCTGGCCACAAAGATAGGGATGGCGATCCGAAACGATCATGCGGACCATCAGTTCCAATGGCTGAGGAGGGAGGCCGGCGTACTGCGATTCGATACTGCCCGTTATCAGCCGCGGCTCCATGATTTTCGGCATACGTTTGCCGTGACTCGTCTCGTGACCTGGTATCGCGAGGGGAAAGACGTTCAGAGGATGCTCCCTTTGCTATCCACGTACCTCGGGCACTGTGGAGTAGAAGAAACATCTGTGTACCTGCAGATGACGCGCGAGCTGCTTCAAGAAGCCAATCGCTGCTTTGAGCGCTATGTCTTCTCGGAGGTGCACAATGCCTGATCACGCCGCTGTTGGCTTCTGGGTCCGCCGTTTTCTGTCAGAGCATCTGATGCACGAACGCGGGGTGTCGAGAAACACGCAACAGAGCTATCGCGATACTTTCTGTCTATTCCTGCCGTTCGTCGCCACCCAGCTCAAAACAGCAGTCGACAAGCTCGTAATCGACGACCTCTCGCCCAGCATTGTTTCGGGTTTCCTGGCGCACTTGGAACAGGATCGAAGTTGCTCGGTCGCCACGAGGAATCAGAGGCTTGCTACCCTCCACGCCTTCGCTCGGTTCACAGGCGAATGTAGCCCAGAGCATGTGGAATGGTGCGCACAGATTCGTAAGATTCCATTTAAACGAGCATGGAGAAACCCGGTCCCGTACATGGAAAAAGATGAGATCGACGAACTTCTTCGTGCCCCTGATCACGCGACTGGGCACGGCCAAAGAGATTACGCCCTGCTCTTGTTTCTCTACAACTCGGGCGCACGAGCCACCGAGGCGGCGAAAGTCTTAATCGACGATCTAACTTGGGATGCAACGGGCACTGGCTCGGTGAAGATCCGTGGAAAAGGCCGTAAGATCCGGTTCTGTCCGCTTTGGAAAAAGACCATGGCTGAGCTCCGACCGCTCATCCGGGGACGAGATGCCTCCGATCCATTGTTCCTCAACCGATACGGCGACTCCATAACGCGGTTTGGAGTCCATGCGCTCGTGGCGCGTCATGCCGAAACCGCGGCGAGAAAGGTTCCATCACTAAAAACCAAACGCATCAGCCCGCACACGATTCGTCACACAACCGCAACCCACCTGCTTCGCGCTGGCGTTGATCTCAACACAATCAGGGCATGGCTGGGACACGTTTCATTGGACACAACCAATATTTATGCGGAAACAGACCTAGCCATTAAAGCGAAGGCTCTGGCCGCCTGCGATCCAGGAGGCGGCCGTCGCAAAATCAAGAAACCGTGGAGGGACGATCCGAGCCTGATGGACTTCCTGCGGAAGCTATGAAGGCCAACTTGCAACGAATTGGTCTCCCTGGGTGCATTCATGAAGAGGGCGACGGTGAACGTACCCCTCTTCGTTATTTTCTACGGATTGCACGTTGAGACTTCACAATTTCGGGGTTGCCGACTAACCGGGAGCAATGCGAATATTTAGTACAAATATTGGCAAATGTGTCGATCTGATCACCATTCGGGCTGACCTGGCATATTGCTCCCGCAGGCCGGGCAGGTCATAGGTCGCGCGGGTTCTGTATCGCTGCCAGGCGCCTGTTGCACCACGGCGCGGGCGCATAAGCGACCGCTTACTCGTCGAGCACGGCGCCTCCGAAAGGAGGGCGGCCGCCGAGGGAGGTGTAGAAGGCATAGAACGTCAGCGCGGCTATCAGCAGAATTCCGGTCAGACTAATGCCTGAATACCACGCAGAACTCTGGGTCGTCAGGGGGAAGTTCGACAGGACCTGCCAGAAGACGAAATTAGCCACGAGAGTCAGCAAGCCGAAGCGAATCATCAAAAATACAAACAGACTACTTAGGATGAGGAAGAAAACCAAGAAAATGGGAGCAGACTGGATATCCGCTGCGCTGAAGACCGTGAACAAAAGAACCCATGCGACCGCTGCCGCCCACTCCTTGCGCAGCAAGGCCCGGAGAAGGACCAGAAAAAACAGAGCCGCCAGCCAGACCATGGGCGCAGACATCAACATGAGGGCTACGTCCGCAACCATTGTCCGCGCGCCCAGAAACTGCCACTGTGGACCCGAGAATGGTTGCGGGGGAGGATAGCCGAGCCAGGACGGAACAAACCACACCAGTCTTCCAAACGCAGTCGAAGACGCCCCCGAAAGGCAACCGACCAGCACGTCGCGTCCCACCAGTGGATCCCGAAAGCCTCCCGCCAGCAAGCGGCTCCAGGAAACCAGCGTAGCAGGCCAGCGGCGGCGCACATAGGGCTCCAGAGCAATGTAGAGGGCCCAGATGAAACAGGACCAACCAAGCCCCCAGACTAAAAACTCCATGAAAAGCCCGAATTCGGCGAAATTTGGGATGTGATGCGCGCCACAGAGCCACGCCACTGTCCAAGCCGCAAAAACAAAAGCTGCCAGACGAAATGCTCCACTGCGATCACCCCTGCCGAGATGCAGGTTGCGCCGGGCGAGCATTGCACTACCCACGAGCACCAAAAGAACAAAAACGATGCTAATCACCAGAGATGCCCGTTTGCCCGCAGTCTGCTGGAACATCTGCATGCGTTCCGCACGGGTCCAGGGGCCAATCAACTCGAAGTAGACGGGCTTGCCCCGGTATGCCGCAGCTTCGATCCGCATCGGAATATCAGGACGTTCGGCCAGCGATCCTGTCCACGCAGCGCGGGCGTCGCTATAAACAGGTGGCGTCCACATCGGCTGCGCTGGCGGCCACTTGGACGGATCGAGCCCGGCGGCAGAGAACAGCAGCGCCCAGTCAGGTGACGACGCGGCGCCAGCCGGCTTCTCAACCTGCGGAGGAATTGCGATGAGCTGCGTAAGGCGACCCAGCGTGTTGAGATTGACCAGCGTCATCCCGGACACGTCCAACGGGGGGTCGTCCGTCGCTACGACTCCCGGAATGGGTGTCTCCGAGAAGATGTTCCCAGCCGCGAGCGGCCGCGGGCTGCCGCGATACCAAAACTCGAACGCCCCGGTTTCCAGGTTGTCCCAGCGCGTCTTCGATTTGTCGTGTTCCGCGATATAACGTAGAAACTCCTTTCCCCTGTAGAACCCCATCGCCATGTCCACCGGCGGTTCGGAGTAGCCAACACTCTGCAGAATATCCCGCGCGCGTTGGGCCAGCACTTCCGGTGGTGTTTCGAGCGGCACGCGCCGGTAGAGCATGGTTTGTGCACTCAACAGAATCGCTACGGCGACTGACACAATGACTCCTGCCAGCACAGCCCAAGCCACCACGGGGCGTAGGCCTTCGGTTTCTCCCGAAGCTGCCACCATCTCGGGCGATGGCGTTTCGCCTGCCGCCAGCGCAGCCGCCAACGGATCGCCTCCCGGAAATGCGGCTGCTACTTGCCGTACCGAAGATGGCCGCTTTGCCGGATCTTTTTGCAGACAGCGGAGGATCGCGCTTTCCACTGCCGGATCAATGTCTTTTACTACCGACGACGGTGCCTTGGGAGAAGACTCCAGATGCGCCCGCCGCCACTCGACTGCGCTGTTTGCCTGATAAGGAAGGTGCCCAGTGAACAGCTCATAAAATACAAGTCCCAGCGAGTAGATATCGCTGCGAACGCTGGCCTCGCCCTTTCCAATCTGCTCTGGAGCCATGTAGGCCGGTGTACCTGCGGTTTCGCTTCGGCCCGTGGCATCGGCGCTGCTGAGGGCCAGCCCGAAGTCCGTGATGCGCACCCGCCCTCGTCCGTCCAGCATGATGTTGGCTGGCTTCAGATCACGATGCAGTAATCCGCAATCATGCGCGGCCGCCAGACCGGCACAGATTTGGTGCGCCGTCTCCAAAGCCTTGTCCGGCGGCAAACGACCTATGCGGCGCAGCAACGACGACAGGTCCTCGCCGTCGATGTACTCCATGGTAAGAAAGTGCTGCCCGTTCACCTCACCGATGTCGTACACGCGACAGACATTCGGGTGCGAAACCTGGCGGGCATTGCGCACCTCAGCATGAAATCCTGCGAGAGCCGTGGTGTCGTTCTGGAGTGAGGCCGGAAGAAACTTGAGAGCCACAACATTCCCGAGCTTGAGATCTTCAGCGCGGTAGACTTCGCCCATGCCGCCGCGCCCCAACGGAGCAACGATCCGGTACCGCTCGATGAGAACCGTGCCCGGGGAGAATCCTCCGCATTGTGGTGGGTGCGATCTAGAAGGAGCTGGTGCAGGTCTGGCAGCAGTGCCACCTTGCTCCAACGTCGGTGTGTCGGGAACGGAGAGAGACCGCCCGCAGGAAGGACACAATGGGACGCTCTCAGAACATAATGCCCCGCAGCCAGAGCAGGTGATCATGCGGACGGATTGTATCGCAACGCGCGGCGAGACAGTGAAGCCTTATTGGAGCGATTCGACTCGGCAGTTAGGAAACGGTGTCCAGTTGGCTGGGTGATGCGCTACTGCTGGAAGTGAAACCTCCCCTAAATTCGCCCAAAGTGTGTTGTGGGGACGCTCCATTAGTGCTTGCCGACCAATTGCGGGAGGATGACGGGCAATCCGTCAGTTGAGAAGGTGAGACCGACAGAAAACTGACGGCCAAGCTACGTCTGCCCTGACCAGTTGATCCCCATGGCCTCCATCGCGACTCAACGGCCCTTTTCTTCCAAGATTGCAGCAAATCGAAACAGATGGCTCTTGGAAACGATCGGCTTCGGATCAGGGCGAAGATGTCCTTCTTATGTGGGCGATCACGACCGAGAAACGTCGTTCAAAGAGGTGCTCGTGAAGCATGACAACATAACTGACATCGCAACATAT
>JBARGS010000214.1:0-1891 GCA_049798495.1 Candidatus Korobacteraceae bacterium | reverse complement strand
GCATCGGATCAGACTCGCAGCGGCCGTTCGCCATCGTTATCGTCGGGGGATTGTTGGTGAATTTGCTGATCAGCGTGATGCTGCTGCCGACGCTCTACGCCTGGTTTGCCCACGAGACCGACAAGATCGAGCCCGAGCGCGCCTGATGAGCGCATCGACACTGCGGCAATTCGTTACTGCTCCCGTTACGGCGGCCAACACATATAGGTGATCAACGGCGCGATAACTACGACGCGCCAAATAGCCAAGGGCTCCCGCCCTTGATATCCCTGCGGGATATGGAAGTCAGGAGTCAGGAGTCAGAAGCCAGAATGGCGGCGGTGTAGGCATTCAGCAGCTTGCTGGACCTCCTCGAGAAGCGCCGTGAGTTGGTCGGTATCACCATAGCCGAGATCGTGTGCCAGGATTAGGTAATAGCGGCATTCTTCCAGAGAACCTTCCGCGATATTCATGAATCGGGCCTTGTCGGCCAGACCACGTCGGCGGAATCCTTCAGCGATGTTGGCAGGGATGGAAACCGCGGCTCGCCGCATCTGCAGCGCCAAGCCGTAGGTCTCCTGTTTGGGGAAGGCCGCCGTGAAGGGATAGGCCGCCAGCACAAACTCATGCGCTTTACGCCACACTAACAGGTCGCGAAAACTTCGGGCGGCGGGTCGCGGCGGGGGCATAAAATCGAGAGGCGTTCATGGGGTAATCTTCAGGTATCTGACCACACTGGAGGTTTCCGTGAACGCCTTTTACGACCATCACAAGGATAACATTGAGTTCGGCTATCGATGCTTCGACCGGCTTCTTCTGAACGGACTGATCCAACCCTTTCAACAACCCGAACGGGTGCTGGGCTTCTTCAACACCTATCGAGAAGGGAAACGGGTGACCCACCGGGCTCTGACCGAGATCGCCGACCAGTTCCTGTATTGGGTCAAGAACCGTTCCGAGAAATGGGGCGCGCCCATCGTCGAGGCGCCGGAAGAACAGCGCCGGGACGATTTCGTGCTCTCGTATTTGAAGGATGCCGCAGCCGATCAGGTGGCGGTCATTTTGAAGGCTCGAGAACCGGCCCGCATCCTGGTGGCGATCGGTGGCAAGGACAACGACAGTCCCCACCTGGAATTCAAACAGCGCTGGGTGAATCAGTACAACTTCTATCTGAATGACAAGCACTGGGGGCCGCTGTTCGTGCGCATGTGCCCGTACTTCCCCTTCTCGGCGCGGATCTGCCTCAACCAGCACCACTGGCTGGCGATTCGGATGCGGCAGGAAAACATCGACTTCGAACAATGCAAGAACGCTTTCCTGCGGTGCTCGCATCCGCAACGCCTACAACAGTTGTCCGATTCACTGACCAAGCAGGATTTGCTGCAGTGCGGACAGAAGTGGTTGACGGCTTTCACGCCCTTCTTCACCGCCCAAGAACGACGACAGGCCGGCTGTCAACACCGGCTGTTCTTCTCGCAAGTGGAGTACTGCGATAATCTGATCTTCTTCCGGCGTGCCGCTGTGGATGAGTTCGCACAGCGCCTGCTGGACATGAACCGGACCATCGGCCAGCCCAATAAGATCACCATCATCTTTGGCCGTAAAGTGACGAAAGAATATAAAGGCAAACTGCAGACCGTGATCGAGGACCTCGATCTCCCCAATCCGGTCATCCGCAGTCACTACGGTCACGGTTTCGCCAAACAATACGTCCGCGACCATCGATTGCTGAGAACCGAACCCGCTACCAATGACGTGCGGGACTACGGAGTCAACAAGAATGTCGAGAACTTACCTCGACTCCGTCAACGGATGTCGGAGATCATCGACAATTATCACAACGCCCAGCAAGACCTCTTGGAAACTTTTGTGGACCGCGGCCAATTGCGGAAATTGGCCGAACCCACCACAC
>JBARGS010000213.1:0-14550 GCA_049798495.1 Candidatus Korobacteraceae bacterium | reverse complement strand
TTGTCATCACGAGGAGGCCTTCAGGCCGACGAGGGATCTGCTTTTCGCCCACAGTGCACACACGCCGCGAGGCGGAAAGCAGGTCCCTCGACTACGCGGGGCCGGTCGCTTCGCGATCAGCCTCACTCCGCTCGGGATGACAAAATAAAAAAGAACGACGGTGCGGCACGACTGAAGTCGTGTCCTGATACAAAACTCACACAACGCACATTCATTTGCCCTCCGCCGCACTCCTGGACAGGAACGTCTCCGCTTCCTGTATGTCCGCTTCTCTGGGAAGCCCGGTTGCCCAAGCGATCTGCTCAGGAATTGCGGAATCGCTGGCGCTGTCCTTCCATCCCAGAGCTAACGAATACCAACCGCGAGCAACGTTTTGGTCCGCCGCCACGCCCATCCCGTTTGAATAGATACGACCGAGGCTCAGGGCTGCAAAAAACTCCACCTTGGCTACCGCCTCGTAAAGGTGCACGGCTTCGGCAACGTCCCGACGAACACCGATCCCCTCAGCGTGCATTCGCGCCAGGTTTACTACAGCGCGCGAGGCGCCTCCGTCGGAAGCAGCACGCAACAGCCTTAATGCCTCCGGGTAATTGGCCTCGGCATCCAGCCCATAAAGATAGGACACGCCAAGAATGGATTGTGCGGCGACACTACCGCACTCGGCCTTCTTGCGCATTTCAAGCATGTCCATCGCCTAATCCTTCAACAGCTGCCGTGCGATGACCAGCCTTTGAATCTCGCTGGTCCCTTCGCCGATGGTGCACAGCTTCACGTCGCGGTAGAACTTCTCCGCGGGATAGTCCTTGATGAAGCCGTAGCCGCCGTGAATCTGTACCGCCTCGTTGGCGGCGCGCACGGCCACCTCGCTGGTGTAGAGCTTCGCCATTGACGACTCCAGCGTGGTCTTCATGCCGGCATCTTTCATCGCGGCGGCGCGGTGCGTCAGCAGGCGGGCCGCGTCGATCTCGGTCGCCAGGTCGGCCAGCTTAAAGGCAATCGCCTGGAATTCGCTGATCGGCTTACCGAACTGCTTGCGTTCTTTCGAGTAGTTCAGCGCCGCTTCGTACGCGCCTTGGGCCATCCCCAGGCCAAGCGCCGCGATTGAGATGCGTCCCCCGTCGAGTACCTTCATGGCGTCGATAAAGCCTTCGCCCTCGTGACCCAGCAGGTTCTCCGCTGGAATTTCGCAGTCCTCGAAGATCAGCTCCGAGGTGTCGCTGGCGCGCAGGCCGAGCTTGTTTTCCTTCTTGCCGGAGCGGAATCCCTTCGTCCCTTTCTCGACAACGAAGGCCGACAGCCCATGCGTGTTCGCGGTCTTATCGGTGACCGCAACCACCACCGCGACGTCAGCATAGTGGCCATTGGTGATGAAGGTCTTGGTGCCGTTCAGCACCCAACTGTTGCGCCGGCGCACAGCCGAGCAGCGCGCGCCGCCCGCATCCGAACCTGCCCCGGGCTCCGTCAGCCCCCATGCGCCAAGGAACTCCCCGGTAGCAAGCTTGGGGGTGTACTTGCGCCTCTGGTCTTCATTGCCCGCGATGAAAATGTGATTCGAGCAGAGCGAAGTGTGCGCGGCGACGATGATGCCGACAGATCCGTCCACGCGGGAGAGTTCCTCGACCGCTGTGACGTACTCGACATAGCCCATGCCCGCGCCGCTGTACTCGGTGGGAAAGATCGTGCCCATCAAACCGAGCTTGCCCAGTTCCTTGATGGTCTCCAGCGGGAAGGTGCCGGGCTCGTCCCACGTCATAACGTTGGGGGCGATTTCGCGCTCCGCAAAGTCGCGCACCATCTTCTTCAGGTGCAGTTGTTCGTCCGAAAGCTGGAAATCCAAACAATTCCTCCGGGTGATGGGACGCTCGGGCTGATGGCGTCGTGTAGAAAAGCCGAAACAGGTGATTATCACACAGCGGATGAAGAGATTCTAAATCGTCAGCGGATAAAGGCGCGGAGGGAAAGTCGAACAGCAGATCCCTCGCAGGCTAAAGCCTCCTCGTGATGACAAAATTAAGAGAAGCTTTATGGCACGGCTGAACAGGCTGCGGAAAAAGTCCTGGCGAGCCGGTTACGAAGGGGCCGGCTTTAGTAGCCCCCTTGGAATTCTTTTATTTTGTCATCACCAGGAGGCCTTCAAGGCCGACGAGGGATCTGCTGTTCGACTTTTTCCGCAGCCTGTGAAGGCGTGCCCTGATACAAAGCCAGTTCTCCCCTTATGTCAACCTCACTGGTTCAGCTCGTCCAGCTCCCGCTCCCACAGCTTGATGCCACCGAGAATGCCGTCCTGATTGGAGCAGATGGTGGCGTTCTTGGGGAGCTTGATATCGACCTTTACGGCGTTGCCACCGCCGATATAGATCCGGTCGTAGTAGAAGAGGCGATAGAGCTGATCGATGGCCTCGGCCACATGCTCGTTCCAGCGCTTACGTCCGTGCTTGGCCAGAGCGCGGCGGCCCAGGTCGTCCTCGTAGGTCTTGCCTTTGTGAAAGGGATGATGCCCCATCTCGAGCGATGGGATGGGAACTCCGTCGAGATAGAGCGCCGCTCCCAAACCTGTCCCCAGGGTAATTACCAGCTCGACGCCTTTACAACTCACCGCGCCCAGACCCTGCACCACTGCGTCGTTGGCCAGCCGGACTGGCTTGCCCAGCGCGTTTGCCAGATTGGCGGCGAAAGGATAGGTGATCCACTTCTTATCCAGATTGGCCGCGGTGTACACCACGCCCTTCTTGATCACGCCTGGGAATCCGACCGAGACGCGATCGAAGTCACCCAACTGCTGCGCAAAACCCGCGATGATCTCGATGATGGCCTTCGGCGTGGAGGGATCGGGCGTCTTGGCGCGCAGACGATCGGTCAACGGCTTGCCTGCCTTGTCAAGCAGCATGGTCTTGACACCAGTGCCTCCGATATCGACGGCCAGAGTTTTTGGACCTTGCGCGGCCTCAAGCGGCGCTTCAACCGTGGCAGTGGCGAGTGGCTGTTTCTTCTTCGCGGCCTTGCTCATGAGTGCTCCTTCGCGGACAGCTGCGGAAACCCGGGAGATTCTGGATAGCAGAGCATACCGGATTAGGGGGGGTTCGCGAAATAGGGATGTGGCGCCCGGAATGAAAGAGGTTGGAGCCGCCGCTGCGCGGCTCCGTCCGGTCCAACCGGACCTGGGGCTCGCGAGGCTATTAGGAAACTCGTGCCGTCCCTACGGGACTCGCGTCGCTTTCCCACGTTGCCCAGGACTACGCTTCGCTCCGTCCTGGGCTAACGGCACGTCCACCCCTTCGGGGTTCTATTTTCGCGGGACACCAGCCGTCCAGCGTCACTTCTGCCGCACGTAGCTGTACATGTAGTCGGTGATCGGCGGCTGGGGCGAAATCGAGATCGTCGTCTTCAGCGAGTCGGACAGCTTCGACGGCGCATTGCCGGGCAGGGCCTCGTTGGTCAGCAGGAAGCCGCCGGGCTTGATCATGGTGCCCAGGTTGGCGCGGGCCAGCGACTGCTCCAGACCGCCATAGTAGACGAAGATGTTCGTCCCGATGATGAGGTCGAACTCCTTGTCCGCGGGCAGCGGCAGCGTCTGGAAGACGATGTTCATGTCCACCGGAGTCACGCGCTTGACTACGCTGGGATTTACGCTGACGGCGCGATTCCAGATGTCGGGCGCGCCTTCGGGCACGGGGATCGCCTTGGCAGGCTTGCCGATCTGGCTGCCCAGCTTCTGCCAGTATTCCAGGAAGCCGGAGATGTAGTTCTTGCCCCATCCTTCCGACGGGCTCGACAGCAACTGCATGGTGTAGGGCTTGCCGGCGGCGGCCTCGCGGCGAGCTTTCTCCAGATGCTTGTTCACGCGCGCGCTGATATCGAAGGTGTAGAGTTCCAGCGAATTGACGTCGGCCAGACCAAGGCGGACGAGCGAGTCGATCACCGCGAAGGGCTGGGTGCTCTGCGGTGGATAGAAGTCGGAGCCGGACTTCTTGTTCACGAAGTCGAGTCCCGGTCCCACGATGGCGACGCGATGAATGGTACCCGGCTTCAGCAGGCCCTGATCCATCAGGTGGCGCAGGTGTAGATCGATGGCGTAATCGGGATAGAGATTGCTGTCAGTAGAGATGCCGCGATCCTGGAAAGCCTGATAACGGTTGACCTGGGCCAGCTTCTTGTCGTGCTCGACATCGTCGCGCAGGCGCCCGAGGTTGGCCAGCAGGTAGGCTTTCACCTTCTTCTGATCCGCCGGCGTCTTCAGGCTGTAGCCCTTCTTTTCCAGCAGGGCGCGCATCTCCAGCATGCCCTCGCTGGGATGCGGCGCGGCCAGAGCCTTGATCAGGTCGTCGGCCCGCTTGTCGGCGATGCCGTCGACATAGCTGTTGTGTCCGAAGCGGGCGAGATCGCCGTATTCAATTCGCGGCTCCTTGGTGTAGGTGACGCCAAGGCGCAGCAGGTTGGTGAGCGTGTTCTCCTCGCCTTCCTCGATGCGAACCCGGATTTCCTTGTCCTGGGTCTGGACCCATTTGTCCCACGCGGGCGAAGTGGGCGGTTTCAGCTCAGCGGGAAGCGAGGATTGATAAGCATTGAGCACCGGTTGCGCCGCGGAGAAGGGGACGAATTGCGGAGCCTGACCGAAGGCGCAGCCTAGACCGAAGAGGATGAATAGCAACGAGCCGAGAGCCCGATAAGATTTATTAGTCATAATTCCGTGCCTATCTCTAGGATTGTCGCCACGACTTCTCATCTCACTTCTGCCGCGCATACGAGCACATGTAATCCGTGTCATGGGATGAAACGACGATCTTGGTCTGCAGCGAATCCTTCAGCAGCGAGGGAGCGGTGCTCGGCAACAGCTCGTTGCTCAGCAGAAAGCCGCCCGGTCTGATCATGGTCCCTAGATTGGCCCGCGCCAGCGACTGCTCCAGAGCGTCATAGTAGACGAAGATGTTGGTGCCGATGATCAAGTCGAACTGCTTGTCGGGCGGCAGCGGCAGACTCTGGAACACGGCGTTCATGTCCACCGGAGTCACCCGCTGCACGATCGCGGGACGCACGCTGATAGCGCGATTCCAGATGTCGGAGGCGGCATCCGGCACGGGGATTCGCGCCACCGGCTTGCCAATGTCGCTGCCCAATTTTTGCCAGTACTCCAGAAACCCGGTGGCGTAGTCCTTATTCCACTGGTTGTTCGGACTCGACAGCAACTGGATCGTGTAAGGTTTGCCCGCGACGGCCTGCGCCTTAGCCCGCTCAAGATGCTTGTTCACGCGCGAGCTGATGTCGAAGGTATAGAGCTCCAGCGTAGCTGGATTGGCGAGTCCCAGGCGGACAAGCGAGTCGATCACCGCAAACGGCTGCGTGGTCTGCGGTGGATAAAAGTCGGAGCCGGCATTCTTGTTCACGAAGTCCAGGCCGGGACCGACGATGCCGACGCGATGAATGCTTCCCGGCTTCAGCAGCCCTTCCGCCAGCATGTGCCGCAACTGGAGGTCGATGGCGTAGTCAGGATAGAGATCGCTGTCGGTCGAGATGCCGCGCTCCTTGAAGGCCTGATAAGGATTCGCGTCCTTCTTGAGATAGACCTCCTTTACGGCCTTGATGACTTCGTCGCGCATGCGAGCCAGGTTTACCAGGAGGTAGGCTTTTACTTTCTGCTGTCCTTGCGGGGTGTTGAGATTGAAACCCTTCTTCTCCAGGAAGGCGCGCAAGTCGGCCATGCCCGCGCTGGGGTGGGGTGAGGCCATGGCGCGAATCATATCGTCGGCCCGCTGGTCGGCCAGCGCGTCGACACTCTTGTCCTTGCCATAACGTTCCAGCGCCGAATAGGAGATGCGCTCTTCCTTGGTATAAGTCACACCCTCGCGCAGCAGATTGGTCAGCGTATCTTCCTCGCCCCGGTCGAGCCGCACGCGAATCTCGCGATCGTTCTGCCGGACCCATGCGTCCCAGGCCGCGACCGTGGGCGGCTTTAACGCGGCGGGTAGGGACTTTTGATACGTCTGCAAGATGGGCTCCGCGGCCGAGAACGGAACGAATTGCGGAGTCTGCGCCGACGCCTGGCCGAAAATGAAAAGACTAAAGCAGAACGAACCGAGAGCCCGGATAATTTTGCTGTGCATAGCCGTTAGAAGGGCGGTGTGCTCCCAAGGGGGAATCGGCAGGTTTTCTGCCTCATTGATACTACTATGCGCTAGCGGGAATTGGAGGATGGATTGGAAGAACGTCAGGGCTGGCGAGACTCGTCTCGCCGGCGCTCCGTCGATGGCAGCGTACCATGCTACACTTTCGGTCGTTCCTCGATTGGTTTGCGAGGAGCATAGGGGAGAAGTGTGGGATCCAGGGCCAGCCAGGCAGCCGTTATTGTTGACAAACCAAGCGCTGCCCGGCCGAATCAGCTGCGCCGCTCCTTCCGAACGCGAGATGGCGTAGCGCTCATCGTCTCCAACGTGATCGGCGCGGGCATATTCACCACGCCGGCCATCATTGCCAAACTGGTGCCCGAGCCGAGCGCGATGCTGACGCTATGGATGATTGGCGGAGGCCTTGCTCTTGCCGGCGCGATGTCGTATGCCCAACTCGGCAGGATGTGGCCGGCTGCCGGTGGCGAGTACATCTATCTAACCAAGGCGTATGGCCCGACCGCCGGATTTCTCAGCGGCTGGACGTCGCTGATGGCCGGCTTCTCCGGAGCGGTCGCTGCTAACGCCGTGGTGCTGGTTATTTACCTGGGTCAATATTTTCCGCGGCTGGCTTCGGATCACAGCTTCGTTTCGATCCCCTTGGGATTGGGCGCGCTCACGTTATCGCCTCACACCCTTACCGCCGCCGGCATCATTCTCGCTTTCGCCGTGCTGCACGCCTGCAATCTGGGAGCGGGCAAGCTGACCCAGAACATGCTGGCGCTGCTGATTCTCGGGATCATCATTGTCTTTTGCGCGGCCGGCTTTGCGACCGGGACAGGCTCCTGGTCGCACTTCCAGTCGACGCACGTGCCGGTGCGGCCCATGGCCTGGTTGCTGGCGCTGATCCCCATCATGTTCAGCTACAGCGGCTGGAACGCGGCCTGCTACATCTCGGAGGAAATGTACGACACGCGCCGCACCATTGGCCGCGCGCTGATGATCGGGACGATGATTGTCGTCGTCCTTTACGTCGTCCTCAACGCGCTGTACCTCTACGCCATTCCTCCCGCGGACATGCAGAATGCGGCGAATGTTGGCGACGTGGCCGCGCACGCGCTGTTCGGAGTGGGCAGGAACTTCATTACGCCAGTGCTGATTGTGGCGCTGTTTGGCATCATCAGCGCGATGACCATCGCGGGCCCGCGCGTTTACTTCGCCATGGCGCGCGATGGCGCCTTCATCCGTAGCTTCGCCCGCACCAGCCCGCGATTCGGCACGCCGGCGCTGGCTATTGCACTGCAGGCGGTCTGGAGCATCCTTCTTGTGATGGCAGGAGGCTATGAGCCTCTGTTCATGTATACCGGCTTTGCCATCGTGCTCTCGTCGGACGCGGCGGTGGTGGGATTGTTTGTAGCGCGGCGGCATGAGCTGGCGTCGGATCCCAAGCTGTGGTTGAAGATGCTGGCGCCTGCCGCATTCGCCATCGTCATGACTGCGATGGTGATCAACGCGATCGTCGGAGCTCCCAAGACCGCCCTGGTCGGATGCGGGCTGATCGCCGCCGGACTGCCGGTGTTCTTCTTTTCAAGGATGCGCAAGCCGGCGGAGGCTGACGGTAAGGACGCGGTGGTGTCGGAGATCGGATGAGCAGCTACCTTGCAGACTTACCGCTGTCATCCTGAGCGCAGGTGCGCTGCTTTTGCGCACCGGAGTCGAAGGACCTCTATAGCTTCCCGCATCCTTCAAACGTCATCCGCTCCGGTTTGTCATACCAGCCGCGGCTTAGGTCTGTCCATTGTGGATTCATCTTTTTGATCAGCACGATCTTCTTTCCCGGCGCCACCCCTTCAATTGCTTCTCTCTTTGAATAGCTAGCAGCACGTCTTCATGGGTTTCATAGTACAAGAGCCGATCGACGTCGTACTTCGCGGTGAAGCCGCGAAAGGTGTGTTCCTTGTGCTGTCTCACGCGAAACTGCAAGTTACTCGTGATCCCGACATACAAAGTACCGCTTATGCTACCCAGGATGTAAACCGTGTAGGTGTGATCGCGCATATAGGGGTCCTTCGACTCCGGCGCGCAAAAGCGGCGCGCCTCCGCTCAGGATGACAGGGTTGGTAAAGTTGGGCTGTGATGTGAAACCGGAGCTCGCGTGATTCCTAGAATCGAGCGGCCGCGAGCAATACCGCTTTACTCGTATGTTTACAGCTGCCCACCCTTTCGCAAAAGAGGCGAAAGGATGGAGCACCCGGCGGCGGTGTCAGAGCATGTATGAAGACTGGGCATTCATCCATCCTTTGACTAGTCTCCACTCCCTAACCCCTGACCCCTGCTCCACGTCGTAGAATGGACCCCGCGCTCCTGACGATTCCCCATCGTCATCTAACTTAACGAGGGTTCCTATGAGCCAAACCACCTCCGTCACCCGCAGCTTCGGATTTTTCATGAACGGCAACTGGAGCACCCACGGACGCGAAGCCGTCATCACCTCGCCTTACGATCACAGTGTGCTTGCCGTGATAAGCGAGGCCGGCCGCGACGATGTCGAGACCGCGATCGAGTCGGCGGTGCAGGCGTTTGCCGTCACGCGCAAGATGGCGTCGCATCAGCGGGCCACTGTGTTGCGCAAGATCGCCGACGGTCTGGTCGCGCGGCGCGAAGAGTTTGCCCGCACCATCTGCCAGGAGGCGGCCAAGCCGATCAAGACCGCGCGCCTCGAGGTCGAGCGGACGATCAACACGTTTCAGATTGCGGCCGAAGAGGCCACGCGGATCTATGGCGAGTACATCCCGCTCGACACGCTGGAAGCCACAGCCGGCCGCTGGGGATTGGTACGGAGAGTTCCGCTGGGGCCGGTCTTCGCCATCACGCCCTTCAACTTCCCATTGAATCTGGTGGCGCACAAAGTTGCGCCGGCAATTGCGGCTGGCTGTCCAATCATTCTGAAGCCCGCGCCGCAGACGCCGATCTCCTCCCTCCTGCTGGCCGAAGTTGTGCAAGAGGCCGAATTGCCCGAAGGAGCTTTGGCGGTGATGCCGCTGTCGAACGACGACGCTGCGCTGCTGGTGGCCGACGATCGCATCAAACTGCTGACCTTCACCGGCAGCGCCGCCGTGGGCTGGAAGCTGAAGAGTCAGGCCGGCAAGAAGCGCGTCACGCTGGAGCTGGGCGGGAATGCGGCGGTCATCGTACACAGCGACGTCGACCTGCAATATGCGGCGCATCGCTGCGTGGCCGGAGGCTTCTCCTATGCGGGGCAGACTTGCATCTCGGTGCAGCGCATTCTGGTGCATCGGCCGGCATTCGACAAGTTCACCAAGCTGCTGCTGGAGGGGGTGAGCAAACTGAAGCTGGGCGATCCGATGGACGAGAACACCGATGTTCCGCCACTGATTCGCGAGCAGGACGCTGTCCGGGTGGTGGAATGGATTGACGAGGCGGTGAACGCCGGGGCGAAGCTGCTATGCGGAGGCAAACGCAAAGGCGCCATGGTGGAACCAGCGGTGCTCACCGATACCACGCCGAACATGAAAGTGAACTACGCCGAGATCTTCGGCCCGGTGGTGACGGTGGAAGCGTATGAGAACTTCGAAGAGGCGCTGGGCAGCGCCAACCATTCCACCTACGGACTGCAAGCGGGAGTGATGACGCGCGATGCGACGTTGATCCAGGCGGCCTTCGAGGAGTTGGAAGTTGGGAGCGTGATCGTCGGCGATGTTCCCAGCTTCCGCGTGGACCAGATGCCGTACGGCGGCGTCAAGGATTCAGGACTGGGGCGCGAAGGGCCGCGCTATGCCATCGAGGACATGACGGAGCGCAAGCTGCTGGTGATGGCGATGAAGTGAGAAAGGCGTGAATCGTGAATCGTGGTTCGTGAATCGTGAATCGTGAATCGTGGATGGTGAATCGCAATCAGCGCTTCACGATCAACGATCCACGATCAACGGTTCTTAGAAGCTTGCTTGCGCCTGAGTCGGCGCGGCTGGCCCTACCGCCGGCACTGCCCCGCTGACCGGGACCACGCTGCCATAGGGATTCATCTCGGTAGGCTCGTTGGCCTCGGACCACGCATTCCACTGCAGGTTTCGGCTGGTGTACTTCTCGTAGACCACGACGTGCAGAACCGGCTGGCGTTCTTCAATGGGGTCGACCATTCCCTCCGCCTGCAAGGGAAGTAGATAGTTGCGAATCCACTCGTACTGCTCGAAGGTCAGGTTGCGGCGCGACATGTCGAAGGTGACGCCGGTGAGGTGGGTGGAGGCGGTGTCGCCGAACTCCGGCGCCGCAAAGCGATTCCAACGCCGCAAACGCGCCTGCTGCTCGACGGTGCGCACCATTGAGTTGATTTGTATCGGTGTGTGGAACTCGTCGTAGAAGGCCTGACTGAAATCCTGCAGAAAGTCGCGTGTCCAGGGCCGGCAGTAGCGGCGGTTCTCGGGCAGATCGGCGGCGATCTTCAGGGCGTCGGTCTCGGGCACCGGCACCAGGTCGTGCGAGATCTCATAGCGGATGAGCTCGTATTCGTCCGCGATGCGCGGCAGTTGCAATCGGTCCAGCTCCTCGTTCTCCCGCACCAGCATTTCGTGGGAGCCGGGGAACATCGCCACGTACCCGCCCAGGGCTACCTGGTAGTGCCCGCGAGCCGCGGCGCGGATCAAGGCATGATGGCTATGATGGATTCGTCCCGCGTGCGTGACGGCAAGAGCCGGAACCGTAGCCAGAAGCGCAAAACTCCAAAAGAGAACCAGATAACTCACACGGCGGGAGGAAATGCCGGACAGGAATTGAGACGCGATTCGACCCGATGACCAGAACGTCAGAAATGGCAACAATGGCGTAACCCTAGGATGAAGTAGTTACAACGAATAAACCCCTATTACAACACAGAAGACGCAGAGAACCAAGACTTTAGCGCCACCGCGCATCCGCTGACAAGTCAAATGTTCCACATGGAACATCGCCTCTCGCTCTTGTTTTCAGTGTTTTCCGGGCGCTTGGAGCTCGGTTCGATTACCCGCGAAAGATCATCTCCGTCACCGTGTAATCGTCAGTCAGCGGCGTGTCGCCGCGAAAAGCCGTTACCGCCTCTTCGATGGCAGAGAAGCCGCCGCCGCTGCACGCCTCCAGGCGCTCAGTGCCGAAAAACTCCCCACTGGCGTCTTCCGCCTCGGTGACGCCATCGGTCACAACCAGCAGCCGGTCGCCGGGTTTCAGGCGAATGCGCGACGACTGGAACTCCGCTACCGAGACCAGCCCTACCGGCAGATTGCCTTCCTCCAGCTTGGTCACCGTGCCTCCCGAGACCAGCAGCGGCGGCACGTGTCCGCAGTTAATCAGCTCAAGCTCGCCAGTTCCCAACAGCCGGGCGACCACCAGCGTCGCATACTTCTGCCCGGCAACCTTCTCGCAAAGGAAGCGGTTCACCGCCGCAATCATCTCCGGCAGCGGCGAGTCGCGCGCCAGTTGCGAATACAGCATCCCCTGCAGAATCGAGGCCACCACCGCCGCCGAAACTCCCTTGCCCGAGACATCCGCCACCACCAGCGAGAGCCCTTTCTCCGTGTAGACCAGGTCGAAGAAATCGCCTCCAATATCCTTGCAAGCGGAGCTTACGGCGTTGACTTTGGCGAAGGGCACATCGGGCACTGTCACCGTCATCAGGCGCTGCTGGATCTCGGCGGCGATGGCCAGTTCCTGGCGATAGCGCTTGGCGGCATCTTCGGCCTGCACCAGCGAGGCGTTCTCCACCAGCGTCGCCGCGCCATTTGCGATGGTGCGCAGAATATCGTGGCTCACGGACGAGAGCTTGCCCGACAGGAAGTGCGCGTCCAGGTACAAGACGCCCTGCACGTCATTGTCGCCCGGCTTAGTCTCGTCCTTCACCTTCTCCTGGATGACCGTCTTGCGCAGCGGAATGCAGATGACGCTGTGGAGGTTGTGCGCGACTACGCTCTCGCGGCCGGCCAGCTTGTTGGTGTCGTCGGTGTCGGTGACCAGAAACTCCGACGCGCTTTTGGCCGCCTCGCGCAACACCGAGCGGGAGATGGTGCTGTCGTCGTCGATGCTCTCGCCATTCTTGTCGCGCCCCGCAGCCATGTGCAGTTCGCCATCGTGATGGCGCAGGAAGACGAATCCCCGCTCCGCATGGGTGAGTCGTAGTGCCGCCTCCAGCAACGTCTGCAGCACATCGTCGAGCACGCCGCTGGTGTTCAGCTTGCGCGCGGCTTCCAGAAACACGTTGAGCATCTCCAGGTCGGAGCCGGCCCCGCTTGCGGGCTTCCAGGTGGAGAACTGGCTTAGAAACTGCTGCGCCGCGCTGGAGGGCGAGCGGTCGGGGCTGAACAACACGTACCCGGCTCCCTGCACGCCGAACTCAACCCGATCGTTCCGCCCGAGCTTGCGCCGGTTCACCCGCTCGCCATTGACGAACGTACCGTGCCGGCTGCCCTGATCGATGATGTAGGTGCCATCGGTCTCGCGGATGAAGTGGGCATGCTCGCGGGAGACGCGCGGGTCGGCCATTACCAGGTCGCGATCGGTACGACGGCCTACGGTGAAGGGGAAATGGTCGAGCACCAGGGTGCGGCGGTCGGGTCCTTCCACAACCACCAGAACGAGCGGGTCTCCGGTCGAGGCGTTATCGGGTTTGCGCACCCACATACCGGTCGCGCTCATCAGGCGTGTCTCCTTGGCGGGGTCTACGCGGCCCCTCAGCCCGCTACGTTGTTAGAACTATAGTCCAAGGCGTGCTGAAGCATCCACTGTTACGGGCGCCGATCGCAAAATCACGGTTCCCGCTCCCAACGGATCGCCTCGCGAGAGTCAATTTCCAACGCAATCCCGCGGATTTCGTCGTACACTGTTGGTCAACCTCGGCCCATGGCCGTCCCGTCGTACACATCTGGCAAGGAGATCTTCGTGAAACTCCGCATTCCAGCCGTCGCGGTTGTCATTCTCACATTTCTGCTGCTGCTACCCTGGGCGGTCGCCCAACAACTGACGCCGTTTTCCGCCGACATCCAATTCACCTCCAACCGCAATCCCAACACTCCCCATGAGATGAACGGCAAAATGTACGTGGACAGCGGCCACATGCGGATGGAGATGCAGGGCGGCCCGCGCGGCGAGACCGTCATGATCAACAACTTTGCCACCCATACCGCCGACATGGTGCTGGTGGAGCAGAAGATGTACATGGAGTACAACACCGAGCAGCGTCGGATGCGCGGTCCCGGCATGCCCGACATTCATCCCTACCGCGATCCCAGCAATCCTTGCGGGCAGGAAGCGGGCTTGACCTGCAAGAAAGTTGGCGTGGAGCAGGTCAACGGACGCACCTGCGATCACTGGCAGATGACCGACAAGAGCGGCAAAGTCACCAATGTCTGGATCGATCAGCAGCTGCACTTCCCCATCAAGAATGTGAGTGAAGACGGAACCTGGCAGCTGACCAACGTCCGCGAGGGCGAACCCGAAGCCAGCCTCTTCCAGGTCCCCGCGGGTTACCAGCGAATGGATATGGGCCGGCCGATGGTGAACGTCAAACCGGCGCAGCAGTAGGCACGCGGAACCTTCAGGGGCGGCCCGGCGATCTCTGCTTTGCCGCCTCTCACTTCACTTACGCCGGTACATCCACCACCAACCACTTTCGCCTGCCAGCTTGTAGCGCTGCTTTAGTCCCGGCTCGTACGCCTTGTAGAAATCCGCATAAAACCCACTGTCAAGCGCCGGACGTTTGGGCACCATCACGATGTCGGCATCCCCAAAGAACTGATCGTCCGAAGGCCGGTGTCGGTCGTCAATGTTGTAGTGGTACGTCGGAGACGTAATCCCTCCGTGTGGCGGCCGCCGCTCCAATGCGTAGGAAAATGGATTGGTCATGTCCATGTTCAGAATGGTTTCATCCGCATGCGACTCCTGCTGGAGCAGCGCAACGCCGTCGTTCACATATATGGTGAAGGTCCTGCCATTACTGGCGTTGGGGTCGTAATCGTACAGCAGCAAAGACGCCAGATTCGGCGAGGTGAAGCGCCGCACCGGGTCCGAAGTCGATGGGCTATGTTTTCTCCACGCGCCATACCCCAGTCCGGCCAGGTCTGAGGTGAGTTGCGGAACAAACAGCAGCGCTCCCAGACACAGCGCTCCGGCATAAAGCGGATGGAAAGCGCGCGTCTCCGCCCTGGGCAAGCTCTGTTGCTGCTCCGTGATCACGCTCAGGACCAAAATCGCGAATACCGCGCAGATTGGAAAACCATTCAACTGCGCATTGGTGGATATCAGGCCAAAGTCGGCGAAGAACAAAAAAGCTCCCATGAGGGGCAGCGCCAGGCCCCTCCATCGCCGCACCCGATCGCCGAGAAGCAGCGCCACGACGAAACCAAAAAGCACCACCCCGAGCAAAACTGACGCATTGTTCAATGCATTCTGGACCAGGAGCCGGATGTGGATG
>JBARGS010000212.1:0-2354 GCA_049798495.1 Candidatus Korobacteraceae bacterium | reverse complement strand
GTACGTAAACGAGCGCACCCTCGACTACGGCAAAGATGGCCGCGAGGCAATCGTCAAGCTGCTGGAGATGGGCTACACCGCCGGCATCATCCCCCACAAACCTAATGTGGAGTTCGCCGGCGAAACCGCCGCGATGGCCAAGGACTAATACCGCTCAAGGGAACGCATTTTCCGGTTGTCATCACGAGGAGGCCTTCAGGCCGACGAGAGCTTGCCCTGAGCTCGCCGAAGGGATCTGCTTTTCGTTTTATTTCTGCAGGCTCAGAAATCCTTGTGATACCGCCCATCCAGCCCGAATCCACCATTCTGATCGCGCACGCCACTCACCGACCATTTGCGGTTCACGTGGTACTCCATCTGCACCTCCTGGTTTGAGGTCTGCGTGATGTCGGTGGCGAAGGTCACGAACAGCTTGCTCGTCACCCTTTGCTGGACCGTGATGCGCGCTCCTGGCGACTGATTGCCGTTCTGCTGCAATACCGGGTCGACGGAGAGTTGCGAGATGCCTGCGACTTTTTGTACACGGTTGGTGATCTGCCCTGTCACCTGCGATGCGACCACGCCTTCCGCGCCCGCCGCCGTTGACTGAGAAGGCTGCGCGTTGGAAGCCTCCTCGGTCTGCCCGAACGCCAGCAGGTGAATGATGTCCGCCGGAGGCAGCGCGGGATCCGACGTGTAGTTGGTGTGCAAACGATCCAGCGGCCCCTGGAATCGCATGGCGATGTTGTATTGCTGAATCGTCGTTGTCGCCTGCAGGTTCACGATCAGCCGCGTCTCAACTGCATTGACGAAGGCAATCGTTCCTCCCTGCACCACATAGCGGTTCCCCAGGAAAATCAAATCTCCGTTCGAGATATTGGCGCGGCCTACGACTACGGGATTGTTGGCGGTTCCGATCACGTGCAGGTTGGCATCGCCTTCGATGCTGAGCTGCGGAGTGGCGGCGCGCAGCTCCGAGGCAGATCGTACTGCGATGTTCAGCTTCAGACTGTCGGCAAAGCCTCCCGTCGGCGGCGGCGTGGCCACGCCATTGAACTGCGCAAGGAAGCTGGACAAATCGAAGTCCGGGGTAAACGACAGGCTGTTGATGTTGACCTGCCCCTGCAACAGCGCGTCCTGCATATTTCCCGTCATCGTCAGGTTCATGCCAAGTCCGGTGCGCACCGTGTCGGGATACAGCAGCCGCATGTCATTGCCCTTCAGGCCAATGTAAAACTGGATTGCGGGACGATAAAGCACGCCGCCGGAAGCGCTGACCATGCCACCACCAACCTGCCCGGTGAAATTCGTGATGTCGACACGATCGCCGCGCAGCGTCAACAGCCCGTTCCCTTTCGAGAGCCCGACCGGCGCGTCGGGCGTGGCGAAGCTGGCATTCACAATGCGAATCTCGCCCCCAACTTCGCGGTTCCCCGTGGCCTTCACGTTGAGCTGGAGCTGACCGCTGCTGGTGACGTCCGGATCGAACATCTGTGCCAATCCAAGATCGACCGTACCATTCATGCTGAGCGTCGCCGCCGCGTTGTTGTTCAAAGGCATACGTCCCGAGAAGCGGAGATCCGTGCCGGTCCCCTTGATCTCTCCGGGCTGAAGATCGAGCACACCGTTCGTATAGTCGGCGCGGATAGGCCCCACCGCACTGATCCGAATCTGCACCGGCTGGGCCGCCGTCGTGGCCGTCGCGCGATAGCTAACCGCCAGCGTGGGAACATTCAAATGCGCTTCCAGCAGCGCCTTGTTCTTCAGCGGGCCACGCAGGCTGGCATGAATCTCCGTCTGACCGCTGATATTCGCCGCCTGTGCGGGGGCGTAGGTCGCCAGCAGCGGTTGCAGCGGAATCACCGGCGTATCGAGCGTGGCGTCGGCATAGTAGTCGCCGGTCAACGCGACCTTGCCCTGCGCCCGCAGCGGCGTGTTCGATATTGCCGAGTTCAGCGTGAAGGCTGCTTCATGATTTGCGACATTCCCCTGGAACTTGATATCGCGTATTTGCTGCTGTTGCACGTCGAGCTGTGGAATGGTCAGCGAAGCCTGCCCCTGCGGATTTTGCAGCGTACCGCGCCCGCTGGCCGTCAGATTCATCGTGCCCGACACTTGCATGTTCCTCGCGCGCAACGTCTGGATCTGTTCCAGATGAACGTTGGTCGCTTCGAAGCGCGCGTCGTAACCATCTTGCTTGGGATAGTACCTAACGTCGCCCTGCGCGGAGCCCGCCGCCGCTTTCAAATTCAAGTTCGCATGAACCTCATCGCCGGTGCCTTGAAAGCGAGCATCGGCTACCTGGATCGGCTCGCCCTCGACACTCGCGTTCTTGAGATCGACGTGCCCCTGCCCGATGGGATTACGCTGCGTCC
>JBARGS010000211.1:0-17585 GCA_049798495.1 Candidatus Korobacteraceae bacterium | reverse complement strand
AGAGATACTGTCCGCCGGACCCGGTGGTGCCATAGAGGTTGCCAGCGGCATCGAAGACCACGCCGGCGTCGGGGGAAGACCCCTCCGAGTGATAGATGGGAATTTGGAAACTGTGCAGCTTCTTCTCAGTCCAGCCGCCGCCCTGTTTAAGCGCCAACTCGAACACTGTTCCGTAGCCGTAATCGCCGCCGTTGCGAGTCGTGCCATAAAGATTGCCAGAGGCGTCGAAGATCAGGCCGGAGGGATAAATCCCGTCCGTGCCCTTGCCGAAGTTGTGCAGCTTTTTCTCGGTAGCGGCGGAGGTACACGTGATAAAGAGAATCAACGGTATGATCGCCAGAGTAGCTCTCAATCCGACGGAAGGTTTCTTGCTTCGCATGATTCATCTTCCTTTAGCCCAGAGCTTCGGTGAACATGGCTGACGGCTCGAAGGATAGGTTGGAGGAATCTCTGTTCTTACCGTCGAGCGGCATCTCGGGCGTTTGGCGGACGTTGTTGCTGTTCGGTATTGTGGGGACCCTTGCCGGGAACGCCTGCTAGCATTTCACGCCTGGGGCAGCCGATTTGTCGGTGACCGCTGACGCTTTGCCGGGTGATAGCCGGACATTAGCAAGCAGTTCAGGAAGACAACTTTTCTGAGCGCCACGGGAGCGATACCGTCTCTACCCCTTGGCGCCAAGAACGGGTGAAAGAGCCTGTCCCGAGCTTGTCGAGGGAATGGGGCGCCCGTAGCGAAACGATGCAGCGTCGGCCGCAATTCTCCCACCCACCCACACAAATCGAAAGCGTGCTCACAATGCGACAGTGAGAGCCAAATTGCGCACGAAAACTGTGGTAGTCTGCTGCTTTCCGGAAAAGCTGGAGCGGGAGACGGGGATCGAACCCGCGACCAACGGCTTGGGAAGCCGTGACTCTACCACTGAGTTACTCCCGCTCGTCGAGTGGTGAGCAGAGTTTAACACCGCGCAAATCGAGCTGCAATTTGCTACCGCGAAGACTGTGTCTCAGTCCGGATCGGAATGCGCGAGATGGTGCAGCCGGCGACGAACTGAGGCACACCTGCGACAACCGATTGCCCGGCGGAGGGGCCCATGCACAAAGTACAACCGGCAGTCGAAACACCCACGCAGCCGGCCGACGACTTATCGTTGATTCGCGGCGGGCTGTTCTATCGCATGCAGCGGGCGACGCGCCTGATGGAAGAGGAGCGCTGGCTCTTCGGCCGCCGCGTCATTCTCGCCGTGGCCATCACCTGGCTGCCGCTGCTGCTGATGACGTGGCTGTTCAATCCGCACGGCTTCCCTTCTCTCCTCCGCGATTACCGCGTCTATGCCCGCCTGCTGATCGCCGTGCCGGTGCTGCTGCTCGGGCAGATGGTCATGGAGACGCGCTTTCGCATGATCGTCTCTCACGTGATGGAGGCCGGCCTGCTGGATGAAGACGGACTGCGCCAGCTGGCCAACGTGATTGCCCATCTTCGCCGCCTGCGCGACAGCATCATTCCCGAGCTCATCGTCATCGTGGCGGCCTACGCGCACACCGCGGCTATCTGGCACTCGCGCATTTCTGTCGCACCCGACTGGGCCGTGTACCACTCCGGCGGCGCCATCACGGTCACGCCCGCGGGCTTGTACTTCGGGCTGATCAGCCAAGTCTTCTACCAGATCCTCATCGGGCTCGCCCTGTGGAAGTGGGCGCTGTGGGCGTTCTTCCTCTTCCGGCTGTCGCGCCTGAAGCTGAAGCTGGTCGCCACGCATCCCGACAGCCACGGCGGACTGGGCTTCCTCGGCCTGTCGCCGCTGGGATTCAGCCCCATCGCCTTCGCGGCGTCAGCGGTCATCGGAGCCATGTGGCGCTACCAGATTCTGCACAACGGAGCGCATCTCCGCGACTACGCTCTGTCGGGCGGCGTACTGCTGGCCATCGTCATCCTGATCGCGCTCGGCCCGCTGGCATTTTTCATTCGCGATCTGTCGACCTTGCGACGGCGAGCCATCTTCGAGTACGGCACCCTGGCGCAAATGCACAGCGCCGACTTCCACGACAAGTGGATCCTGCACCGCAAAGGCCGCGAAGAGGAGTTCCTCACCGCCCCGGAGAGCAGCTCGCTGGCCGACTTCGGTACCAGCTACGAGAACATCGAGGAGATGGTGCCCTTCCCCCTCGACAAAGGCGCGATCTTCGGACTGGCCGTCGCGGTATTGCTGCCCATGCTGCCCGCCGTCCTGGCCGAGATGCCGCTCAGCGAGGTGCTAAAGGATCTGCTCGAGGCGGTGAAGTGAAAAGAGCAATTAGAAATTAGCAACGAGCAACGGGACGCTATCGGATTGACCGAGGGACCACATGTTGAAATTTAACACGCTCCTACGAGAAGCAGGCTTCGACCCCGAGAGGGTCTTTTTGCTGCGACATGAGGACAGGAGGGTGAAGCGCGGGCTGTACCACGAGTGGAAATCTGAACGGCAGAATTTCGAAGCGTATCAAAACAGCCAGAAGTGGCAGAATCGCTTTCCGGAGGGTTCGAGTCTTGCGGCCTTTGTGGTTGGCCCAGAAGGCGAAACCGTGTTCGTGGGGATGTACGACGTTTTGTCGGTGTCGCGGACTAGTGAATCCCACAACGATCCACTGCTTGGACTACTGCCCGCTCAGGATCGCTCTTTGCACGAAACAAAACATTCAGACTGCATGCAGGAATATGAGGAAAAGCTTGTCATCGAGTGGGGACCGGGAAAGCTTGCATGGCGTCAGCGAGCGCAAGAGCGGAACAACAAGATCGTTCTGGAAATCCGGGCGCAAGCCAGGGATAAGCCATTTCCTCCCTACATAAATCTATTGTTGCCCCGCCTCGAAGACCTGAACAGTATCCCGGCATCTTGGGAGGCACGCCTCAAAGAACACAAGGGCGTTTATCTCCTGACCTTCGATGATGGATTGCAGTATGTGGGCTCCGCTACCGGAGAGGAAGGTTTCTGGCAGCGTTGGTGTGACTACCTCGCTAATGGCCACGGCGGTAATCGAGTTTTGAAAAATGATCGCAAGGACGCTCGCCTTGCTTCGGTTTCCATTCTGGAGGTCAGTGGATCGACCCAAACGGACCGAGACATCATCAGTCAAGAGATGCTTTGGAAAAGGAAATTAGGAACAAGAGCCAAAGCCTTGGATAATGAATGAAATCGCCGGATGCCCCAGTCTAGGCCCCCTTTGGCGTAGGGTGGGAAGCCACGATCCTATAATCCTCTGTGATGCACTTCCGCCGCGCGCAAAAAACCTACGACGAGGAGATGTTGTACGAGTACGCCATCGGCGCGCTGGGGAGGAGGATGCGCACGGTCGCCGAGATCAAGCGCCTGATGCGCAATCGTGTGAGTTCGCAAGACAACGGCGACGCACTCATCGAAACTGTGGTGGCGCGGCTGAAGGCGCAGCGTTACCTCAACGACTCCAGCTACGCCGAGAGCTACTCGCGCTTCCGCCGCGAGAACGAGAAGTTCGGACGGCGGCGCGTGGTGCAAGACCTGAAAGCCAAAGGCGTACATGGCGATATTATCGAGAGCGTGGTAGGCGCAGCCTACGACGAGGTCAACGAGGAGCACCTGGCGCGCCAGTTTCTCTCGCGTAAGCGGGTAGCGAAGCCCGAAGGCCAGAAGCAGGCGGCGCGCATCTTCCGCATGCTGGTGCGCGCCGGCTTCGCCAGCCGCACTATATTCCGGATACTGAAGACATGGCATGTCGACGAGGAAACCATCGCCGCGCTGGAGGAAGAAAGCAGTAGTAACCAGTGATCGGTTGTCAGTTGTCGGTTGTCGGTTGTGAGCAATTGGCAGTTGGCAGTTGGCATTGGGATTTGGCATCTCGCGTCGGGCATGTGGCATTTGCCAGAAGGGGCTAGTAATCTGATTTGGCTGAGTGCTGAGTGCTGACTGCTGAATGCTGAGTGCTGACTGCTCGACACCAAGTGTCAAATGCTAAATGCCAAGTGCTCTAACCGCCAGTACTGACAACTGACAACCAACAACTGACAACTGCACCCCATGCCCAGGAAACTCGACCACACTGCTGCCTGCGAACATCTGTCGCGGGTCGACCGTCAGCTGGCCAAGATCATCGCGCGCAGCGGTGAGTGCCATCTGCGTCAGGAGACCACGCAAAGCATCTTTGCCGCGCTGCTGGAGTCCATCATCTATCAGCAGCTCAACGGCAAAGTCGCTGCGACGATCACGGCGCGCGTGAAGGCGCTTTTCCCCGACAACACGAGGAGCCTTCGCACCCGGCGCGGACTGGTTGCCGGCTTCCCTACTCCCGAGCAGATTCTGGGCACATCGGAGGAACTGCTGCGCTCCGCCGGACTATCGCGCAATAAGATGCTGGCTATTCGTGATCTCGCGGCCAAGACACTCGACGGTACGGTGCCCACCGTGAAGCAGGCGCAGCGCATGAGCGACGACGAACTGGTCGAGCGCCTGACTGCGGTGCGCGGCATCGGCCGTTGGACGGTGGAGATGCTACTGATCTTCCGCCTGGGGCGGCCCGACGTCTTCCCGGTGGACGACTACGGCATCCGCAAAGGCTTCGCCAAAATGCGCAAGCTGGCCGAACTGCCCAAGCCGAAGGAACTGATGCCGCTGGGCGAGCGCTGGCGGCCGTATCGCAGCGTCGCCAGCTGGTACTTGTGGCGCGCTGCTGAGATGAAGGATCTGCCGCTGGTTGGCGAGAAAGCGAAGGCCGCAACCAAGTCGGCGGCAAAGGCGGTCGGGAGAATCAAAGCAACGACGAAGCCCGGCACGAAGAACTCCGCAGCGGGCAAGGTTGTTGTCAGGCGCAAAGCCCCGACGAAAACTGCAGCCGCGGACTGATCGTCATCATGGTGTCTTTTGCAGCGCGTTCTGAAAGGCTAGCGCCGCTTCCTGCTGCGGCCCCGCGATCTGGGGAGGAATGATGGATGGTATGTTAGCCGGGCAGGCCTTCAGTCCCGCGCAAATATTGACCGCGCGCGACATGTCATTCTGCAGCGCAGAATTGGCGTTGGCGTCGTCGGGCGAGTCGAGAATGATGAGGTCGAAGTTATTGCTGCCGCTGGTCTGCTTCTGCAGCATGTCCTTGTAGTCGCCGGTGGCGGTTTCGATGACGATCGGCCGGCCGGAACTCAGATGAGGGTTACTGCCCTGGAAATCCAGCATCCGGCTGTCGAATTCGCTCCCGTACAGCGAGCGCAGATTGCGCAGAACGTGCACCACAACCGGTTTCGCCTTGGCCTTCGGCTTACACGCGCATAGCAGGAGAAAGGGTAAAAGCAACCAGATTGTAGCGACAACCCTGGGTCGGTTTTGCATGCAGACATCATATCTGGAGCGCCCGCGTTCTACTAGCTGTATGCTGGAGCGCCAAAGCTGCATGCGCGAGATGACAAGGCACGCGCGCGCGGATGCCTACTATCCAGAAAAATTAATCTCGTATATTCCAGAACACCCTTTCCCGATTCGCCAGCTTCATACATAATGCAAGGCACGAACTCTGGCCGTGGGGATCGCATGAAGGGACCTGGGATAATTTGCTGGTTGTGGTTCGGGCTGTGCTGTCCCGCGCTCTTCGGACAAAAAGCGCTGCTCTCGGATGCCTCGACGGGAGCCGGAGCGCTCACTCCGCCGGCGATTGCCGCGCACACCAGCCCCGCAGTCCACGCGCTAGCGTCCGTCGGACGCTCCGCGACGTACGCTGAAGTGGCGGCTTTGCCGGCTGCTCTGGGCTTGCCTCACAGCCTCCCCATGTTTCAGGTGGCACAACCCTACGCCGCCGATGCAGTCTGCACCCAGGCCATTCCGCCCATGCTGTTCCGGCAAAGCGATTACGCCTTCTCTCGGATTCAGTTCAATGCGTCCGCGATTCGCGGCACGTTGACGCATGACAATCTGGTCAAGATGGCGCGCAATTTCGTTCCCGGACAGCCGCTGCCGGATGCTCCCTATTACGTTCCGCTCAGCAAGCGGCAAAAATTCGACGCGTTCTTGCACAGTATCCACACCGTAGGTTTCGGGGTTGGAGTTCTCACCGATTCGTTCATTTCGCAGGCTTCCGGCGCGTATCCCCGCTTCGGAGGCGGCATGGAAGGCTACGGACAGCGCTTAGGCGCTGCGGCGGCGGGTGAAACCAGCGCGGCGTTCTTCAGCGGATTCGTCTTCCCTACTCTGCTGCACCAGGACCCGCGATACTTCCGCTCCCATCAGGATGCTATTTCCGATCGCCTTGCCTACGCCGCCAGCCGCGTGATCATTGGCCGCAGCGACAGTGGCCACAACGTCATCAACCTCTCGGCGATCATGAGCCAGTTTGCGCAGGCCGCGGTCTCCAACGCCTACATCCCCTATCGCAACGAGACGGTCTCCGGCACACTGGAGAACGCGGTCGCCGGACTGGGCGCCGTCGCGCAGGCCAACATCCTCAACGAGTTCTGGCCCGACATCAAAGAATTCTTCTTCCGGCATAATCCAGAATCGCTGCTGGTGCGCCATAAGGACGCTTACCCCGATCAGCTCGCCAGCAAGTGAGTTTTCGCTGCGCACAGCTCTCCGCGTTTATCTGGTGTCATCCCGAGCGCAGGCGCGCCGCTTTTGCGCGCCGGAGTCGAGAGCCTGCCCTGAGCGGAGTCGAAGGGGCCCCTATACCAGTCACTCTCAGCCCCGCGACAGCTGGCGATCCTGAGCCCGAAGGGCGGCATTTGCGTTAGCCGTGGGCGTGAGCCCGCGGTCAAGTGGGAAGGAAGACCCGAGCCGCGGAGCGGCGGCATAGCCGTTTCGATACGCCGGATGGATCGGGTTGCTGCATGATCTTGGTTCAAGCGAGGAATGTCGCCGCTTGCGCGGCTCGAAAATCCGGAGGAAGGATTCTCGACCGCGGGCTCACGCCCACGGCTAACGCAAATGCCGCCCCATGGGGCTCATGTTCGAACCTGAACGAGCGCGTCCCCACGCAAATGCCAAGATCGTCCCTCAACCTAATCGCACATCCGCAACGCGCGGCATGACAATTGTCATCCTCCCTCGCTGACAATTCGCACTACCTTCCGCCCTGAAACCATCCGACAATCTCATTCGTAATTGGTACCCAAGACCATGAGCCCCATCGCCAACCTGCGCAAACCTACGCCTTCTCCTCTTTCAAACTTGCCGCAAGAATGCGATGCTATTGGTATTCGTAATGCAAGCCCCAGACCTGTTATGCGGGAATTAAGGGATGACCTGGCGTCGTTGCGCATCGACCGCGAAGCCCCGCGGCGAGGCCGCTGGCGTTTGCCTCTCGTGGTGCTCCTGCTCCTCGCGATTGCCGCCGCCGGAGGCTTGTACTTCGTCAAGGCGCGTCCCGCATTCGGAGCCTTCAGCTCGTTCGGCGCGGTGGAAGTGGAAACCGTGCAGCCCACCCTCCAAAGCGGCAGCGGTCCGAACGCCGGAACGCCGATCCTGACGGCTTCGGGATATCTGGTTGCACGCAAGCAATCCGTGGTTTCGTCGAAGATTCAGGGCCGCATCTCGGAGTTGCGCGTGGAAGAAGGCAGCGTCGTGCAGGCCGACGAGGTGCTTGCCGTTCTCGACAATGCGGACTCGCTGGCCGCCATCGCAAAAGCCAAAGCCGACATCGACTACGCCAAAGCCGATCTCGGCGAAGCGCAGCGGCAGGAGCGCCTGCAGCAGGATCTGTTTAACGGCAAGGTTACCTCGCAGGACGCGCTCGATGCCGCCAAGGCCAAGGTCAATCTGGCGCAAGCCGCCATTGAGCAGGACAAGGCGAATCTCCAGGTGCAGCAAGCTTATCTCGACTTCACCACAGTTCGCGCGCCGTTCGCCGGTGTCGTGGTAAAGAAGATGACCGAGGTCGGCGAGAGTGTCGCGCCCATTCCGCCGGGCGTGAACATCTCCACTGCCTCCGGCGCGATCGTCGCCATTGCCGACATGAACTCGCTTGAGGCCGAAGTTGATGTGAACGAGTCCAATGTGGCCGAGCTGCAGCCGAACCAGCCGGCGGAGATCACGGTGCAAGCGATTCCTAATCACACCTATAAAGGTGTGCTGCGCCAGGTGATTCCCACAGCCGACCGGACCAAAGCCACGGTAACGGTGAAGGTGTCGATCCTCGACAAGGACAAGTACCTGCGGCCGGAGATGAGCTGCAACGTGACGTTCCTCGCGCCGCAGAAGCGCACCGAGAATGCAAGCGCGCAGCCGCAGCGCATCATCACCATCCCGAAAGATGCGGTGATCACGCGTGACGGCAAGTCGGTCGTCTTCAGCATCGATGACAACCGCGCCCACTCAACCCCAATCGTCACCGGCGCCGACCTGCACGGCCAGATCATCGTGAAGCAGGGACTGACCGGCTCGGAAACGTTAGTCAACAATCCGCCGCAAAAGCTGAAAGATGGCGACGCGGTGAAGGTGAAGAGCTAGGAGGGCCGAAACAGAATTTCAACAACTTACAGATACGGCTCTTTAGTGGTCACACATTGCTGTGGTTAGTAAGACTAATTTGCCATGTAATGTAGTCACCAGAATGCCAATTAAAGGCCTCTGGCAGGCCGCAGGATCGATGATCGGCAGCCAGCAGATATTCTGGCTCGTCCGGCCTACTTCCAAGGGCTCAGAAGGCAAATAAGAAGGCTTCCCGAAATGGGAGAGTGGCAGTTGGCATTTTGTTGGCATTTAGCAGTTGGCATTAGGGAGCCTTTGATTAACTCACGGTTTTGAAAGGGCTTCAGCCGTGCCGCAAACATCGCAGAATCAACGGGGCTTTTAGCCCCTGCGGCAAGTTCGGCAAGTTATTCAGAGCTTCCTTAGCACTTAGGGGAACTCTGATTAGTCTTGTTTTGAAGGGGACGGCCTTTCAGGCCGTCCGTTAAATAGCCGAAAACCAATGCGGCTTTAGCCGCTGCGGGACCTCGCTTTCACTTGATCAGAGTTTCCTTAGCACGTGAGTATTGAGAGACTGTGTCGCGACTTCGGGTTAACACTCGCACGACCTGAAGACTAGGTTGTGACTTTTGGCCAACTGCCAACTGCCAAGGGCATCTCCAAAGGAGATTTCATGAGTACCACCACCGCCGCCGCGACCACCGCCGTCAGCGTGCAAAACGTTCGCAAGTTCTATCAGCGCGACAGCCTGCAGATCAAGGTCCTCGACGGCATCAACCTCGACGTGCCGCAAGGCGAATTTGTCGCCCTGATGGGTCCTTCCGGCTCCGGCAAAACGACGCTGCTCAACCTGATCGCCGGCATCGATCGCGTCACCTCGGGGCGCGTCGTCGTCGCCGGCACCGACCTCGGTCCGCTCTCCGAAGGCGAGCTCGCCAAATGGCGCAGCCGCCACATCGGATTCATCTTCCAGTTCTACAACCTCATTCCCGTGCTGAACGCGGTCGAGAATGTCGAGCTGCCCTTGCTGCTCAGCCCGCTTTCCAAACGCGAGCGCCGCGAGCGCGCCCTTACGGCGCTGCGCATCGTCGGGCTAGCCGACCGCTCGAAGCATTATCCGCGCCAGCTCTCCGGCGGACAGGAGCAGCGTGTCGCCATCGCGCGTGCCGTGGTCACAGACCCGACCGTCCTCGTCGCCGACGAGCCCACCGGCGATCTCGACAGCCAGAGCGCCGAAGAAATCCTGACCCTGATGGAGACGTTCAATAAGGAATTCGGCAAGACGATTGTGATGGTCACACACGACCCCCGCGCCGCCTCCCGCGCCCACGTCCAACACCATCTGGAGAAGGGAGTGTTCTCGGCGTGATAGCTGAAAAGCAATTACCACAGAAACACGGAGACACCGAGATAAAGAAGAGCGTAAAAGAATTTCCTGTGTGCCTCTGTGGCTCTGTGGTGAATACGAGATTCATGTTATGAAATTCGCCCCTCTGATTCTCAAGCACCTTCGCAAGAACTGGATTCGCACGCTCTCGACCGTGCTGGCCATGTCGGTCTGCATTTTCCTCTTCTGTACCCTGCAAACGGTCGTCGAAGCCGTGAACTTCGGCCTGCACGCCGGCAATGCCGGACGCCTTATCACCCGCCACTACGTCAGCCTGGTCTTCAACCTGCCCATCAACTACGAGCAGCGCGTGGCCTCGATTCCCGGCGTACAAGAAGTGGCCGCCTTCGCCTGGTTCGGCGGCGTTTATCGCGATCCCAAGAACTTCTTCGCCAACTTCGCCACCGAGCCGCAAAAGTTTCTCGAGATGTATCCCGAGTTCATGCTGCCCGTCGATCAGAAAGAGAAGTGGCTGCATGACCGCCGCGGCGCCATCGTCGGACGCAAGCTCGCCCAGCGCTTCGGCTGGAAGCTGGGTGACACCTTCGAACTGGAAAGCTCAATTCCCCCCTACCGCGTGGGACATCCCTTTGAGTTCGTCGTCGACGGCATCTACGACACCGACGAGGCCAAGTATCCCGGCACCGATCTCAACTCCATGTACTTCGACTACAAGTACCTCTACGAGGCCACCAGTCAGCGCATCGGCATCGGATATCTGGCGGAGAAGATCGACGATCCCAAGCACGCGGGTGCCATCAGCAAGGCCATCGACGCCGAATTCGAAAACAGCGACGCGGCCACCAAGACCGAAACCGAGCAAGCCTTCATGGCCGGCTTCGTCGCCATGGCCGGCAACCTCGCATTCCTGTTGAACGGTATCGGCCTCGCGGTTGCCTTTACCATTCTGCTGGTCACCGCCAACACCATGAGCATCGCGGTGCGCGAGCGCACCCAGGAAATTGGCGTCCTCAAGACGCTGGGCTTCTCCAGCGGACTGGTGATGACCCTGATCTTGAGCGAATCGCTCCTCATCGGCGTGCTCGGCGGCGTGGTCGGAATTCTGATCAGTGCCGGAATCTTGAAGATCCTGCCCGAGGTGCCGATGCTCGGCCAGATTGTATCCGGCTTCCCGAACTTCGGACTGTCGCCGCAGACGACGGCCGTCGGCGTTGGCATCGCGCTGCTGCTGGGCTTAGCCGCGGGATTTTTCCCCGCAATGACTGGCTATCGTGCGCGCATAACGGAGACGTTGCGGCAGGTGTGAGTAACGAGCAGTCAGCAGTCAGCACTCAGCCGTCAGCACTCAGCCTTTGACATTGTGGTAATGAGGTAACGATGACCCTGCTGGATGGTTTGGACTTCTACAAGAGTGACGCCGAATGGTGGGATTTCACTCTAAGAGTTGAACATTCTGCAGTCGAGGTGACCAAGTTGATCTCGCGTTACGATGATCGGCCCGACTCGACCGCGCTTGCGGCGGCGCACCACACATTGATTGATATTGAAAGATGGAAGGCAATGTGTCTAAAAGAGCGGATGGGCAATGCGGAACGGAATTCACAACGAGACGTGTGGGATGCATTTCGCGGCGCGTTAATTGCCGGCAGTGATCGAGACGTCATACTGTCGATCATGCGACTTAAAGGTTTCGGATCGTCACAAGACGAGAAGACCGGTCAACGACGGGCGAAAGTAGCAACCGCCGTTCTCAGATTCCTGAAGCCGGCTGATTGGGGTGTAGTCGACTGGAGAACGATTGCAATGCTTGGAATGCTCGAGAAGGCTGAAGGAGATGTTGATAAAGGTTTGGCGTTCGCGAAGAGAGAAGGCGCAGCCAACCTTCGGAAGGTCTGCGAAATCGTCGATGAGCAAGGTGCATGTCAGGTGAACCAACAATACAGAGCGATGAAAGGCGCACCTTTTCCGAGAGCTGTGGATGCCGAGATGGCTCTATTCGGCTTATCCGAAATCGCGTGGCCGTTTAAGGTCAGCGCGACAGTTTCCCAGCCATCCGGCTTGGCTGATTGCTGACTGCTGATTGCTGAATGCTGATTGCTAAAGGATTCACGGATTTCCCATGGCACTCCCACTGTCTTACAACATCCGCAATCTTCGCCAGCGCTGGAAGGTAACACTGCTGGCGGTCTTCGGCATCGGCCTGGTCGTCGCCGTCTTCGTCACGCTGCTGGCGATGGAGAACGGCTTCCGCATCGCGCTGCGCTCCACGGGATCGCCCCTGAACGGCATCGTCACCCAACGCGGATCTCTATCCGAACTGACCTCCTGGATCAACATCGGCGATGCCAATGTCATCCAGGTCGACCCTCGCGTGGCGCGCGACAGCGATGGCAAGCCCATGGCCTCCTGCGAGGTCGTGGTCCTCACCAATAAGCCGCGCAAGGCAGACAACCAGCCCGCGAACATCACCTTCCGCGGTGTCTCGCCCGAGGGATTCAAAGTCCGCAACAACGTCAAGATCGTCGAAGGCCGCAACTTCACCCCTGGCCTCTTCGAAGTAATTGTCGGCAAGAAGATCGCCGATCGCGTCACTGGCCTCAACATCGGCGACACCATCAGCGTGCAGAAGAAAGACTTCAAAGTTGTGGGGCTTTTTACTGCCGATGGCAGCTCGTTCGAAAGCGAAATCTGGGGCGATTACGACGCCATGGCTCCCGCCATCGGCCGCAACGGCGGTTGCGAGTCGCTGACGCTTCGCCTCAGCGATCCCCGGACCTTGCCTGCCTTCGACAAGGAAGTTCGCGCCAATCCCCGCGTCCAACTGCAAATAGACTCCGAGCCCAAGTACTACGAGAACCTTGCCGGCCCGACCGCAGGAGCTCTCCTCGGACTGGCTGCATTCGTCGCCTTTGTCATGGGCGTCGGCGCAGTCTTCGGTGCGATGAACACCATGTACGCCATCGTCTCGCAACGCACCCGAGAGATCGGCACCCTGCGCGCCCTGGGCTTCTCGCGCTTCAGCATTCTCTTTTCATTTGTGTTGGAGTCGGTACTGCTGGCGCTGATCGGCGGCGTGCTCGGATGTTTCGCGTCTTTCGCCATGAACGGCTACACCGCGGGCACGGGTCAAACGCAAAGCTTCAGCGAAATGGCCTTCGCCTTCCGGATCACTCCCAACGTTTTGATCATTGGGATAATTTTCGCGGTGGTAATGGGCTTCGTCGGTGGCTTGCTACCGGCCTTCCGCGCGTCACGAATGCCGATCACGAGAGCGCTCAGAGAGGCGTAGAGGCAGTGGTTAGTGAATAGTGGTTAGTGGCTAGTGGTTAGTGAATAGTGGTTAGTGGCTAGTGAACAACGGTATCTACAAACCGTTGTCATCCTGAGCGGAGGCGGCACTTGGCCGCCGGAGTCGAAGGACCCCTATTCATGCGAGAGAATACGGCGATCGGCTTTGACCCCGAGTCCCAGAATTGCGGAAGAGATATTCCTTGCCGTGACCAGGTTCCTTCAGTGACCGCGTCAACTGAAATCAAACCCAGCACCAAAATCGCTTGTGCAAAGCAAGTCCACCGCATGGCCACTCCGGGCACTGACAACTGACAACTGGCAACCGACAACTGCTCTTAGATTCCCGTCACCCTCCACCCGGCTCCACGCACCTTGTGCCGGATGTTTAGCGTGATCAGCAGCGCGGTCATGGCCTCCACAATCCGAGCATTCTCCAGCTTGCCGCCGTCGATGGCCCGCACCCCGGGAATCTTCACCGCCAGATCGGATGCTACCTGACGTGCGCGATCATCGTCACTGCACACGATCACGTCGCAGTCGACGTCAGCATCGGCATTCAGCACCGTGGCCGACAAACTGTGAAACGCCGCCGCGACGACGACGTTCTTGCCGACCATCTCCTGCGCCTGTTCCGCGGCCGAGCCTTGCCACACGCCGAGCACCCGCGTCGGGCGTCCGCCTACCGCCGCCGCCAGCGGGACAGTCGCATCGATGAGCACGCTTCCCTGCCGAAAGGAAGGTTTCAGCTGCTTTAACAACTCCGCCTGCCCGGCGAACGGAACCGTAAGTACCACAACGTCGCACATCTTCACTGCGACGGCGTTCTCCACGCCCTCCACGCTGCCCAGCGCTCCAACCTTCTCCGCAATCTGCGCCGCCGCGGCCCTTGCCCGTTCGCCATCCCGCGAGCCAATCACCACCGACTCACCGGCGCGCGCCCATCGCAAAGCCAGTCCGGACCCCTCCGGCCCGGTACCGCCCACGATCGCGATCACGCGTTGCCCCCTGCGGTGACAGGTTCTCTGACCTGATTCGTCGCTGGATATGTATAAGAGGTGTACAAGGTATTCCGCTGTGCGGGAATGCGTCCCAGTTCCAGAATTCTCTCCTGGAACTCGGCCGTCGACGTATACTGTCCCGCTGTCGAGCCCGCCAGCCGCGAGATATTCTCTTCGAACAGCGTGCCGCCGTAATCGTCCGCGCCCGCCAGCAGCGATAGCTGCGAAACCTCGCGGCCCAGCTTCACCCAGGAAACCTGAATGTGACTGATCGATCCGGCGAGTATGATGCGCGCCAGCGCATGAACCTTCACGTGCTCTGCCAGCGTGCCGCCGTTGCGCGCCAGCCCCTGAGCGAACAGCAGCGTGTTGTCGTGAATGAATCCCAGCGGGACGAACTCGGTAAATCCACCGGTACACGCCTGAATCTCACGCAACAACAGCAACTGGTTCACCCAGTGCTCCTGCGTCTCGGCGTGGCCGTACATCATAGTCGAGGTGCTGCGGATGCCGCACTCATGCGCGGTCTCGATCACCTCGCGCCACTGCGCAGACGTCAGCTTGTTGTGCGACAACACCTGGCGGACGCTGTCGTCCAGAATCTCCGCCGCCGTTCCCGGCAATGTGTCCAGCCCGCTGTCCTTCAGCATCAACAGGTATTCGCGCACCGGCATGCCGGTCAGCTCCACGCCGTAAACCATCTCCATGGGCGAGAAGGCATGGGCATGCATCTTCGGTGTTGCCGACTTTACCGCCCGCAGGATGTCGCGATAATAAAACGGCGGCAGATTGCGCGGCAGCCCACCCTGAATGCAAACCTCGGTCGCGCCCCACCCTTCCGCCTCCCGGCATTTGTGTGCGACCTCCTCGAGCGAGAGAAAGTACGCCGTCTCATGCCGCGGCCCCACGCTGAACGCGCAGAACTTGCACCCGACAAAACAAACATTCGTGAAATTAATATTGCGGGTCACCACGTAACTGATCACGTCGCCAACCAGCCGGTGTCGCAGGTCGTTCGCCGCCACCACCAGCCCGAAGAGATCGTCCCCCTCGCTCGCCGCCAGCAGCAGGCACTCGTCGCGGCTGAGCACGCCTCCATCCAGCGACGTCATCACCTTGTCGATCGCCGCCCGCACCGGCGACGAAACGCGCCATTGCACGCCAGTCCAGGTTGCGTCTTCGAGCGTCTGCCGATTGCACCAACTCATCCCTTGCATTTCTTCCTCTCTGTAATCCCGAGCGCAGCACTTTAAACCGCGCACCCTACACATCTGTCATCCTGAGCGGAGGTTCGCATCTTTTCGCGAACCGGAGTCGAAGGACTCCTATACCCGAAACACCGACCTGCCGCTTTGAAGGGGCGCAGCTTCAGCTGCGCCGTTATCAGCACTTTGCGAATACTGAGCCGGCTTCAGCCGGCGCCACCGTTCATCGAAACAAATCCTTCTCCGCCGGCCGCACTATTTGCCGCGCACTACCACTCCCACGCCGATACGAATAGCCCCGGATAATACACACTGGAATCCGAGACGCCTTCCCGCATACCAGTCCCGCCACGCAAGCCAACTCGTCAGCCACGGCCTCTTCCGTAGCGTGCATCTTGTAACCGTAATCGTCGGCCGAGCCGCGATAGTCAAGAATCACCTTCATCCCTGCCGCGCCAATCGCCACCTCGCACAAGCCCTCGCGCCAGGGCCGCCCAAAGCTATCGGCAATGATCACCGGAATGTATAGCCCGGTGCGCTTCTTCAGCCGGCGATGAATCTTCGCCGCCGACTCGTCGGGATCGGCCGGCAGCAGCACCGCAGTCTTGCCGCCATCAACATTCGATACATCCACGCCACTGTTGGCGCACACCAGCCCATGCCGTGTCTCGGTAATCAGGATATGCTTCTTGCGCACCACTCGCTTCGCCTCGCGCAGCGCGAGCTCCACTACACGAGCATCAACGCCGTTCTCGCCGGCAAATCGCCGGGCGGTCTGCGACGCCTTCACCGACGCCAATTCAACAGTGCGCCCCTCCGCCTTGGCAACGATCTTATGCTTCACCACCAGCACATCGCCCGGGTGCAACCGCAGGCCGCCGAGCGCCAAGGCGTCGACAACCAAGTCTGCGACTGAGTCCCCTGCGAACACATCACGAATCCCTCGCACGGGAATCGCCCGCAGTTCACGCCCGCCTGGCGAAAACGATTCCGTCATTAAACCGCCGCTTCCCAGGCGTCGCGTCCGCCGAAGCCCCATGATCGCAACAGTTTTTGCGCATGCGTATTGCCCTCGCGTTCGACCAGCAGCTCCAGTTCGTGCGGGTTATCGATATCCAGTCCGATGCCCTGCATCTCCAGGATGATCAGTTCCTTCCCGCTCCGGCGCATCGCTTCGCAATGCGGCAGGAAGCTGTCATTGCCGAAGCGCAGCGGAATGATCGACGCCGGCCGGCGGAGAATGCAGTTGCTGCCCCGGCGATCGTAAGCCGGAACAAACACGGCGCCTACTTCCGGCGCCGCGTCCAGCACCTGGTGCAGCTCTTCGCCGGTGATCAGCGGAATATCGCCGGGGACGACGATGGTCGTATCGTAGCCTTGTTGCTCGCACCACGCCGTCGCCATCTCGATGGCCGCGGTTTCGCTTTCGTTGCGTGGGTCTTCGATCGTCAAGAAGCCAAACTCCATGGCCAACTCCCGCGCGCGCGAGTCGCCTGTCACCAGCGCGACGTCGATGCGGCCTCGAACTTCCGCAGCCGCCGTCATTACATCGCGCAACATGGCCTCGGCCAATTGCGAACGCTGGCGCACATTGAGCGCTTCACTCAGCCGCTGTTTCGCAGTAGCCAGGCTCTTCACTGGAATCAGCAATATTCCCTTCACGCCCTGGCCCCCTGCGACGCCAAGCAGGCGTCGAGGATAAACGCCGCCAAGTCCCGTTTATCGTTCATCGATCGCATGATGGTATTGGTGAACAAAAAGCGAGTGGATAGTGGATGGTGGATAGTGGGTAGAACGCCTTCGTGGATCGTGGATCGTGAGTCGTGGGTCGTCGCTCCGGCCTCGTTCTCGCGCTCTATACAGCGCTGGCTGAATGCTGACTGCTGAGTGCTGACTGCTAATTGCTGATTGCTGACAGCTCGATCCACCTCGTCCACGACCAGCACATCAAGGAAATCCTCGTAGGCGCGAACGACGCCGTCGACCGTGCTCGGCCAGCCCATCATCTTCATCAGCTCACCCGCGGGGCCCGACACCGCTGTTCCCCCGACGACAGGACTCACGGCCACTACGGTCGCCTTGGTTTGCCGCAATGCTTCGCGGATTCCCGGCACCGCGAGAATCGGCCCGATACTGGTCACCGGATTACTCGGCGCAAAGACAATTGCCTCCGCACTCTCGATGCTTTCGATCACACCCGGCGCCGGTCGCGCCTTCTCCGCTCCTTCGAACCGCACTGCGTTCACCTCTACCTGATGCCGTTCGCGCACAAAATATTCCTGAAATGTCAGCGTCCCCTTGGCGGTATCGAGCATGGTCGACACCCGGTCGTCCGACATCGGCAGCA
>JBARGS010000210.1:0-5912 GCA_049798495.1 Candidatus Korobacteraceae bacterium | reverse complement strand
TGGAGGCGGCTGGAATGAGCAGACACGGCAGGGAAAAATTCCCAAAACCAAAGCGGCCCAAGACAAGCCTCGGTTTTCCTGATCTGGATCTCAGCAAATCGGCGGTATCGTCCGGTGGAAAATCGCGCAATGGAGATGGCGCGAGTTCTGGGGGTGCTATTGGACTGCCAGCAGGCTGCGGTCGTCGGGTGGAAGCAGTACCACATCACATATCGTGCCGCCTCCACAGGAGGCGATCGCGCGACGGACTAACCTGGCGGGGTTCGCATCGGGAAATTCGATGTCAAACTTCGCGACCTTCACCGAGTCGGTGATGGCCTTCAGCGACTCATCGCCATCGGCAAGCGTCACCTCGTCCACCTTGCCGGGCGAGAAGACGATGGTGAGCGTGCCATGACCTGACACGCGGGCTTTCGCATTCACGCTCGTTTTACGCATTCTGCTCAGTTCTTCCCCTGGCATAGGGGTGAAGCTGCCACCTGCCTTGCGGGTGGTTGTGAAGGAGCCGGGATCAGCGCTCGGTCCTATGAGTTCCTGGTAATGTTTCTTGATCTTCTCGGACAAATCCATCCCGTTCGGCATCGCCGCCCCCCCTTGTCCCAACGCCGCATAGGCGAGCCGATAGGTCTTTGCCGCCTCCTGTTTCTTTCCGAGCTTTACATAGAGCTGTGCTAGATGATCACCCACCTCGGCGTGCTCGGAGAGAATCCATGAGGCCTTGAGATAGGGAAGAGCCTTGTCGTATTGACCTTGCTTGAAGTAGATCCAACCGACTGTGTCCCAGGTCGCTCCCAGGCTGGAGGTATTGCGCAGGCCGTCGCGCCCGGCGCCGATTTTCAGAGACTCGGCTTCCTGCTGCTCCAAAGCCTTGATCGCGTATTGATTGGCCACGTCCATGCCGACATCCATGTCGATTAGCGAATAGGCAACATTATTCAACTCACGGCTTTCACGGTCTGTGTTCTGGTCGGCCGTCAGCGCCTTTTGCAGGACGGCGAGCCCCTTGTCTTTGTCGCCGTTTCTAATGTAGGCATAACCCAGCTGATATTTGAGCATGCCGCTATCAGGAGCAAGCGCCGTGGCCTTCTCCAGCACGCTGACTGCGTCCGTGTACTTCTTCTCTTGAATGAACAGCTGTCCCAGGCTGAGGGCTCCCTCGCGATCCTTCGGATCGAGGGCGAGCAGCTTCTGGAGCTGAGCAATCGCCTCCGCATTCTGTTGCTTGCGCAATAACGCTAGCGCCAGGATGCGATAGGAATAGGTTTCGTCGGGGTACAATTCTTCTTCTTTGCGTAGCTCGCGGATGCCGCCGTCTATGTTGTTCTCGCCCAGGTACACCGAACCCAGGTTGGCGTGAGCGTACCGGTACTTTGGATCAAGCTGTACCAGCCGCTCGTAATCTTCTTCGGCACGGGAAAGATCGCGATTTCGCAATGCCTGCAGACCCTCTTCAAACAGGCGGTCCGCCTCAGGGTTCGCTGCAACGACCGGTTGGGATTTGCTCTCGCCGTTGCTGACCAGGATCCATTTCTCACGATCGTCACCGACCATCTTCGCGAATTTTTTGAAGTTGTCCCACTCGGACAGTGGAACCTCCGCCTTCTTGATGGTCATGCGACGAGTTTCGGTGAGCACGCCATTCTTGAACTCGTAGCTGGAGTGGTAGTCGCCATAATCCTCGCTCAGGTCCAACTTCTCCGGCGGAGTCACAGTGTAGCCATCGGGAAATTCCAACTTCGCGGTATAGACGACCTCTCCGGGCGCACCCAGTACGACGGGATCGTTTGGCTTCTTTACCATCTCACCGTATGACTCGATACCAAAGATCGGAGTGAAGCCGGGAATTCGATGATTGTCCCATTCTCCGTAATCCTTGCGTGTGTAATCGTAGCTATAGACAAAGGGTTTGCTGGTAGCATCAGGCGCGGTCGCCGTAACTCCATCCACATCTCCGCCGAAGCCTTGCGCATACGAAAGCTTCTGCGCAATATCCTTCCACTGCGCGCTCGGGGTGCTGCGGAACCACATGCGGTAAAGGACTTCACTATCACCGCGCAGAGTCTCCTGGATATGCGCTTTCAGGACCCCATCGGAACTAATCTTGCCTTCGGCAGCAAACGTCACGGAGTTGGGGAATGGCGGGTTCGCGGGAGTCGTCATCAGCATCGCCGGTTTATCCGTCGGCATTACCAGCGCCTGCTTGTCGCGCAGGTTGAGCAATAGCAGGCCAAAGGGCGACACCTCAGGCGTGGTATCGAGCCACAGGAGCTTGCTGCCTTGTGGCACCACGGTGATCACGTGATCGAACTGCGCGGGCGAAGGGACCTCGGGATCGATTTTGCGGGTGGCACTGATCAGCGCCGGCCAAGCATCATAGCCGGACGCCTTCAGCAATGTGGCCAGGAGAGTGTGCTTGTCCTTGCAGTCGCCATATTCGTTTTCGAAGACGTCCTCGGCGGCGTGCGGCTGATAACGGCCAATGCCGAAGGACAGCGAAACATAGTGATATTTGGTGGAGACGAAATCGTAGATGGCGCGGATCTTCTCGTCATCGCTGGTGAGGCCCTTGGTCAAGTCAGCTGCCTTGGCCTGAATTTGCGGGGTGACGTTCACCTGACCGCGAAGCAGGTCGCTCGCCCAGCGGCCAAGTTCCTCCCACGAGCGGAAGGTTGTGATCTGCACCGACGGTTTGGTGGCTGCCTCCTTCGATAGATCAGCGCGATCTTTGCGCTCGGGATTTGTGGTTTTCCAAGTGTAGATACGGCGGGCGCCTTCCTCCTTGATCTGTGCGGAGTAGTTGGGACTGAATACTTTCACGTACTTGTCCTTGGGAACGTCAAGAACGAACTCTTCGTCTTTGGCGACTACGTCTGTGGGAAAGGTGTGCTCAAACCAGAACTGACCTGGGACCTGTGGCTTCACGGTGCGGTAACGCACCAGGTATTCCAGCGTGTCGCCCACGCCAAGCGCCTTCACGGTGACATGCTTTTCGTGAATGTCGCTGTACATGGGCGCGCTGCGCGTCACTTCTGACGGCATGTCCTGAATGTTGTAATCGGGGGTGACGATAACCGTGCCATCGGGCTTGCGCACACGGACGTAGTCGAACTCAACGGTGTCGTTGGCGCTGGTGTACGAAAACTTTAGGACCGCCAGACCCTGTACCCCTGCCTGGGAGAGAACTCGAATGACCGCTGTCTGCTCGCGGGTGCCGGAACCATCCTCCTGATAGGCGAGCTTGAGCCGGCTGCTTTCGAGGACGAGGGCTTCCTTCAGCTCCTGGAGGTTGGGAGCGGCTTGGGCAGCCGGCGCGGGAGCCTGGCTGGTGGGACTTTGTGCCACAGTGTAGGACGTTGGCGCGAAGAGGAGCACGAACCAAGAAACAGACAACAGTACCGAAAGTCTGAACCGCAGACTCATGGGACTCCTGGCCAGTAAGGCGAGTAGAACGAAACAATAACACGTGGAAGGCTAAGGTTGGCGCACATACGGTGTTCGAGGTGAGGCGGGAGTGATGCGTGTTGCAACACGTATCGTTGGCACCTTTAGGACAGTGAGAGAGGGTGATTGCTCTTGCTTGCTGAGGGTTAGAGGGTTACTTTGTGACGTTCCAGGTGGAGCAATTTGGCTGGAGCAGATAGAGGAACGAGGCGCTGATGGCGCCCACCCATCAGATTCCCTCCTAAGCCGCGCTATAGTTATCAGCTTGGTCGGCCGAAACGCTAGCGGAGTGCTTCGGTGAAGTCAATTCGCAATGGTGACGGGGGAATTTATAAGATGCTGAATATAATCCAGTTACAAAAAGCGTACCAGGAGTTCGAATTCACCTCTCTCCGCCACGCAGTCTCGAGTGGAGAGAAACTCAGATACCTTATCCGTGAAATGCGCGAAAAGGCCGGATTTTCGGGCCATTTGCTCTGCAGTTTTTCGGCCTACGCGATGCTCAGCCATTCATGAGCCTATATCACGCATAAGAAAACGCTGACCGTGGTTGCGATCAGCGTCCTCTTCGGCGGATGAAGATAGGCTCGGAGCCGGTTCGCGACGAGCGCTATCCGGTATTGCGGGGCCGCCGGCCCAAGAAACGGATCTAATTCGCGAAATACCGGGCCACTGCTAACCCCCCATTGTTCCCGATAGCAATGATCTTTCCGTCTGTCTGTATCAGTAGGCCGAAGATCACTTCTTGACTAACCAGGCCGCCGTCGTTGGCAAATGTGGTATCCAGCTCGCCCGCCAACTGGCGGTCATTGCAAGCGGCTACTTCACAACCTGGCTTCGCATCTCGCCCATCGGTGCTTGCTCGCAATCGACCAGAGCTGATCTTCGGTAGCTCACAGGAGATCAATTTCAGGGGGGTGTCAACAGAGCCACAAGCTGTGCGCGATGCGAGGACACTACAATATGCATACGCCTGCGCAGAGCTTTCAGGAGTCAACAAGTGAGTTGCGGACTTGGCCCTATGCCCTTTGTGGTTCTGATTTCTCTTTGCTCCGGCTCTTCTGCGCCCGGCGCCAGCACCCAAGCAGCCAGGGGCTTGGCCGATGATCCAACTGCACTGGTGCGCCGGGCCACGCAAAACGCGCTGGCCCAGAAATCTCATCATCAGCCGCTCCGTTATCAGGTCCGCAAGGTTGACAAGCGCAGCGACACGATAAAAGAGATCGTCGAAACAAAGGATGGCGACGTGGCGCGGCTGATCGCCATTGATGGCAAACCTCTGAGCACGGAAGCAGACCAGGCGGAGCTGCATCGTCTGAACTATCTTAGTGGCCACCCAAAACTTCAGGAGCATCGCCGCAAACGCGAACTGGAAGAGAGCGACCGAGTCAACAGGCTGATGCGTCTGCTGCCGAAAGCCTTTCTCTATCGCTACGAAGGAATGGCGCCGTGCAAGAGCGGCCAGTGCTATCGCCTGAGCTTCACGCCCAACCCGCAATTCGACCCTCCCAGTGAGGAAGCAAAGATCTTCCGCGGAATGGCCGGGGAAGTCTGGATCGATCCGGCAGAGGAGCGCATGGTAGAGCTCGACGCGCACCTGATCGAGGATGTCGATTTTGGCTGGGGGATTATAGGCACGCTCCGCAAGGGCGGAACGATTCTGCTGGAGCAGACCCATGTGGGCAGCCACCAGTGGGAACTGACCCACATGAAGCTCAGCCTGACAGGCAGGGCACTGCTGATCAAGTCACTCAACATTCAGACGACCGAAGACGAGAGCGAATTCTCTACTGTGAGCCCAGAGATGAGTTATCGACAGGCGATCCAGTTGCTCGAAAATCCTTGAGCCAGCGAGCCACTGGCGGCTAAAGGATGCAAGATACGAGGTACAGGAATCCAGACTTTGCCGACCCACTCGCGAGCTAACACGCGCGCAATTCTAACGGTAAGAATTTCTCTGCCAACGTCAGCCAACGGTACCTCTTTTCGAAGGTCATACGTTCCGCTGCGTCACGCGGCCCTGTCGTGAAGTATGGTTTGCTTTTTAAGCTAACGCCGCGAGGCGATTCGGCGGCAGCTTTGCACTGATAGAAAACCACAGCAGAGTCCCACTCTTTCCCAGTAGCCGTGGGAAGCGGTCGGAGGTCTTCTGGGGATATCTGCTTAGCTCTAGGAATGGCTAAATTGTTTTGATCGTTTTTGATGTCTTTGGTCAAGGCGGTCTCCAGTCACGCAGAAGACCGTCGTCTTGTTGCTATATTTTGGGATGGCGGAGAGGTGCGTATATGATCAGTATACTCTTGATTGCTCTCTGACATTTGGAATGAATTTGGAATGAACAATTTTTAAAGCTCGATCTGACAGGAGTTGATGTCAACCCCTGGTCGACAAGATCGGCGGCAGAGTCCACGCCGCCGGAGATGTCCATCCGTTTTGAAACAGCCGACGTCCTCGCTCGAATGGATCCGCTC
>JBARGS010000209.1:0-12723 GCA_049798495.1 Candidatus Korobacteraceae bacterium | reverse complement strand
GCTAAAGCCCAAGTCGCTGTGATGCGGTTACGGCACGGCTGAAGCCGTGCCCTGATACAAAGCTAACCTACGCAGACAGGACCTTCACCAACAACCTTTACATAACCGGGGGAACGGTAATGCCCATGACTGCAAGCACGCGGATGAGTTCACGACGCACAACTGCAGCCGTCGCCAGCAGAAACTTCTTCCGCTCCTCATCTACTTCACCGAGAATGTGGTGCCGGTGATAGAAGTTGTTGAACTGCTGCGCGAGCTGGAAAGCGTGCTTGGCGACGAACGCCGGCTCCGTCGTCGCGATCGACTGATCCGCAATGAACGAGGTCTTCCCCGCCAGCAGCCATAGCTCCCAGATCTCGGTGCCGCTGTCATCGGCAAAGAAGCGCGCGTAATCGACCTCGGAGGCGAGCGCTTGTTCGGGATCGACGCCTGCCTTGCGGAAGATATTCGTGGCGCGCACGACGGCGTATTGCGCGTACGGGCCGGTTTCGCCTTCGAAGGCCAGCGCTTCCTTGAAGTCGAAGGCGATCACCGACTGCTTGGTGAACTTCAGCATGAAGTAACGCAGCGCGCCAATGGCGATCTGCGTGCTGATGCGGACGCGCTCGGCATCGTCAAGCTCTGCGTGGCGGCTGTCGACTTCTTTCTTCGCCGCGGCGATCAGCGCGTCCAGCAGATCGTCGGCCTTGACGCCGAATCCCCTACGTCCAGATACCTCAATGTAGGACTTGGCGCGATCTTCTTCCTTTACTTCGTAGCCCAGCTCCAGAGCGCAGCGCGGCGTGAGCGCGACCATCTCGTAGGAAAAATGCGTGTAGTGGGCGGCCTGCTCCGTGTAGCCAAGCAGGCGGATCGCCTCGATGACGGTGTTCTGCGGATCGGACTGGCGCGAATCGATGACGTTGTAGATGGCGGCAACGTTGCCGAAGTGAGGATGGTTGGGCTCGCCGTCTTCGGCAGAGATCCAGACCTCGTGCTGGTTGGGATACTGGTAGAAGCGGCGATAGCCGAAGTCACGACCCAGCAGCCCGAACTTCCACAGGTGATAAGCGATGTCCTTGCCGACATAGCCGACGGTGCCATTGGAGCGCACGATGACCTTGGCATCCTCGTCCGGCCCGGTTTTTTCTTCGCTTGTCATCCCGAGCGAAGCCGAGAGCCTGCCCTGAGCTTGCCGAAGGGGATCTGCGGTTTCCGGGTGCCCCGCCGGGTGCCCCACACAAGCTTCTTTTGCTTGTGTGGGTGTTTTCGGTCTCGTCATCACCCAACATCCCTTGTTCTTCCCTTCCGTTTCGAAATAGAGCACCCCCTTCTGTTTCAGTAATTCGAATGCCGACTCCCAGAACTGCAGGCGCAGTATCTCGCTCTCGCGCGGCAGGAAGTCGTATTCAATATCCAACCGATCCATCGTCTCCAGATGACGGCGCAGGACTGCCGTAGAGATGAGTTCGGCGATGTCAGCCGGATCGTTACCCCCTTGCTCGATGGCGTGCAGCGCATTCAACCGCGCCTTCAGATGCTCCTTGTCCTGCTCGTACCATTGCGAGACACGGGCGTAGAGGTCCCAGCAGTAATAATCGAGGCGTGGGGTGGAGGCGATGAGTCCCACAATGTCGGACTTCGACTTTTTCTCCAGCTCCACGAACCCGACGACGACGTCCGCCACCTGCACGCCGGTATTGTCGATGTAATTCTGGATATCGACGGTGTGGCCGGCGGAGCGCAGCAGGCGCACAAACGTATCGCCCAGGATGGCGTTGCGCAGATGTCCGATGTGCGCCGCCTTGTTGGGATTGATGCTGGTGTGCTCGACCAGAATCTTGCCGCTGACGTTGGCCGCGCCTTCGCCGGCATGGCTGAGGGCGCCTACGAGCCTGCCGCTCGCCAGCGCCTTCGCAGCGACGTCGCGTTTGAGACGGGCATTGATGTAGCCAGCGCCGGCGACCTCCAGCTGCTCGAACCCTTCCGGCAACGGAAGCTCGGCAGCGATCTCTTCGGCAAGCTTGCGCGGGGGCTTGCGCAGGTGTTTCGCCAGTTCGAAGGACAGCGGCAGGGCGAACTCGCCCATGGCGACGTTGGGCGGCTGGTCGACAACGATGTTCGCCAGGTCGAGGTTGTACCTCTCGCGCAGGAAGGCGCGCACGTGGCTGGCAAGTTTTCGTTGTTGCTCGAGGTACATGGGCCGCTTTTCGCTTTTCGCTATTCGCTCTTGGCCTTTAGCTCTTAGCTTTTAGCATTCAGGTTCTTCTCTGTGTCCTTCCGTGTCTCTGTGGTGAACAAGCTTTTCGGAAGAGGACAGCAGCTGAACAGAATAACAAACATAGCAGTGCGCAGGTTTGACGCTGCCGCAGGGGTTACCTATGATGAAATCTCTTGCGAACGTGTCCGCTGCGCGTCCTGGCCACTCCCATGCGAATTGCCTATCTCGATTGCTTCTCCGGTATCAGCGGCGACATGTTTCTGGGCGCCCTGCTCGACGCCGGAGTTCCCTTCGACCTGCTGCAGAGGACCGTCGCCGATCTGAACATTGACACCTTGCTGGAGATGGCGCGCGTGGATCGCAATGGCATCTCTGCGGTTAAGCTGGACGTGATCGTCGATGGCGAGAAAGATTTGCCCCGCGAGGAGTTCTGGAAGACAGGGGCTGGGGGACGGGGGTTAGGGGCTCATGAAGAGCAGCCAGGGCAGCTTCGTCACTCGCATGAGAGTGCATCCGACGAGAAGCGAACAGCAGGTCCCTCCACTCCGCTTCGCTCCGGTCGGGATGACACGGCTACAGAACTCGCGACGGCACAGGCTGGCTCAGTCGGCCGGCAATATTCGCATGATGGTGCCGCTCACTCCCACGCCCCTTCGCGCAGCCTCAACGACATTCTAAAGATCATCTCCGCGGCGTCCATCAGTGAGCGCGCGAAGCAGACAGCGAGCGAAATCTTTCTCGCACTCGGTGCAGCCGAGGCCAAAGTCCACAACACCGGCATCGAAGACATACACTTCCACGAAGTGGGCGCGGCTGATGCGATCGTCGATATTGTCTGCGCAGCTGTAGGGGCGGATGCGCTAGGAGTAAAGCAGTTCCTCTGCTCGCCGTTGAATGTTGGCGGCGGCAACGTAGCCTGTGCGCATGGGGTGATGCCGGTTCCCGCGCCCGCGACGCTGGAGCTGCTGCGAGGCGTGCCCATTTATTCCGGCGATATCCAGAAGGAGCTGGTCACGCCGACCGGGGCCGCGATCGTGAAGGTGATAGTCTCAAGCTTCGGGTCGCGCCCGGTGATGGCGACGGAGAAGATCGGCTACGGCGCCGGATCGCGCGAGTTCGCCGGTCACGCCAACGTTCTACGCCTCAGCATCGGCGAGACGCAAGACGCGGAGCAGGCGGACTCCAGAAGCGATAATGCAGCGCACGGTCGCCTCGCCGAGGAAGAGATCGCAATTCTGGAAGCGAACCTGGACGACCTGAATCCGCAGCTTATCGGCTACATCGTAGAGAGGGCACTGGACGAAGGCGCTCTGGATGTCTTCACCGCCGCGGTGCAGATGAAGAAGAATCGTCCGGGAACGCTGCTGACGGTGTTGGCGCGTCCGGAAGATGAGGGGCGGCTGCGGGCGCTCGTATTTCGCGAGAGCTCGACGCTGGGGGTGCGGACGCGCCATGAGAAGCGTTATGCCCTGGCGCGACGGCACGAAGCAGTTACGACGCCGTGGGGCGAGGTGCGCATGAAGGTCGCGAGCCTGAACGGCACGGTTTCGCAGTACGCTCCCGAATATGAAGATTGCCGGCGCATCGCCGCCGAGCATCACCTGCCTCTGAAGACGGTGATGCAGGAAGCCATCCGCTTGTACCTGGACCGACAGAATGGATAACGCCAAGCCCGAGAAGTTTTACATCACCACTCCTATTTATTACGTCAACGCGCGGCCGCACATCGGGCACACGTACACCACGGTGGTGTGCGATGCCATCGCCCGGCGGCAGCGCATGATGGGCGTGGACACCTGGTTCCTCACCGGCACCGACGAGCACGGGCAGAAGATCGAGCGCTCGGCTGCGGCGGCCGGCTGCTCGCCCAAGGAGTTTGCCGACAAGGTCTCGGGCGAATTTCGCGGGCTGTGGGACCGCATGAAGATCAGCTACGACGACTTCATCCGCACCACCGAACCGCGGCATGTGCGCGGTGTACAAGCGATGTTCACGCGGCTACAAGAGCGCGGCTACATCTATAAGGGCTCGTACAGCGGCCAGTATTGCGTATCCGACGAGTTGTATGTCGATGCGGTGGGGCCCGGCGCGCCTTGCCCTGAATGTGGACGGCCGACGGAGACAGTCCACGAGGAAAACTACTTCTTCAAACTGTCGGAGATGGGCGACCGGCTGCTGAAGTATTATGCCGAGCATCCCGAGTTCATCCGCCCCGAGACGCGCCGCAACGAGGTGATTGCATTCGTGCGCAGCGGACTGCGCGATCTCTCCGTGAGCCGCACCTCGTTCAAGTGGGGCATCCCCGTGCCCGGCGATCCCAAGCACGTGATCTATGTGTGGCTGGATGCGCTGGCGAATTACATGACCGCGATCGGTTTCGGCTCTGACGATCCCAAAGACCAGCAGAAACTGGAGCGTTATTGGCCCGCCGATGTACACATGATCGGCAAGGAGATTGTGCGCTTCCACTGCGTCTACTGGCCGGCGTTTTTGCTGGCCGCCGATCTGCCGCTGCCGCGTTCGATCATCGCGCACGGCTGGCTACTGTTCGAAGAGAGCAAGATGTCGAAGTCGCGCGGCAACATCGTGCGCAGCGAAACCATTCTCGACACGCTCGGCCAGGACGCGCTGCGCTACTTCTTGCTGCGCGAGATCGTCTTCGGGCAGGACGGGTCGTTCAGCTTCGACGCTTTGGTGCAACGCTTCAACGCCGATCTGGCCAACGGGATCGGCAATCTGGCCAGCCGCACGCTCAGCATGATCACCCGCTACTTTGGCGGCGAAGTGCCGTATCCCTCGGCGAGTGAGCGCAAGCCGGCGGACGAGGCCATCGAGAAGCTGGCCCAGCAGACGATTGCCGACTTCCACGCACAGTTCGAGCAGTTTCAATTCTCGCGCGCGCTGGAGACGGCGTGGTCGCTGGTTTCCGGCGTGAACAAGTACATCGTGGAGAACGAGCCGTGGGCGGTGGCCGAACGCGATGACCAGGACTCGCGCGCCCGGCTGGCGACGATTCTGTACACGGCGGCCGAGTCGCTGCGTATCGTGACGGCGCTGGTCTATCCCGTGATTCCCGAGGCGGCGGCGCGCATTTGGACGCAGCTTGGTCTGGGTGACATTCGCCAGCTCAATTTGAAGCAGCTGGCATGGGGACAAATGCAATTAGGAACCAAGCTGGGCAAGGTCGAGCCGGTATTCCCACGCGCCGACAAAAGCATGATCGAAAGGATGCAGCAGATGGAACAGGAACGCTCTGCGGAAAGCGAGAAGAAAGCCGCAAGCGACGAGCCGCCAGCTGCGAGCCACGAGTTGCGAGCGGAATCGCAGTCTGCCGGAACAACCGCGCAGGCTGGAAAACCGGCGACATCGACGGAGGCGGGATCTCAACCACCCGCGCCAGCGACTCCGACCGCCGAGGCCAGCACGAAGATCACCGCCGACGAGTTCTTCAAGATCGAGATGCGAGTTGGTGAAGTGAAGGTCGCGGAGAAAGTCAAAGGCGCTGACAAGCTTTTGCGCCTTGAGATCGACATCGGCAGCGAGGTACGGCAAGTCGTAGCTGGGATCGCGAAGGCCTACGAACCGGAGAAGCTGATTGGGCGCAAAGTAGTGATCGTCGCGAATCTTCAGCCTCGTAAGCTGCGTGGGCTGGAATCTAATGGCATGATCGTCGCTGCGTCATTGGAAGACGGTCAGCCGGTGCTCGCCGGTTTTCTGGAGGATGTCCCGGTGGGAGCGAAGCTGAAGTAGATTTGATCGTGCCTGCGCAATGCTTGTGACGAAGTTTTAGCAGGAATCTCCAAAAGCTCTTCGCTGCCCACCCGCCGTGGGAATCTCGATGACCGCCTAGCACCAACTCGTTATTGCCCGGCAGGCGTTGCGGGACTACAATTCCGGCGCGACATAAACCATCCCATCAGGAGAGCACATGCAAGTCCGAAAGCTCGCATTGACCCTCGCAGTGTGTCTGGCCGGAGTAGCGGTGTGTTACGCCAGCAACCCCAACATGGGTACCTGGAAGCTGAATGAAGCGAAGTCGAAGTTTCCTCCTGGAGCAACCAAAAACACCACCGTTATCTACGCAGCCGCCGGTGACCAGGTGAAGGTCACGACCGACGGCACCAGCGGCGATGGCAAACCGACGCATACGGAGTGGACAGGAATGTTCGACGGCAAGCCTTATCCGCTCACCGGCGATCCCAGCGCCGACAGCCGTTCGTACAACAAGATCAACGATCACACCCTGGAGTTGAACAACATGAAGGATGGCAAGGTCACGACCACTGGGCATATCGTGATCTCAGCCGACGGCATGACCCGCACCCTCACCGTGCACGGAACTACGCCCGACGGCAAGAAGATTAGCTACACAGCTGTCTACGACAAACAATAGTGTTGCGCACCGTTTTCCCACCCCCGCCATCGGCCTGGGTGGGAATTTGTTTGGGGACCCGGTACGCCTCCGTCTTACCGCAGCTTGACGCCGAGGTTGACTGCCTACGCGTTGACTTCGTCCCCGCAAACTTCACTTGACCAGTCGCTGACGGGTCTCCTCGATTCCTACGGCCTCGCTTATATTGGGAGCTAACTCTCACCCCGCCCGCAGCTTAGCCGATCATCTGGAATTCACACGCAAATCAGGCGCCGGCCATTGAAGCGGCCCGCCAAGCGGCCCATTCTGCGTCCACCAAACGCGGATGGCTTGCCCCGATGCCATTTCAAAACTGAAATCAGCAACGTGGCGCTTCACACCTTCAGCGCCAGAAGGAGATCGTGATGAGAACCATGAGACAGCGAATCCTGTTGAGCGTGACCGTCCTGCTGACCCTCACGCTTAGCGTAACCTTGAACGCCCAAAACTTCGTCTCGTTCAACAATTTCCTAAGTAACACGGCATCCTCCACCGCCGGCAGCTACGTCGGCCAGAACGGATACGCGGTGCAGGACACATCCACATTCCAACAGATGCAGCAGTACATTCTGAGCCTGTATCAGGGAGCGCAGGTAAGCCAGAGCTTCCTGCTGGCAGGCCAGTACTTCGACTGCATCCCCATCCAGGAGCAACCGTCGTACGTGCAGCTGGGTCTTAGCAGCGTCGCCTCGCCGCCGCCGGACTTGAGCTCGACCGACGAGGCCGATACCTTCAGTCCGCAGCTTGGGCCCGGCGACCAGACCGACCAGTTCGGCGACTCCACAACCTGTGCCGCCGGCACCATCCCGATGCGCCGGATCACGATTGGCGAATTGAGCTCGTTCGCCACCCTGCAGGATTTCTTCAGCAAGCATACTGACGGCAACGATGACTTTCCCCAGGCTGCCGCCGCCGCCCATAAATATGCCTATACCATCCAGAACGTCAACAACCTGGGCGGCAACTCGGCGCTGAATCTATGGAGTCCGTTCGTCAACCTCAATCTGCGCCAGATCTTCTCCCTGTCGCAGCAGTGGTATTCCGGCGGCGCGGGAGCGAATCTCCAGACCGTGGAAGGCGGATGGCAGAACTATCCTGCCAAGTATGGCGACGAAAATTCCCGCCTGTTCATCTTCTGGACTGCCGACAACTACCGTAACTTCAAGTGCTACAACCTGGATTGCCCGGCGTTCGTGCAGATTGCCGGCAACTGGTATCTGGGAGGCAAGTTCTCCAACTACAGTGCTTCCAACGGCACTCAGTACTACTTCACCATGACCTGGTATTTGTTCCGTGGCAACTGGTGGCTGGCTCTGGGCAACAACACTCGCCGGACATGGGTTGGCTACTATCCGGGAACCATATTCCGCGGAGGTCAGATGTCGCAGAACGCGCAAACCATCACCTACGGCGGAGAGACGGTGGGTACCGGCAACTGGGGTCCCATGGGCAGCGGAGCTTTCGCCGTCAAAGGATATAGAGTCGCGGCCTACCAGCGGCAGGTCTATTACATCGACCTGAACAGCGCCTCGCAGTGGGCTCTCCTGAATGCCCAGCAGCCATCGCCGAATTGTTACACGGTGAATGGTCCTATCGTGGGCAATGACACCATCTGGGGTAACTACTTCTTCTTCGGAGGTCCCGGCGGCGGAAATAACTGCTAATAGCGACTTCGCTCTTCCAGAACCCTTGGCAACTTGCCAATAACCGCCAAGGCGGAAGGCGATGAGAGCCCCACTCGTTGGAGAGATCGAGTGGGGCTTCTTCTATGCCCAGCCGGAATTTACTCGATTCAGACCAACTGGCAGCATATTATGCCGCCATGGTTGTGCGCTTCCATCTATTGGCTGGATTAATAGCTCTATGCGCCTGCGGCATGCTGGCGCAAGACGTGACGACTCAGATCAAATTGCCAGTCGGCACTGCGGAAGGTTTGCTGATCTACAAAGTGCAGCCAATCTATCCTGGACTTGCGCGGCAGGCGCGAGTGCAGGGCGTGGTCGTGCTGGACGCACTTATCGGGAAAGATGGGACCATTCAGGAACTGACGGTAGAAAGTGGGCACCCGATGTTGATTCAGGCCGCAATGGACGCCGTCAAGCAGTGGCGCTACAAACCTTATCTGGTTGATGGCGAGCCAGTCCTGGTGGAGACCAAGATCAACGTAAATTTCCAGTTGAGCAATTCTACGGCGGAGCAGAAATCCGGCGCGGCGGCTGCGGGCAGCAGTTCTCCGCCTCCGCCTGCCACGCAAGCCGGTCAGCCGCCGCCGAACGATTCGCTCTCCGGCGTTTACCGCGTCGGCAACGGTGTGACGCCTCCTCAGCCATTCTATGAACCTGATCCCGAGTACTCCGACCAGGCGCGCAAGGCGCGTCTTCAGGGAACCGTGGTCTTATGGCTGATCGTGGATGCGGACGGCCTGCCGCAGCACATCCGGGTGCAGCGTTCAGTGGGCATGGGACTGGATGAAGAAGCAATTAAGGCCGTGAAGCAATGGCGATTTAAGCCTTCGATGAAGAACGGTGAGCCGGTCCCGGTGATGATTAACGTCGAAGTAAACTTCCGGCTCTTCGCCCTCGTACCTCATCCTGAAAGCGCCGGTCAGCCGCCACGATTTCCGGGCGTCGATACTTCCAGTTATCCGCTGGTCGTCCGACTTACTCACACCCAGATACGCACTGCGAGGGATATCTTAGTGGATGGATATGAGGCGGTTCTTGTCAACGGCGGACAGCAAACCGAGGTGACGATAACTTGCGAGAACACCTCGCCTCTGTGCCAGCTTTTCGATGAAGGTACCTACCCCGCCCGCTGGATAGAGAACGGGAAGAAACTGGAAATTCTGGGATGGAACGCGGAGAACAAGAAGTGGACGAAAACAGAGTATAGTGTGGCGGCCGGACAGCCTTAGTTATCGGCCAGGCTCTGTTCGTAGATCTCCTTGGTGCAGATTATTACCTGCGGATTCAATCGAAGATTAAGAATGCCATGTCCCAACCGGGGCTGGAACATGGCAGTGGATTCAGTCGCCTCTTCAATCAAGAATTAGTTGATTGTGGCAGCGACCGGCAAAGACGGAATGCCATTGGCAATCACCACCAGCGTACCTGTGCCCGTAGCCAAACCCGAAGGAATGTCAACTTGTGTTGTGGTTTGCGTGTTCCCGGTCGAGATCGCCATGGTGCTGTGATCATGGGTTTTCAAATAGACAACGGGAGATCCCCCTGAGTAGGTGAATCGCACGATCGGATAGTTGGTGAAGTTCTGGAAGTCGTCACCGTACTGGCTCCCTTGTGAAACCCCGCTGAAGCGCTTTCCATTCAGCGTGTACGTAGTGCCGCGAGTAAGGCTGATCGCGGCAGCGGTGATACTGGGACGGATCGTCGAGCTGTAGGTCGTCGGCGGCGGCGAGTAGATGTAGTAACCGTTGCTGGGATTATCCTGATTGAATTGGGTAATGAACACGTCTCCTGTGGGCAGCAAGAGCATCTCAATGGCGGAACTCGGTGCATTGATAAGTGCGGAGGGAGCTCCGCTAATGGAACACATGGCATTCGTAGGGGAGGGTTGGTATTCGAGGAAGTAGTAGCTGCCTGGCTTGGCCGTGTTATGCGCCGACATCAACACGTTGCCGTCGGGCAACAGCACCGCCATCTCGTCACCCAAACCCAGGGGATAGCCTGAACCGTCGGTGGGGAAAGAAGGCGAGGGCGGCATCAATCTCCAACTGTTGGTCGGCGGTGGCTGATAGATACCTGTTTTTCCCGGAACGGGCTGCTGGCTGGTATTCCCGCCAGTTGCTGCGCCCGTGGCGAATACCGTACCGTCCAACAACTGGATCGCCGGCCCGATTTCCCCTTCCGAAGGGAAGTCTCCCGAGAGTCCGAACGGCATCGTATAGTTCGTCCAAGTGTGCAGGACGGAGTCGAAAAGTTCATAGTGATAGGAGCCTGACGTTTTGCCGATATCAATCGTCAGAATGTTGGCATTAAAGCCCGGCAGCAAGGTGTAACCTTCTTCGCTATTCGAGCCCAGCTTGTTGCTGTCATCCAGGATGGTCCACTGCATCGTACTCGGATTCAGCAAGGCCTGCTGACCGTCATCGTCAAGACAGCCGGCAACCATGTAGGTCTTATTGGTGTCGGGAAGGATGACGCTCTGCGCGTCGCCGACGCACGTCCACTGACTCGACCCGGTTCCCGGCGGCTGGAGCTGCGCCCAGCTGCCCATGCCGGAGTCAGGGGTATAAATGGCGCCTTCCTTCGAAAAAACGTGGTGGAACCCGAGGTTGTTCTCGCCACCCTGAATCAGCAATCTGCCATCCGCTAAAACGTCGGAGGCATTCCCGTAGGGAGCATACTCGTCGTCTGGCCATAGATGGTACAAGGAAGCCATCTGGTTCCAGTTGGTCGAGTTAATGTAGCTGCCGGAGCTATCGGGAGTAAGCGTCCACCAGTCCTGCCACTGGTGCGCTCCCGGATCCGTGCCGACATACTGCACCATAACGCGGCCGTCGGTGAGCAAGTAGGGAGATTCCATCGCGCTTAAATTTAACCCGTTATGGTACGGATCGAAGGTCAGACTGTGCCAGGTACCTTGATCGCCACAAGGACTCGGCCATTGAGCCTGCACAGCCGCCGATGTCAAGAAGGTAGCAAGGCTCAAAGCTAGCAGCATGCGTATGCATTTCATCTTTCGCTCCACACCTTGCAGGGTCTGAAGGCGGCTGGATGCGGAGACTCGGCATCTCGCACCGCCAGAGAGATGGCTATGGGCTTTCCATCCCCGACCCAAAGCAAAGTGACAGGAGATTACACTCAAAAGTGGTGAAAGACAATGGCCCTAAGATTAACAATCATGAACTTCCTAGGCGCTAAGGTGGCGATAGCGCTTGGCGTGCAAATCAACTCGTACCAGAGAGGTGTGGTAGTCTGCTGCGTCTAGAAAAACTGGAGCGGGAGATGGGGATCGAACCCGCGACCAACAGCTTGGGAAGCCGTCTGTTCGAGGCGGTGAAGTGAGGAGGAGCGGCAGTGCCAGCGCAATGAAGAAGTGAGTACGACGTCTAAATTGCCAAGCCTGCCGTAGTGTGGCGGGAAAGTGACATGGTGCTAAATGGATTTTAAAGACCCGGCCGTGCGAGTCGTCCTGCGGTTAGAAGAGCGTAATCGCCTCGCAGAAAATTTGATTGGAGAATATCAGACCAGACACGGTCTCATGGACGTTGGCATCGGTCTTGCTGGCCTTTTTCCGGGCGGGGGCATACCGGCACTAATGGTGGCGATAGGTTTACAGGCCCCCGTTATTTATCAGCCTCTGGCTTCCAAGTTGGCGGCAGTGTATCTTGCAACGCCCAATGAATTGTCGACTGCCCAGAATGACATCGTGGCGAGAGTTACGGCCGAAACGGCTGCGGTAGACCTCGCCGGAGAGTTTGGCAGCGAGTTTCTTGTACAAATCGCCGGCGAACTTTTGACAGAACTTGGCGTTGGGACCGCGGCTTCGTTGATTCCAATCATCGGCGGATTCATTGCCGCCGGACTGGATTGGGAGATTGCAACACGGATGACGAAGCGCGTGGGATATATGGTGGCAATCTACTTTCAAAATGGCGCCTCCTGGGTAGGCAGCAAGAAGAAAACCTACGAAATGGCGCGGACGATGAGGGGCGACCTTGACTCGGTTCGAGACATTAGTCCCGTTCGCCGAGAGCTCCTGCGTAACGTTCGAGCGATGATTAGCATGATGCGCGAGGCGATGAATGTTGATCAGATTCGAAAAGCTTTGCGTAAACAAGGCGTGCCGGACGACTTGATCGACGAAGCCCTCGCGGCGTATTGAGTAATTGGCTGCCGATTTCGACCCTCTCGGGGCAGGCCCCATCGCCCCATCCGGCGAAAGGGGGACGGCGACGCGAGTTCGGAAGCGTTTCTCCAGTCTGGAAAGGCTGGCCATCCGTACCCCAGTAGCTCGGGCGGTCCGCTCCGCGGTTCCGCAGATATCCCACGGCGTGGCATATCCCGGGATTATCGTTTCCACAAGAAAACCGCGAGCAGGAAGAGCTGTTCGTGCTCTGGCTAACGTGCAATCTCGAACACCGTGCCACCGC
>JBARGS010000208.1:0-9563 GCA_049798495.1 Candidatus Korobacteraceae bacterium | reverse complement strand
ACGCCGTAATGGCCGTTGCGATGACGTTGGGCCTCCTGCTGGATTACTTGGGTTTCAACGCGGTCAAGATGCTGTTCTGGTCGGCGGTGATCAATGGCCTTCTGGCGCCGCCCCTGATCCTGCTTGTGGTCCTCCTGACCAGCAACCACAAAGTGATGGGTAAACGCGTGAATCCTCCGCTGCTCAAGTATTTGGGCTGGGCTACCTTTGGTGTCATGACCGCGGCTGCGGTCGGGATGATCATTACATCTTGAGACATTCATTTGAGACCGAGAGACCTGCAATACGGTTACGATTGGGTTGCCTGGAACCCAACATGGCTTGGGTGCGCAAAAGGGCGCATTCCTAACGGAATGGGGGATGTCTTCGGAAACGATCAGGTGCTGTTTGGACTGTGGGTTGGGCTCTTCGCCCGCCGTTCCAGTAAACGATTGAAAGATACGGTATGGGCCTGGAGCCGCGCAGCCATCGTTTGCCCGCATCGCGAACTGGCTTAGCCGGCTCCCGTATTGCACCTCGTAAGATTAAGACAGTGTCTAGTTTTGACCAGACAGCACTTACCCCTTGCGCTAGAACTTTTGGGTGAGGTGGTTATGGCTTGGCTTAAAGTGTTTGCGCAGGTCGTCAAGACCACCACCGCAACTGACGACCAAGTTGAAGTTTGTGAGTGGTTATACGCTTACCCTTTTCCGAGGAGCCAGAGCCGGCACATCGAGAGCAAACAGTGCTCGCTACAAGGCGCTGGCACGATCCCAACGAAGTGACTGGTCGCGTTCGCGAGATCTGAGGAAGACCAAGCAATGTCTTGAATGGGCGAGATAGCGCATCGCCGCAAACTTGAGGAAATAAGTCATGGTAAGCACTGCTGACAGGATCAAAGACATTGGGCCCCAGCCGCAATCGTTCGACATTGAACGCGCGACAAAGGAAAACACAAATTACCGTTCGGTCGCCTGGAGCGGGCGCTATCTGCAAGTGACGCTGATGTCGATTCCCGCTGGCGGCGACATTGGCCTTGAAGCGCATCCGGAGACTGATCAGTTCCTACGCCTCGACGCTGGCAGCGGTCGAGTGCAGATGGGACCCGCGAAGGATAAACTGACTTTTGAAAAGGAAGTGTCAAACGGCTGGTGTGTCCTCGTTCCGGCGGGGACCTGGCACAACATCACCAATATCGGCGCGACGCCAATGCAGGTCTATGCGATCTACGCGCCCGCCCATCATACACCCGACAAGGTGCAGGCCACGGCGGCGGCGGCTGAAGCCGACAAAGACGACGAGCCAGCGGCCTGGTCAGTGCAGCCAAAACATGCCCCCGATAAACACGGGTGACCGCAAGGAACCAATACTGAGTAGATGTGATCATTTCAAGAGGCAAAATATGCGACTGGGGAGTATGGTCACAGTCAACGGCAATTGGCTCGAATGCCAGGGCATTTGTGTGTCCTAGCGCTTTTCGGCTAGAACGATTTGTCCATTGAGTATTTCCTCTGCCTGAGCAAATGTCAGGTCGTCGGGCACTCGCTGAAAATCGCTGCGGATTTCAGCCTGGTGGACGTTGATTGTTTTGAAGAGGAGAGCTTTTCCCTTCATGTCCACAGCCAAGGCAGCCATTTCCCAGTGGCTTGCTCCAACTTCTGCCTGCCTGACCTCAACATGGCCTCCTTTGTCCAAGCGTCCCAGCAGCCCCCCACCAAATCTCACGTCCGCCACGAGATGGCCATTGATGGCGGCCAGTCTTTCCTGTTGGGCATCGACCCACAATTCGCCTTCAATGTCATGAAACACCCGGGCCTCAAACGACGGCGGACGAAAAGTTGGGTTTGGTCTAAAACTGAGCTTTACCAGGGAACCCTCACGCCCTGCGTAGTTGAACACAAATGCGTCCGGCAGCATCTTGAACAGTCGTCTCCCTGGTTCTGTCTCGGTGTTTCGCGCCCGCTGCAGTCTTCGTTGTTCAGATGGACTGTTAACCAGCTCCTGAATACGCAGGTTCTCTTTCTGCAGCTGTTTCGCGGTTAGCGGGTGGCCATTAATAGACAGGAGCCGACTGAGAGAGCCGTCTCTTGTCTCCACTATTCTCACGACTTGCTTTTTCCCGGATTCTTCTTTTTCTTGCCGGTACATCCACTGGGCATGATCCTCATCCTGGAATTTCAGTTCATTGGCAACCACCCTCCGTGCCAACTCATTGGCCGTCACTTCCCGGCCGCTGCCGGGAGCGGATTGGGCAAGTGCCATCGACCCGAGCAAAATGACCGCCACTGTAACGGTGGCGAGGCTGTGTATCAGCCTCCCAGCCAATGGCGACGTCAGCGCATCGCACGATCTGAGCCAGTTGTGCATGTCATTGTTTCCATGAGTGAGACCCACAGTGCGAACGGCTTGCAGATCCGCATCGCTGCTGCAGCCCCCAGGTACCTCATGATTTCAATTGTCGGGCACCTGCACCCAAGAAACTGTGCAAAACCGCGCACTCACCGGCGATCTCTTCGGGCCGACCGCTGGAGCCGGCAGGTTGGAATAGAAGTCCGCCTCTTCGGGTGTGGGCCTTATTCCTGCAGGAAGATATTGAGAAGGGTGTTGTGAATCCGAATCTCACCGTTATATTCAATGAAACCCAGTTTCCGAAAGCGATTCATGAAAAAACTCACTCGGGAGCGGGTTGTGCCAATCATCTCAGCCAATACCTCCTGGCTGATCTTAGGAACCACGGTCTCCGGTTTGCTTTCCTTGCCGAACTGCGCCAGCAGTAACAGGATCCTCGCCAGCCGCTTCTCGCTGGAATTGAAGAGCTGATCGACCAGGTCCGCCTGGATGCGGGCGTTTCGCGCCAGAAGAAAAGAGGTGAACATCTCGGACAAGTCTGGTTCCTTGTGAAGTACGCGGACCATTTCGCCCTTGCTGACCCTGAGCAGTGCACACTCGGTCATTGCGGTGGCCGTCGAGAGTCGAAGAGGATGAGCGGAAATCATGCAGTCTTCCCCCACGAACTCCCCTTCGCCCACCAGCGTGATCGTGGCTTCTTTTCCGTTCGCGGAGGTGACAGTTACTCTCAACTTGCCTTTCTGCACGTAAAAAATCGCGTCGGAAGGGTCACCTTGCGCGAACGCCGTCTCGTTTTTTTTCAGATTGAAACTTTTCTTGCCCACCCCCGCTCTGGCGAGAAAGGCTTTGGCATCGAACACTGCGTCGCCATTTGTGGGTTGAGTCTTGGGTGTTTGCATCTGGGAAGGTGTCACAATGTCGTTGACCGCGGGTTTTGCGGATCGCGCCGAATTAAGCGATGGCATTCGTTTGGCTGGCGGTCCCTTACTACGGGTTGGAATGCTCCTGGTGCTCATGGCATACCTCCGACGGGCGGCGCTTCCTTGGGTTCATTGTAGCTCTTCAAGAACCCGGAGATGTAGATTTCTTCCAATACAACATGAGGAGGGGCGGGCGGCCGAGGGTTGATAAGCAACGTGCACGTAGCAGAGGGGCGAAACGGTTCCTTACATGCTGTTGTTGAGGGAAAGACGGCCAAGTCGCATTTGGAGCAATCTGGAGCAACGCAGAAGACTGAGATGCTCTTTAAGTGATTGATTTGATGGTGTGCGCTATAGGATTCGAACCCGTGAGTTCCAACGTGTGAGTTTGAAGTTGTAAACCTAAAACCCTTTGCTTGCGTTGCTTTTCCGCACTCTCGGCACCGCGAAAACGCCCCCAAACGGCCTAGTTTTGCTGACGAATTGGTGACGAGTTTCGTGCTGGAGGCCCTGAATCATATCCGATGACCGTGTCCAGCTCTGAAGGGTGCACTACAATATAGATCTAGTGTCTGCTATTCTCTGAGATGCGTCGAGCGAGCGGCATGAGGTATTTGCTTATTCGTTACTCCCGATTCCCGGCTGAATGGGCTCTTCTTTCGGTTCGGATCGCTCCGAATGCACAGGAAGTCCACTGATAAGACCCTGATAGTTTATGAGACGTTTGCCGAGGATTACCACCCCCTCGGACGTGATTTCATACTCGCGAATATCCTTGGCGTGATTCCCGCCTCTCATTTTTATTACCACCAGGATCTTGCGAAGCTGGCCATCGATGGATACATATCGTAGCCGGATGATGTCATCGGTAAGGAAAGAAATTGCGTAGGTACTGAACGGGAATTCAGTGAAGGACTCATCCACTTCAACCGTGCTTAGAATCGTCACGCCGATTCCTGTCAAAGCGAAGATCATCCGGTAAAGCGATTCGCGAAAATCGGCGCGGAAGCCGGGTGATAACGCCATCTCAAAGCCCGCGAGCGAATCGATGACCAGCCGCTTGGCTCCAATCTTCTGCACTGCGTCGAGAATCGAGTGCATGGTCTCATCCACCGAGAGATCGAGGGGACGTAAATAGAGGATTGTGAGTTTCCCGTCTTTCTGTGGCGTTTCCAGATCCAAACCTAGACTGGCGGCCCGCTCCGCATAGGCTTGCGGGCACTCCTCAAAGACCGCCACGATTCCTGGCTCTCCGTGGCGTATGCCCTCCGCAATGAATTGAGTTGCAAGGACCGATTTCCCAGTTCCCGAAGGCCCTGCTATCAGGACACTATCGCCTTCGCGAACGCCCCCACCCAGCATCTTATCCAAATCAGGAATACCGAAAGTAAGGCGCCGATGGCTGGATGGATTTCTTGCCTTCCCTGTCAAGCCAAAAGTGCGCGAAAAAGCTTGCACTCCGGCATTGGTTATGCGGAATGTGTGAAGTCCCGGAACGGAATCCTGTCCACGCAGTTTTATAATCTGTAACTTCCGAACAATCGAATTTCGCTCCGCCGTTTGGCGCAGCCAGAGCAGACCATCGGCAACGGTAAAGATGGGATTATCGCGTAGCTCCTCCTCCGCATACTCACCGATCAAGAAAGTTGTAGCTTGCCAACTGGCCAGAAACAGAGCCAGCCGTTGAATGAAAGACTGCAGGTCCATGTCACTTTCCGGCTTCCGCACCATTGTGCGGAAGGAGTCAACCACCACGACAGCGGGGTTGAACCTTTCAACCTCGTTGGTAATCTCCTCCAAAACCGCGCCTAGGTCCTTCTCCAAGACAACCTGACTCAGATTGATAAAGCGAATGGAGCCGGGCAGCATGGCTGGATCGAAGAACGCGTACTGTTGCTGGTATCGCAGCATCTTTATGGCGGATTCGCCGAGGACGGTGAAATAGAGCGCAGGACGCTCCGGCGTGGCATTGGCAAACACAAACTGGTGTGCCAGAGTCGTCTTCCCACTTCCGGGAGCACCCGCGATGATATTGAAGGAGAACTCGGGGAGGCCGCCACCAACAATCTCGTCAAGGCCCGGAACTCCGGTTGGTAGTCTGTTTATCAGTACTTTGTCTTGGGTGCTCACGCTTTTCTCCGGTTTCCAGCATTGCCATCATCAAAGGCTTCGCCGGGCCACGCATTTCGCAGCAGGCTTAACGTTAAAGCTTCGCCAAGGAAGATACGAAGCAGTCCGAGTAAGCGGGCGATGAGAATAATTCCTCCCTCGCCAGCCTGATCCTTGTCTATGTCGATTTGCGTCTCACTCTCGCCCAAGCCCTGTAAAGATCCATCCGCGGTAACCCTCGCCTCGCTAAGACTAGGAGCTTCCGGGGTGGCCAGCGTCAAGGCACGAGAGGCGAGCGATTGAAAACCCGCAACTCCAACAAATTCAACAAGACTCTGGCGCAGCTTTTCATAGACGCGAAGGGTGGGGGATTCCATTGGCGCGGGGACCTTGCACGCACCGGCTTCATAAGTAACAAGACGATGGGCTAAATCTCGCATTGTTGGGGCAGCCGTCATGTTCAAACCAGCTTTGTTCAAGATTGGGGTGTTCCACATCCAGATCCGCGTTGGATGTAGCGCTGGCGGAACTCAATTCATATAGGGATTCGTTTGTAGGTTAGGTACCTCTTCTTGCGGGCCGCCAGCCTTGCTTCGGATGAGTGTGAAAATGTCCAGAACCGTGGCAATACTGCGAATGTTTCCCGCAACACTCACGAGTCCATCTTCCATGCCTGGATGTCTGTCCGCCAGGGCTTCAATACGTTCGCTAACCTTCCTCAGTCGATCAATTTCCAGCAGAAGGTCCTCGAAAGCCGCAGCCATTACTAGTTCATCGGCCGCTAAGTCTATTGCGCCCTCTGGGGTCACGGCCGACTCTGTCCTGAGGTCAACCTGAAGACGTAAATCTTCTATCAAACGCAGAGTTGTTGCCTCGCCAAGCAAGGAAAGAAACAGCCCGAGTAACTGCGCAATCAGAATGATTCCGACCTCGCCATCATCGTCCGCGTCCGTCTGAGGTTCAACTTCGCCGAGACCGCGCAAGCATCCATTCGCCGTTATCTGCACCGCGTCGAGCTGGGGAGATTCCGACTTGGCAAGAGCCAAAGCCCGGGAAGCGAGAGCTTGAAAACCGTCAGTTCCCACGGGTGCGCCAAGTTGCCGGCGCAGCCTCTCGTAGACGCGCACAGCTGCGGGCTCGGTATGCAGGGAGGTCGTACTTGCATCGGCCTCGCTAGCAAAGAGGCTGCGGGCCAAATCTCGCGTCTTTTGTGGTGGAGACATCGATTCCGTTCTTTCTCAACACGCTACGCTTCGCCTTGAACGTGAGGCGTCTGTCGCAATGATACTCCCAAGCTTATTGCGCTGGCGGCGAGATCCCTGGGCGCTTCATCAGACTCCATAGTGGGATCACGTGACACAATCGGAAGGAGACCCTCCAATGGTCGAACTTGAAAGCGCGGATCCGATATCGCACCCTTTCTCGATGCAAAGGAGCCGCAAGAGAATCTGAGGCACGGCAGCGGCCCTCCTCACCGCGTACGAATAGGATTGGGTTTGTGGTGGAATAGCTCTACGGAGAACAATTCTGAGAGCGGCGTGCGTCACGCAGGTACTGCGCGTGCGGGTGGACATCGATGAGACCGATGTGAACAAAGTGCGCGTGGGCCAGACGGCTTACGTTACCGCGGATGCCTACGGCAAGCAGAAGGTTTGGGGGCACGTGGTGCAGGTTGGCGAACTGCTCGGTCCCAAGACCATCCGCACCGACGAGCCGACCGAGCGCGTCGATCGGAAGTTCCTGGAGGCTTTGGTGGAACTCGATGCCAGTGCGCAGTTGCCCATGGGATTGCGCGTCGATACGTTCATCGTCACCAATGGCGAGCAGGCAGCTGCGATGCGACCACAGATGTAGAACGCGCGGCTGGAGGGCTGTTTGCTCAGGGGCAGGGGGGATCCAGCGGACTGAGCACTATGTCGCCATGCCGCTCGTCATGAAACCGCTGGATGAACTCGCAGGCCGAGTCATCTATTTATCGCACTATGTCCCCGTTCCGTAACCCGGAACAGAATCTGGCGAATGATCGTGCACTTCTTAGCGCCGTATCGCCGACCCTGAGGATGTGCTTGTTTTCGGCAGCCCGCGGAATGCGAAGCGGCTTCTTTCCCCATCGGGTGTCGAAGGGCGCGTACCAATTCGTGATACTTGCTACAACTCCTACGGGAGCAAGCACGCTTATACCAACAGCGGCAAGGATATCTCAGATGGGGAGCCCAAAGCGACCGGGAGGTGGGGGTATTGCAGCCGACCTTCCCGCCGATGTGCGGCATTCGTTCTGATGCAAATGCGCCATTCGCGGTGGGTTTCCGGACCTCGGGGTGAAGTGGATAAATTGTCGAGCAATTTGTCGAGCCAAACCCCCCAGGTACAGCGGTTGTGACGCCATTGAGCCGCTAGAAAAGCCTTTAGAATCAATGAGCAGCTTGCACATTGCCCGGCTGTTAACCGGAGGGTTGTAGGTTCGAGTCCTACCTGAGGAGCCATTCTTTTCAATACCTTTACGATTTCCTCCTCCCGAAAAATCAGCCGACGTCGAAGGAAACCAGATGAGTTAAGACGAAGAGGCAAGGCCGCGATTTGCGGGTTCCGTGGCTTGGGAGGACGATTGTGGAAGACGCGGGCCAAATCACTGATCCCCTTCGACAACCTCAGGGCAGTCTTTCCGCTCTAAGCCGTCGGTCGAGATGATAGCTGGAGGAACGCTAAGAGCTAAAGGCTAAAGGCCAAGAGCGAATCGCGGCTAGCGAGCCCTCTTACCGTACCGAGGCTTTTCCTGCGGCCGACACAGGCACCTGCTCCACGATCTCGATGCCGAAGCCTTCCAGGCCGGCGACTTTGCGCGGATGGTTGGTGAGGATGCGGATGCGCTTCAGGTTCAGGTCCGAGAGGATCTGAGCGCCGATGCCGATCTCGCGTTGCGTTTTGCGCTGGCTCTCGGGCAATGTGGGCAGGCGCTGCTCGTGGTGGAACTGGATGGTCATGCGCTCGCCCAGGCGCTCCACTGAATAGCCCTTCGAAGTCGAGTGCAGGTAGATGAGTGCGCCGCGGCCTTCTTCGGCGATGCGCCGCATGGCGGCGTCGATCACGTTGCGGCACTCGCACCAACTGGCGCCAAAGACATCGCCCACCAGGCAATGCGAGTGCATGCGCACCAGCACGGGCTCGTCGCCAGCGGACTCGACGTCGCCTTTGACCAGCGCGATGTGCGAGTCGCCGTTGGTCTCCGACTCGTAGGCGATCATGCGGAACTCGCCATACGCGGTAGGCACCATGGCTTCGGCCAGCCGTCGCACGTAGCGCTCGTGCGCCATGCGGTAGCGGATGACTTCGGCGACGGTGAGCATCTTCATGGCGTGCTCGCGGCAGAACTCGGTCAGCTCAGGCACGCGCGCCATAGTGCCATCGTCGTTCATGATCTCGCAGATAACGCCGGCGGGAATCATGCCCGCCAGGCGCGCCAGATCGACGGAAGCTTCCGTCTGTCCGGCGCGAACCAGCACACCGCCCTTGCGGGCGCGCAGCGGGAAGACATGGCCGGGACGGGCGAGATCGCTGGGGCGCGAGGCAGGATCGATGGCGACGTGAATAGTCTGCGCGCGGTCAAACGCCGAGATGCCGGTGGTGACGCCGTCCTTGGCGTCGATCGATTCGGTGAAGGCGGTGCCGAAGTTCGAGGTGTTCTCCGCCGACATCTGGCCCAGGCGCAGATATTCCAGGCGCTCCTCGGTCATGGCGAGGCAGACCAGGCCGCGGCCATACTTGGCCATGAAGTTGATCGCTTCAGGCGTGATCTTCTCGGCGGCCATGGTGAGGTCGCCTTCGTTCTCGCGGTCCTCGTCGTCGATGACCACGATCATGCGGCCGGCGCGGATCTCTTCCAGCGCGGTCTCGACATCGCAGAAGGGAGGTTGGATGGACATAGGGCCCTAGCGAGGATTTTAGCAGGGAAGGCGGAACAGCAGGTCCCTCCACGTGGGCTGAAGCCCTTGGTCGGGATGACACATCATGAAGAAGCGAAGAGTGAAGATCAAGAGCGAATAGCGAATGGCGAAGAGCGAACAGCGAAGACCTGGGTGCCCCATCCTAGCCCCGCCTTTGGGCTAGGGTGGGAGACGATGAACCTCACCACGCCGCCCGTGCCCGGGTGAACAGTCCCCGCAAAGCGCGAATCACCCAGCGCATCACCAGCGCGATGATGATCAGCAG
>JBARGS010000207.1:0-13511 GCA_049798495.1 Candidatus Korobacteraceae bacterium | reverse complement strand
CAATTTCCACGACCAGCGTGCCTAACTTAGTGACATAGGTGTTGTAGGTGGTAGGAGCGCCCCCCCAACCCCAGCCCCATCCCCAGCTTGGCCCGAAGGTATAACCTGTGCCAACCACTTGCTTCTGATCGTGAATGCTGTTGCTGTAGACGACCCACACATCGGGATCGGAGTTGACCAGAGTCAATCCCTTGTCTTGCATTTGCTTATTGATGCCATCCACGATGCGCGGGTCCCAGAGACCATTGGCGGGATGCGGGCTTTTCTCCCACATATAAGTGTGAAACTGTGAGAAGTTGGCAGAGCGGTCCCAATCGATATTGATCTTCTGCGCGAACGCCACGGTGGACATCAACAGGCTCAGAACAGCAACGGCGAGTACTCGTCTCTTCATGAACTTCGGCTCCCTGGAACGGTTTGGATTTGATTGCGGCGCGATAAAGCCCTGAAGCACCACCCGACAAGTCCGAGTGCGGCGCTTCTGAGGACCGGGTTATCGTCGCATCGGCAAAGATACTATTCCGGGTTGCCGCCGTCCAGCGGGATTGCTACGCCGACATTGCGACGAAGCCATCGCGGCAGATTGCTTCCGGGAACCCCTCGCCCTCCTGTAGCGTACTGTGGTGAGACCTGATTATGAGCGGAATGCAAATTTGCACTTATCTATGGGTCGTGTTCCTCATCGTGTGGGTGATCTGGGGAATGCGAACCAAGCCGGTACAAACGCGGGAAGGCGTGTCCTCGCGCTTGTCGTATACCGTGCTCACCATCGCTGCTGCTTACCTGATGTTCAGCGCCGACGTTCCCAGAGACTGGCTGCGTCGTCCCATCTTTCCGGCAACCCTGTGGATTGAAGTTCTTGGGATAGCCATTGCCGCCGCGGGAATCGCGTTTGCCTTTTGGGCGCGAGCGTACCTGGCAGGCAACTGGAGTAGTGCCGTGACCGTCAAAGTCGGCCATCAGCTGGTGCGCAGCGGACCGTACCGCTGGGTGCGCCATCCCATCTATTCAGGAATGATCTTCGCAATGTTCGGGACAGCCCTCAATCGCGGGCAACTGCGTGGGCTGATAGCGGTCCTCCTGCTCTACCTCGGCTTCAAGATCAAGAGCAGGATTGAAGAGCAGGCGATGCTCACCACGTTTGGCGCGGAGTACGACGAGTATAGCCGGACCACGGGCGCGATCATACCGCGTTTTCATTCCTGACCGAACTGGAAGTTGCAAGGATTTTGCAACCCTAAGTCGGACCGACGTGCAACGAATTGCGAGCTGCTGACAATCTGAAGACTGAGTAGCATGCCCCTGTTGTTGTTTCCAAAGCAGCGTCCACGTCATCGCCCGGAACGGCCGCGACGATTACCCTCGCCACGCCTCCTCTGGCCCCTATGCATCTTGACCTGGATGTTTGCAATATCGGTCAACGGAGCTTGGGCTTCGTCTTCCGGGATCGCCGATCAAGTTTGTTCCCGAACGCCGGCAGGATCCGCAGTTGAAGATCCGCCGGAACTGCGCAGTCAGACCGGCGTGCTGGAAGTAACGCTGCACTTCAAGTATCAGCCGACGTTTTCCGGTCAGGGACCGCCTCGCTATTGCTATGTCACGGACAAAGGAGAAGAAGCTCCTACCCTGCGAGTGAATCCCGGCGACCGGCTGATCATTCACCTGCACAACGACCTGCCGGCAAATCACACTGCGCCGGCGCCCGGGGCGATGGAGCACTCCGGTGGCGCTGGGGAGCGGGCGGACAGCGGCGATTGCCATCCCGGCCCTATGAGCGCCTCGGTAACGAACCTGCATTTTCACGGATTGAACATACCTCCGACGTGTCACCAGGACGACGTGCTGCGAACCCTGATCCAGCCGGGCGAGACGTTCGATTATCGCGTGACGATTCCTCGCGATGAGCCACCGGGGCTGTACTGGTATCATCCCCATCCTCACGGTTACAGCGAGCGGCAGGTGCAGGGCGGAGGCTCGGGTGCGCTGATCGTGGAAGGAATTGAGAAGGCAAATCCCTCTCTGGCCAAGCTGCCGCAGCGGCTTATCGTGCTGCGAGACCAGCCGCTGAGCGAACGTCGCCGGTTCGATCCGTTGGCGCCGGCTTGGGATGTTTCCATCAACTATATTCCCGTGATCTATCCGGCTTATGAGCCGGCGGTAATCGAAACCCGAGGGTCAGGGCAGGAGTTCTGGCGTGTGTTGAACGCAGGCGCCGACACCATCTTTGACTTGCAGCTTTTGGTGGCGGGCGTGGCGCAGCCAGTGCAGATTGTTGCCCTCGACGGAGTTCCTGTTACCTCAGCCCATGCCGCCCAGACCAGCATTCTGCTTCCCCCAGGAGCGCGCGCCGAGTTTGTCGTCGCAACCCCCAAGCCGGGACGGCCGGCGCAACTCGTAACCAAACGCTGGGACACCGGTCCGGACGGCGACAGCGACCCGGATCGTCCCATCGCCAATGTGGTGAGTAAGGATTCTGTTCAGCCAGTTTCGATGTATAAGCCGGAGAGAATGGGGCATGATCGGACCGCAAATCACGGCGAACCGCTGGTCGAGCGCAGGCTTTACTTTTCGGAGATCTCGCCAAATGCCGGCGGACCCGATCCCGAAGCTGATCTCGATGCCTCCGTCTTCTACTTCCTGACCGTTGCCGGTCAGCAGCCGGCAATGTATCGCATGGATCAGCCGCCGAACATCGTGGTCCACCAAGGCGATGTCGAGGACTGGGTAGTTGAAAACCGGGCGCGGGAAGATCACGTCTTCCACATTCACCAGATCCATTTCCAGGTGATCGAGGTCGATGGGAAACCCGTCACTAACGCGGCGATGAGAGACACGGTGAATCTGCCGCACTGGGATGGATCGGGTCCCTATCCCAGCGTGAAGTTGCGAATGGATTTTCGCGATCCCAATATTGTCGGGACCTTCCTCTATCACTGTCACATCCTGAAGCACGAAGACATGGGAATGATGGGCGCGATCGAGGTGCTGCCGTCGGCAGTTCCGACTTCGACGGCCCTGACTACGCCGTCGGCCGAAATCGATTTGGCCACAAGCATCATGCTGACTGCCAAGGTCATGTCAGGAAACTCCGGCGAGGCCCCGCCCGGGGGAAGCGTACAGTTTGCCGTCGACGGCATCAACGCCGGGCGGCCCGTCGCGCTGGAACAAGGCCGGGCAATCTTTCACACCTCCTTCGAAGAAAGCGGTGCACACCGCATAACCGCGACCTACTCGGGCGACGCCGGGTATGACGAATCGGCAGGCGCGATCAGGATTAAGGTCTCGCGCTCCTACTGAACTGTTGTCGCGATGAAACACGGCCACCTGAGCTTGCTCCTATGCTAGACTCGCAGCGCTCGATTCCAGTCTTATTCCAGTTACTTCTTAAGGAGCGCGTTGCCATGCTTCGGCGTGCCTGTCAGATTGTTCTCTTCGCGATAAGCGTTGCGGTTCTGCCGTCTCTCGCGCAGGGCAACGCTCAGTCCACCTTTCAGAACTATTTCGTCGGCCGGCAAGTTACCTTGCAGATCGACATGCCGGGAACGCAGCAGGGAGTGGATCTGCGCATGGATCGCGACGATCCCATGGACTGGAAGGCCTATTCGAATCGACTAAAGCAGTTTGGTCCGGCGATCCGCAGCGGCGATCGTGCCACCATCACTACCCTCGTCGTGAAGAAAAGCCTCATCGAGGTTCAGCTCGACGGCGGCGGCTTCGGTACCTTCTGGGACGACAGCAGTACGACGGTTAGTCCTTACCACGTCGATAAAAGCAGCTACGAGAAGCAACTGGAGAACGACATCCGCAACACCAGCGATCCGCAGAGGAAGCGGGATTTGCAGCGCGAGCTGGACCGCGTGCGATATCGCCGCGAACGCGAGCAGGCTGCCGACAATCGGGCCGCCGCGATTGCCAGCCAGCTGAAGGCGCAGCAGGTGGCCGACAAGCGCACACGCGGCGGCTCACGCTTCAACCTGCGCTGGGCAGCGAGCATTCCGCAGGACCAACTTACGCCGGAGGCGGTGATGAAGCTGCTCGACGGCTACATCGATTTCGGCAACCTCCAGGCGCAAAAGCCGATCCTGCAAGCGACGGCGCAGAACGCAGCGGCGAACGCAAAGGCTCCCGCCAATGGCGCGCCGTCGTCTCCTATCACCCAAATCAAGCGCGGCATGCAGATTGGAGAGGTCAGCGAGATGATGGGCCTGGGACGGATGACTTCGCAATCTACGTCGGAAGAAGGCTTGAAGACGCAGATCTTCGAGTACTTGCCTAACGATTATCGGGTCGAGGTGACCTACGTGGACGGCGTGGTGGTGCGGTACTCGATCAGCTCGCGGTAGAGTTGGGCGTCGTTGATATCATGACCGTGTGGCGAAGCAATCGCGGCGCGGTAAGTTCATCAGCTTTGAAGGCCTCGACGGGTGCGGCAAGAGCACGCAACTGGAGAAGCTCGCCGAGGCGCTTCGCCAGCAGGGCATCGAGGTGGTAACGACGCGCGAGCCGGGAGGAACCGCCATTGGCGAGCGCATCCGCGCGGTGCTGCTGGACTCGCGCACCTCGGGTCTCGATCCGCATGCCGAGATGGCGCTGATGTTCGCCTCACGGGCACAGTTGATTGCGGAGGTCATCGAGCCTGCGCGCGAAGCGGGGAAGTGGGTGCTGTGCGATCGCTTCAGCGACTCCACTGAAGCGTACCAGGGCGCAGGAAGGCAGCTCGGCAGCGAAGCTGTACGTCAGTTGCATAACCTGTTGTGCCGGGGATTGTGGCCCGATCTGACTATCCTGATGGACTCCGACGTCAGCTTTTGTGTAAGCCGCGCGCGACGGCGCAACAAGTCCGCCGAGCATGATGAGAACCGCTTCGAGAAGGAGAGCGCGGCCTTCTTCACGAGAGTCCGCGAGGCGTTTCTGGAGATCGCAAGGCGGGAGCCGCAAAGGGTGGCGATGATCGATGCACGGCCGCCCATTCACGTCGTGCATGGGGAAATTGTCAAAGCGGTGAAAAACAGGCTTTGAAAGGGCACGGCTTCAGCCGTGCCGAAAGTGAATCCCTTATGAGATGGTGGGCTTTAGCCTAGGTTTGATAATGAAGTCTTATTGCGAACAACTATATTATTGTTCAGTCTTCCGGCCATGAACAAAGGCGGGATCCCTCGGTGGCTAAAGCCGCTAACATGGAATTTGAGGACGGCACGGCTGAACAGGCTGCGGAAAAGTCGGAAAAGCAAATTCCTCGCGGGCTGAAGCCCGCTCGGAATAATAAAAATAGAGGGCTTATCGGCACGACTGAAGTCGTGCCCTGATACAAAGCAGCCGAAACCCGAGCTTTTCAGCAGGCTGTGAAGCCGTGCCCTTTCAAGAAAGTTAAGCGAAATTTCCACCTACACCATTAGGAAGAAATGCCTTTTTCCGATTTCCACGGCAATGCGGAGACAGTGCGCACGCTGCGCGAGATGCTGGCGCGCGAGCACTTTCCTCACGCGATAATCCTCTCCGGGCCGCAGGGTGCGGGCAAGTTCACGCTCAGTCAAATGGTTGCGAAAGCGATGAACTGTCTAGAGCGGCCTCTCAGCGATCCGGGGCCCCCGACTGGTCCCGGTTTTGGACCGGTTGGGGTGGGGGACGGCTTGCCGGATTTCTGCGGGCATTGCGGGAACTGTGTCCGCATCGCCGAGGCCGACAACCTGGGGGAGCGCTTTGCCGAGGCTGTGGAAGCGCGGGAAAACTTGCGCGACGCCGATAAGCGCGAAACCCGCATCCTCGTTCAAACCCATCCCGACGTTCTGATCATTCCTCCCGACCCGCCGCAGATGCTGGTGAAAGTGGACCAGGTGCGGCACGTGATTCACGAGATCTATTACAAGCCGGTCGAGGGACGCGAGCGGGTGTACATCTTCAGCGATGCCGACTTCATGAAGGAGGCGGCCAATTCGCTGCTCAAGATACTGGAGGAGCCACCGGAATTCGCCACCATCTTCCTGCTGACCGACAACCCCACGGCGCTGCTGCCAACGATCCGTTCGCGCTGCATGCATGTGCGGCTGGCGCCGGTTCCGGCTGCTGAGGTGGAGCAGTATCTGGCGCAGGTGCGTCCGGAGTGGAAAGCGCGCGAGCGGACTCTGGTGGCACAGATCTGCGGTGGCGGACTGGGACGCGCGCGCAGCTTCGATTTGGCGGGATATCTGGCGGCTCGTCAGGATGCCCTCACGCTCCTCGGCCCCGCCATGGGGAGCGGCGATCACAGTGCCCTGTTTCGCGTGACCGACACTTACCGCGCGGGAGCGGACGGGAAGGCGAAGACCGAGCAACTGATCCGAACCCTGTATTCGCTGCTGGAAGATCTGCTGTTCCTGAAGTCGGGAACGGGGGAACTGGTGCGAAATCAGGATATCCAACCGGAACTCGGGCGCATGGCTGCGGGCGTGGAATTTGCCTGGATTGTCGCCGCAGTACAGCGGCTGGGAGAGGTGGAAAGCGGGATGCGCAGAAATTTATTGCGCTCTCTGTCGCTGGACACGTTTGCGACATCGCTGGAGCCGCTCACACCAAAGTAGCATTCAAGTATGAATTGTCACAGGCGGGCGCGTGTGTTAGGGTATCGCTAAGTTCACACCTAGGAAAGCCTCGGAAGCGGTCCCTCCAAAGAGCTTGCCGGAGTCCTGTGCCGTTGATGTGTCCGAGTTAACGATCGCCGAAAGGCTGGTGTGCAGACCCCAGGAGCCGACGCCATGAAAGATTCCATGGATGCCACCGCCGTAGGAAGAGCCCTAGATTCGGAAGTTTTCGCCAATCGCAAGCTGATCCGTCCCGCCCTCAACCGTAACGACCATCCGCGCCAGGAAGCCGAGCGCCGTCAGGACGGAGATCGCCGGGATCGTGGCGATCGTCCCGACCGCTCCACGAACGGCAAGAAAACACCGCCGCCGGAACAGACCCATGCCGAGAATTTTTATTATCAGAAGCAAATGCAGACCAAGACACCCATGGTCCTGGTGCTGCAGGACGGCGAGGAAGTTCACGGCGTCATCGAGTGGTACGACAAGTACTGCCTGAAGGTGAATCGCATTGGCGCGTCGAATCTACTGATCTACAAGCCCAGCATCAAGTACATGTTCAAGGAAAGCGAAGCCGGACAGCGAAAGTAAGACCGACTGCCTCAATGGACCAACCGAACCGCACGCAACGCGCGGTTTTTTGCGGTAGCGAACAGCAAGCGGCCCCTTTCCAAGAACATTCCAAGTTTAGAGAGGATGACACCCCATGGAGGGCAGAACACTGTCTGTTGGACTGAAAGTACTTTTGGCGATCACCCTGACGCTGCTCGCGATTAGCAGTTGGGCCTCAGAGAAAAAGCTGCACAACTTTAATGGGACTGACGGTTCGCGTCCTCTTTATACCGGCCTGGTGTTCGATGCCAGCGGGAATCTCTTCGGCACGACTTCCCGGAATGGACTGTACAACGGCGGCACTGTCTACGAATTGAGTCCCAATGGAAATGGCGGCTGGACGGAGAAAGTACTGTACAACTTCGACGGGCGCTATCGCAGCACTGATGGAAACAGTCCAGAGGCCGGCGTTATCTTCGGCCCGGATGGCAATCTTTACGGTACCGCGAGCGGCGGTGGCAGCTACGGCGGCGGGATCGTCTTCGAATTGGTATCAAACGGGCATGGCGGGTGGACGGAAAAGAAGTTGCACAACTTCGGCAACGGCACCGACGGTAGCCAGCCGTACTCGGCGCTGATTTTCGATTCTGACGGGAACATGTACGGCACCACCATGCGTGGCGGCAACAACGAAAGCTCTGGTACGGTCTTTGAGATGTCGCCGAACGGCAACGGCGGGTGGAGCGAGAAGAAGCTCCATAACTTCAATCCAGAGGTCGGCCACGACGGAGAATTTCCCCAGGGCCAGTTGGTATTCGATAACGATGGCAATCTGTTTGGCACAACGCCGTCCGGCGGAGCCCATCAACTAGGCATAGATACATGCGGCATGATCTTCGAGCTATCGCCTAATGGCGACGGCGGCTGGACGGAGACGAAACTGCATTATTTCGGCGCCGGCACCGACGGCTGCCTGGCTTACGGCGGACTGGTTCGTGACGCGGAAGGCAACTTCTATGGCACCACGCTTTGGGGCGGAAGCGATCCCTCCAGCTTCGGTACGGCATACGAATTGAGCCCGAACGGGCATGGCGGCTGGACGGAAACCAAGCTGCATAACTTCGGAAGCGGGAACGACGGCGCCGAGCCGTGGTCCAATCTGACCTTCGACGGCAGCGGAAATCTCTACGGTACGACCGGCGGAGGCGGTAGCTACGGCGCTGGTACAGTGTTTGAACTCTCGCCTAACGGGCACGGTGGTTGGAGCGAGACCAGACTGCACAACTTTGACGGGCGCTACGGGAGCACCGACGGCAAGCTACCCCAAGGTAGTCTCGTCTTCGACGCCAGCGGCAACCTTTATGGAACCACCGAGCTCGGCGGCAGCTATCTTTGTGGCGTTTATGGCTGCGGTACTGTGTTTGAGGTCGAGCCGTAAAGCTAAGGCAGAAGGAATGTCAGGGCGTACTCCGGTAAGAGCTTCGCCGGCAAACGGCGGTTCTTACCCGAAGCCAATTCAGCGCAAAAACCGGCCGTTAGAGCTTCGGCAGCACAATCCCTTTCTGCGCCTGATACTTCCCGCCGCGATCCTTGTAGCTGGTCTCGCACATCTCGTCGGATTGGAAGAACAGGATTTGGCAGAGGCCTTCGTTGGCGTAGATTCGCGCCGGTAGCGGCGTGGTATTCGAGATTTCGAGGGTGACGAAGCCCTCCCACTCGGGCTCAAACGGCGTGACGTTGACGATGATGCCGCAACGCGCGTAAGTCGACTTGCCCACGCAGATGGTCAGCACGTCGCGCGGGATCTTGAAGTACTCCACCGATCGCGCCAGGGCGAAGGAGTTCGGCGGGACGATGCAGACGTCCGACTCCACGCTCACGAAGGAGCGCTCGTCGAACTTCTTGGGATCCACGATGGTGCTGTTGACGTTGGTGAAGATCTTGAACTCGTCGGCAACGCGCAGATCGTATCCGTAGGAAGAAAGACCGTAGGAAATAACGCCTTCCCGCACCTGCTTCTCGGAGAAGGGATTGATCATATCGTGCTCAGTGGCCATTTTGCGGATCCAACGGTCACTCTTGATGGACATGAGACTCCTTAGGGGTTGGTGCTTTTTTGAGAAACTCGGAACAGCAGATCCTTCGCGAGCTAAAGCTCGCTCGTGATGACAAGAAATGAGAGACTTTCGACGGCGTACCCATCCGACAAGCTCGGCGCATGGCTGAAGCCGCGCCCCTTCCATTCAGCAGGCTGAAACGAATAGGTCATCTTACGGAATGCGCCGCCGGTTGACAATGGCCTCCGGCTTCACTACGATTCGCGAATCAGCTTGCAAGTCGCAGTCTGGCGAAGACTTACCGCAAATTCTGCGAAGTCGGGTAGAATCGCAGAAACGCTGCGGTCGGGCAGAGTTGTCCGGCAAGCGATCCCTGCGGAGAGACTTGTGATCAAACTAGATCTGATCAACGAAGTCGTCACGAAAACCGGCGTCACCAAAACCAAGGCCGAGATGGCGGTCGAAACCGTGTTCGAAAGCATGAAGAAGTCGCTGGCCCGCGGCGATCGCATTGAGTTGCGCGGCTTCGGCGTCTTCACTGTGCGGCCGCGGAAAACCGGCATTGGGCGCAACCCGCGCACCGGCGCCGAGGTCAACATTCCTCCCGGCAAAGCAGTGCGCTTCAAACCCGGGAAGGAATTGCAATCGATCGAGTAGAGGTGCCCGGCGTGTGCACTCCCGGAGCGGCCGCCGATACGGCTGAAAGCCGCAGACGAGTGCCGACGCCTGCTTCCGCGCTCGTTTATCATCATCCAAACTAACTGATGTCTGATTCCACGCCACCGATCTCCTACACCTTCGAAGTGCCCGCCTATTCGCAGGTCTTTGTTGCCGCACGTCCGCGGCGGCGATATTGGCTGCACATTCTGCTGCTGCTGCTGACCCTCTTCACCACACTGGTCGTGGGAGCGCGCCTGCAAGACAACTTCGTGCGCGACCTGCCTGCGTTTGACCCGGAGAACTTCGTGTTTCCGTTGTTTCATCTTGGGTGGATCGTACAAAGTCCCGCGAGACTGGTCATGGGGCTGCCTTTCTCGCTTACGTTACTCGGGATTCTGCTAGCGCATGAGTTTGGACACTTTTTTCTGGCGGACAAGAATGGGGTGTACGCCACCCTTCCGTATTTCATCCCGGCGCCAACCTTCATCGGAACATTTGGCGCGCTGATCCGAATTAAGTCGCCCATTCGCTCGCGCAAAGCTCTGTTCGACATAGGGATTGCCGGTCCCATCGCTGGTTTTCTGGTAGCCGTTCCCGTGCTGTTCTGGGGATTGGCCCTGTCCAAGCCTATGCCGCCGGGAGCGTCGCATCCGGTCGTAGAGTTCGGTTATCCGCTTATATTCAAGCTCGTCAGCCGCTTGTTGGCGCCCTTGAGGCCCCACGCTGCTCCGCTGGGAAGCTTGTATCTTCATCCGGTCGCCGTAGCTGCGTGGGTGGGTATGTTTGCTACCGCTTTGAACCTCCTGCCGGGTGGGCAATTGGACGGAGGACACATCACCTACGCGGTCTCTCCACGGGCGCACAAGTGGGTCACTCGGGTCACAATTGTCGTTCTCATTGTGATGGGAAGGTTTTGGCCGGGCTGGTGGATTTGGGCACTCATCCTGGGGTTCACTGGAATGCAACATCCCAACGTTCCCAAGTGGCCCGACATCGGTTCCGGTCGCCGTTGGCTGGCATTGTTGGCAGTGCTGATGCTGGCTCTAACCGTGATGCTCACTCCCGTCCAGACATAAGTCCACCAGCATGTATCACCAGCATTTCGGCTCATCGCGATGAGTAGCTTACGATTCCGATCGGCGCCGCGCTTGAGGATTCAGACGCAGGTGAGGGTGACAGCGTTCTCGACTTTATCCGTTCCCCTTCTGGTGGCACTCCGCGCACTTCACCGGGGCCGCCTTGCCGGCGTCATTCTGCTTCTGGTGACAATCGATGCAGAGTCCGGCAGTCGCGTCGGGATTGTGGAAGGCCGCCTGTAGGCTCGTGGTTACCGGCGGAGTCGGAGGCTTGGTATGGCAATCGCTGCAAGCCTCCTGCGGCGCCTTCAACGGCTTCTCTGGTCTTGAAGCGTGATGGCAGATGCTGCAAGTACCAGCGACTTTCAGGTGCGATGGATGATCAAACTTCACCGCGCCGGTCGTGCCCTGCATGAGGATCGGGTTCTGCGGCGCAATTTGCGCAAAGGCGCTGCCGCAAATCGTGACCGTGGCAAGTAAACCTGAAAGTAGTGCTGGTAATTTCCTGACTTTCACGGTGCCTCCAAGACGGCGATGTTTACGAATGGCGGGCGCCCCGACAGCACCTTCGATTCTAGGCAGCGTTAAGATTCGCTGCTGTGATGCGGGCGTCAGCACGGTGTGACAAAGGGATCGCAATCCTTATGAGCTACTTCGAGCGGACTGCGCCTGGACCCATGCCGGCCTTTGCTGTCCAAATCGTTTCCTATGCGTCCTATGCTCATTGACAGGGAGGGTACGCTACCCGAGAATTGTGCATAGCAGAAAGGAATTACCTTGATATTTCCGCAATCTGGGAGCGAGCCGGTTGAGACTCCCGAACCGCCCTCCGATAAAAGTGCAGTTGTGAAGTACGTTCTAATGGCCGTGGCGGCCATCTATGTCATCGCCACCTTATACCTCATGTACGACATGAGGACCCGCGTGATGGCGCTGGAACAAAAAGAGCTGGCCCTGGAGACAGCACAGGCTGACCTGGGCAAGCGTATTCATGCTACTTCGTCGGAGTTTAAGGAGGCCCTCACCTCCGAAGTGGGCATGACCAAGCAGGAGATGGCGCGTCGAGCCGCGGATCTGGAACGCCAGCAGAAGGCCGCTGCCGCTAAGCTTTCCGCCGAGCAGAGCCAGCAAGGCCAGCAGATTGCCGCCGTGAGCGGGGAAGTCAGCGGCGTCAAGAGCGATGTTGGCAGCGCCAAGACGGACATTCAGAAGACGCAAAGCGATCTGGCTGCGACCAATGCCAAACTGGAACACGCCATGGGCGATCTCGGCGTGCAGAGCGGACTCATCGCCCATAACGCCTCGGAGCTGGAGATGCTCAAGCGCAAAGGCGAACGAAACTATTATGACTTCACGCTGCAGAAGGGCGCGCGGATGCCAGTTTCCACCGTGAGTTTACAGTTGAAAAAGGTTGATGCGAAGAAGAGCCGCTTCACGTTAAACGTGATCGCCGACGATCGCACCATCGAAAAGAAGGATCGCACCGTCAACGAGCCGCTGCAGTTCTACACCGGCCGCGATCACATGCTGTATGAGCTGGTAGTGTTCACCGCGGACAAGAATGCGGTGACGGGATATTTGTCGACTCCGAAGAACGCGCCGACGCCTGTTACGCCGTAGGCTGCTTGGCGGCGGTGGTACAGGAGCTTCATCGTATCGCCTGTCTTACCTTGTCATCACGAGGAGGACTTCAGTCCGACGAAGGATCTGCTTTTCCTAAGCCTGTCAATTGGTTTCTCAATCGCGCTCGTCTGAATGGTGCAGCGTCATTCTCATCGCTTCTTCTTCCGAGACAACTTCCTTGTACCTCAACTCCTCGCGAATCCGCTTCGTGTCATACGCAATATCCTGCTCGAAATTGAATTTCGGATCGGCATTGATCGCGACCGACGACTCAGGCAACTTCGCCAACCGTTCCGCGATTGTCGGCGTGTGCTCTTCGCCCACGTTGTAAATTCGGCCCGCGCCCGCCGGATGAACCGCTCCCAGGACAATCGCAGCGGCCACATTCTCGACGTAGCCATGCGTCCAGCGCCACTGCGGATGGTTGCGAAATGCATAAACTGTTGCGAGATCGGCGTTGTCTCCGCGCCCATAGACTTTGGGAAGCCGCGGCACGGTCGCCGGCGGAGCGCCATCGCTGAAGGCCGCCTGCTCCACCAGAATTTTGTCGTATACATTCGCGATGTCGTCGGGAGACTTTGTGCCATCGCGATAGGGATAGAGCACCGTCCGCAGCGGCGAATCTTCTTTCAGCAGACCGTTTTCGACAGGTCCAGGTTCTGTTCTGGTGAATCGCCCATAAGCGAGATAGACATCTCCGCTGCTGATCCAGACGATACGTCCGGCGTGTCCGCGAAAGAATTCTACCGCCGCGTGAGCATCGTCCCGTCCCATCGCGATCATGTGGATGACAACGTCCGGGGCAGGCGAGAGGAGTTCGCGCGGAAAGCGGCGCACCGGCATCGCCGCATCGCCGCTGCGCACATGTCGAACCGTAGCGGGCAGCGCGGCTTCGTTCTGGCCGCGATGGTAAACCGTGATCGCGTGTCCCTGATCCCCCAGTTGGCGAATAACAGCAGCCCCGATGAAGCGCGTTCCGCCGATCA
>JBARGS010000206.1:0-8730 GCA_049798495.1 Candidatus Korobacteraceae bacterium | reverse complement strand
GTGTGTCATAGTGCGAAATCTCTTCCAGGAATTTCTTCACGAAGTAAGGACGTTCCGGGCGCGGACCAACCACGCTCATCTCGCCCTTCAGCACATTGAAGAACTGGGGCAGTTCATCCAGGCTGGTTTTGCGCAGGAAGCTTCCTACCGCTGTCCGCCGGGGATCGTCGGCCGTCGTCCAACGCGTTTCACTCTCGGAGCGGGCCGCAACTTTCATGGTTCGAAACTTGTACATGGTAAAGTGCCGGCCGTTGAGTCCAACCCGCTCCTGGCAGAACAGCACCGGTCCGGGCGACGTAAGCTTGATGACGGCGGCAATCACCAGCATCAGCGGCCCCATGAACAGAGCCGCAAGCGCCGAAAATACAAAATCGAAGGCCCGTTTCAAAACAAAATACATGGGCGATTCGGCAGGAGTGGTCGCCAGATCCAACATCTGAAAATCGCCAAACTGGAACAGGCGCTCGCGAAGCAGAGGGATTCCGCCAATGTCGATAATGGCGCGTACCGGCGCGCACAACCGTTCCAGCGAGCTGATGAGCGAAGACAGGTACGACAGGCGCTGCGCGGGTATGGCGATCACGATGTCATCGAACGCTACACTAATGCCGCGCTCGATGTCGCCCAGTTCAAACACCGGCACGTCGGTGACTGCCACCTCGTCATCAGGGATCCGGACATGGGCGACCACGGCGGAAGGTGCAATGGGTATGCGCGATAGCCGCGCCGCGACTTTCCGCGCGTAAGCATCGGCGCCCACTACGAGGATGCGAAGCGGCCTGCGCTTCCGCATCCAGCCCCGCATCAGCAGCCGGAAGGCGACGCGCGACAGCGTTGTGAAAAACAGCAATGCCAGCGCACTGACCGCGAAAAACACACGCGAAAAATTCTGCTGTCGATAGAAGAATAGTATGCACAGCAGCACGACATAGGTTGTCGCGCAAGCCGACATCGCCTTCTTCAGGCCGGTGTATTCCTGGAACAGCTCCTCAATGTCGCAAAGGCGGTAGCCCTCAGCCGCGATTATCCATACCAGCATCGTCAACAGCAGAACGGCAAAGTAAAACCGCGGATCGTAGTCTTTCTGCGCCAGGGCCTGCCGAAGCAATCCGAACCGCACGTAAGCAGCGGTCAAGAACGCCAGCAGAGGCAACAGGTAGGTCCACACCCTGATGTTGAAACGGTACGAGTTAAGTCGCAAGGTCATAGCCAACTCCGTCTCCGATACTCATGCCGCACTGCGATAGCGGCGGAGGAGTCTCACGAGTTACTACCAGGCCTATTCGCGTTGCCGATGAAGAACGTTGCAGAATCTTTCTTGCGGGACATCCGCGCCAGAGTCGACGCCCTGTCAGGTCAAACTGCGACCAGAAGAGCTTCCAGATTGGTCGCCAGATATTTCAGCGGAGAGTATCGACACAGAAAGCGATCAAGCGGCTCCAGGATGTCATCGAGCGCCAAGGGCACGGAAGCGTTCGCCAAGCTCCGGGCAGAGGAATCAAATCCCTGGAGATCAGCTGTATGTGCCGTACGCCAGGTGATGCTGCTCTTTGGTCTGCAGAACCTCAGCAAGAATTTCCTCGAAGCCCGCCAGAAATTTATCTGGTGCAAATCGCGCCGCACGGCGGCGAAGCTCCCGCTCATCAAAACTGCGGAGCTCAAACTCGCGAATCGCCTGCACCAGCCCGTCAACCGACTCGTCGCTGTAAAGGACAGCGGTGCGGTCGGTCATCGAATCCAGCACCCCGCCCTTTTTCAACGCGATCACCGGACAGCCGGCAGCGATGGCTTCTACGGGCACGATGCCAAAATCTTCAATGCCCGGAAACAACAGCGCCTTGGCACGCCCGTAGTAGTTGGCCAAGTCGTCATCGCTGACAAAGCCGAGAAATTCGACCTCGCCGCCGAGGCCCTTGGCCAGCGACTCCAGACGCTTCCGCTCCGGTCCCGAGCCAACGATTTTGAGTTTCCTTCCCCACGTGGCGCATGCAGCGATCGCTTCATCGACGCGCTTGTAAGGAGCCAGCGCCGTCACCATCAGGTACCAGTCCTCCGGCGACCGCGCCACTCTGCTGAAGCGCGCCACATCCACCGGCGGAGGCAGGATTTCCGCATCGCGTCCGTACAGCCGGCGCACGCGATCCGCCACAAACCGCGAGTTCGCAATGAACTTGTCAACCCGATCGACGGTTCGCAGGTCATACCACTGGAGCATCTTCGCGACCGGACGAAACACTGAATGCGACAAGACCGTGCCGACCTTGTTGGGACCAAAATAGTCATCAAAGCGATCCCATACGTATCGCATAGGCGTATGGATGTAGCAGATGTGGATCGGACGGCGCTCACCGTTTCGCCTCACCATGGCCTTAGCGACCGCATGCGAGGAGGAGATCACTACGTCGCCATCAGAGATGCGCATCAGCTCCGCCATTATCGGGAATAATGGCAGGTAGTGCCGGTATTTCGATCGCACCAGCGGGAACCATTGCAACGGGCTGGTTCGAATCTCGCGCCGGGCAATGGTATCGCTGACGGTTCCGCGAAGATACAGCAGGGTCCGCAAAGGTGCGTCGGGAAATCTCTGGCAGAGGAGCTCGAGCACCTTCTCGCCACCGCGCATCCCGGTCAGCCAGTCGTGAGCCAACGTGACCTTCAGTCCATCTCCATTGTTCAGCCCAAAGTTCGTCATGTCAGTTCAGGTAGCCTCGGTAAACGTCATAGTGTTTGCGCGCGCAGGACTCCCAAGTGAAGCGAGCGGCTTGCGCGATTCCCAACTCGCGCATCTCTCGCATGCGTTCAGGCGACGACAGAACCTGCTCCATCACGTGAGCGATTGACTCGAACTTCGCCGGATCGAAGTAGGCAGCGGCGTCACCTCCGACCTCGGGCATGGACGCGGCAGAGGAACAACTAACCGGGGTGCCGCACGCCATCGACTCCACGATGGGAAGGCCAAACCCTTCCTCGAACGATGGCAGAATGGTAAGGTCAGCGCCGGAATAGATCGTCCGCAGCGACTCGACCGAAACCGAAGGCACAAATACCGCCGACCCATTCAGTCCGAGCTCTTTCGCCAGCGTCATCATCTGCGGCCGGCCGGTGACATCATTCCCCACCACCAGCAGTTTGTGTGCGACCCCACCTCGCGACCGTGCCAGCGCAAAGGCGCGAAGAAGGCCGGCGACATTCTTGTGCGGTTTAAGATTGCCGACGTAAAGCAAGTAGGGCCCTTCAAACCCGTGGCGACTACCGGTGCTCCGCCGCGCATCGTCGCGCGCCTCGGGAAAGAACTGCGGGCTCACGCCGTTATACACGACGGTTACTTTGTCGGAATGTACATCAAGATGCTCGATGATCTGCCGCTTGGAGTATTCCGACACCGTGAAGATGTGGTCCGCGTTGGACGCGGCCATCCGCAGCATGGGTTGAGCGTAGATGCGGCTCTTCCAGGTCGAGCGGAAAGAGTCGTCCAGGATATGGGTCAAGTCGTGAATCGAAACCAGCATCGTCCCACGATGTAGGAGTGGCGCGTTGTAGTGCGGCACGTGTAACAAGTCGCAGGGATGAGCGGCGCGAGCGATTTCCACCTGTTCCCGGAAGGAATAGATCGGCGCGTTCACGACATCGACTTCATCACAGAAGGGATGCAGGGTATCTTTGTGCGCCTCCAGGGTAAGGGCCCGCAGATGGAAATCGCCAAACGATTTCAAGCCCCGCACCAGGTTCAGCGTGTAGGTGCCAATGCCTGTCAGCAGGCAACGCGCGTCAATGACGACTCGCTTCATTGCGCCACCGGCCTTTCTTTGCGCTGCATCGAAAGCCAGTAGATAGCCGCCAGCACCAAACAACTCAGGATCGCATCCGATAATACGCCGGTCCCGCTCAGGTAGAACTGACAAACAGCAACCAGGTACAAGAAAACGCAGGGAAACAGAATCAGCGGCCCTCGGAATTTTGCCCATGCGAGAAGGGCGTTGATCTTGCGCACGAATACTCCAAAGATAAGTCCAAGTCCGACGACGCCGAAGTATCCGAAGTTCAAGAATGCTTCGCCGAACATGGAAATTCGCAGGCCGCCGGTTTCGGCATCCCGGGGAATGCCGGCTACATCCTTGGTCACGGAAGCGAGGTTATAGCTATCTTTAAATGTGCTCAGCGTGGCCGGCAGCGGCCATAGCGCAGCCAGCCAGGTTGCTCCCAAGTACCAATGACCGTTGAATTCCGACAATACCCAGGCAAGATCGTTTACCTCGGTGGAGGCGCTGCGCAATACGAACGCGGTGTTTGCCAGCAAGCTATTGGTATCGCTCTGAATCGAAACGAATACAGCCTGCAAGCTGAAGAATGCGATAGCCAGGCCAAGAATGGTTACCAAGATCAGCTTGCGGTGCCGACCCATGATGGCATTGGTGATGACGAACGACAGAATTGCAATTGCCAGATACCCGCGGCGAGTGGTGCACAACATCAGCAGGATACCGACTGCGGCGGCCATCAACAATCGCTTTGACCTGGTCTGCTGCCAGCGCAGAAGCGCGATTGGAATCGTGACCATCAGCGCCGCCAATCCGCGGCGCAAGAGCGACTGGTAGAGCATGTAGCTGGAACCTGTCTGCTCCTCGCCAAAATAGCGGCTGAAAGTGCCGCTGAGAATCATCTGCACGAAGCCAATCTGATGCAGGACGTAGGCCAGCAGCAAGCCGCCCGCGATTGCGAACCAGAGGGTCAGACGATCCATCCGCTGCAGACGAAGCGCGATTGCCGGCCCGTCAAACTTTCGTTCCGAAGTGGCGCCATAGGCAACCAGCATCGCCACGATTCCGAAGAAATAAACCTTGTACGCATCCAGGGCAAAGGCTGAGATGTTGCTGTCGACGTTGCCGCCAATCACTCCCACCGTGGTTAATGACAAATAACTGAAAGTCGCATGTACGCAAGTGCCCCCCAGGAACAATGCGCCCAGCGACTTATCCCCGACCAGAAGGATCAGCGTAGTCATCACCGCGACGGCGATCACGACGAAGGGCAAGTTCGCGAGAACGCAGGTCAGCACCACAGACAGCGCCAGGCACACCAGCAGGATGGGCCGGAGTGACAGCGGTCGCGGATAGGTTGCGGCTAAAATGGGCATTCTAGTATTCGGCAATCACTGCTCGAGCAAAACCGTGCGCAGTACCGAGCCATCTTCCAGGGCCGTCTCCCAAACACGAGAGGCACGCCGGGAGAACGGGGGTTTATCGGGATAAACACCGGAGCCATAGTAGCCGCGGATATCGGGGCCGTGCGGCTTGTCCTGATTAAAGGAGCGCGGAGAAACCGGAACGTGCTCGGAAACCATGGCCCAGCGATAGCGCGAAATGTTCCGCAGAGCAGATTCGACCTCGGCATTGGACAGGTGTTGCAAGACCTGACGCACCAGGCACAGCTCAGCTTCGGGTAAAGCATCCGAGGTAATATCGCAGCACTGGAAGCTGATCCGCTCGTCGGAATAATGACGCTGATAATAGTCCACCAGTTCGGGAACGATGTCGACTCCTACGTAGCGTGCCGCTTGTTCCGCGATACGCCTGCCGATACGGAAGTCGCCGCAACCCAAATCCGCGATCGTCCTGATTCCCTGATCGCGGACGAACTGAGAAACCAGTTGGCAGTATTCCTCGGCGGCACTGCCTTCGGAGCCGGCGCCCGAATAGAACGGTTCGTCTGACTGGCTCGTCCCCCAATTTCTGGTGGCATAGACCTGTCGGAATGCGTCCTTTGTCGACATAGGACCGTAAATACGCCGCGTATGAGGAAAAAGCCACAAGCGCTGATAAACGAAACGCGCAGCTCCGCGCAGCACTTGATAACTCGACAACGGACTTTCGTTGTTACCCACCTGGTCTCTACCTTTCCGAAGCCTGAATCTCAGGAACCAGCGGCGCCTCCGTCAAAGGAAGCGCTCCGCACTGCAAAGTGCGCGATAATTGTTGGCTCGCGTTCGTCCAAGTAAACTGCCGGGCCTTTAGCTCCCCCCGTCGCCCGAAAAGACGCCGATACTGACTGTCAGCGCTGAGTTTCTGCATCGCGGCTCCTGCTGCCACAACATCGGCAGAGCCCACGGTCACGCCACCGTCGCCTGCCAATTCAGCCAGGGAGGTAGAGTCACTTACGATTGCCGGCGTTCCCGTTGCCATAGCCTCCAGGGGTGGAAATCCAAAACCCTCATACTCGCTAAGCAGGACAAGCGCCGTGGCGTGACGATACAGGTACGTGAGTTCGGAATCCTTCAATCCTGAATAGAACACCATCTTGTCCAGGACCCCCAGCTCCCGCGCCAGTTGTTGCGAAGACTCCTGCCAGCGATCCGGATAAGCGACGACCACCAACTTCTCGGGCAGGTGCGGGTGCACGCGAGCAAATGCGCGAATCACTGTCTCGAGATTCTTGCGCGGCGCGAATGTGCCAACGAACAGGAAATAACGGGACAGACCGAAGCCCGGGGGAGGAGCCGTCCCGAGGCCAGGATTGAAAAGCTCTTCCCGGAGACTGTTGTAGACAACACTGACTTGATCGGGCGCGAGGCCGTACTGCTCGATGACGTCCTGCCGGGTATGTTGCGAGACAACCAGCACCCGCAGACTGTTGCGCAGGATGTGCGGCAACACTCGCTTGTAGTAATGGCGTTGCCGTGGGCACTCGCTGGGATAAAACAACGGAATCAGGTCGTGCACGGTCACGATCTGCGGCACCGGCGAACGCAACAGCGCTTCCACACTGGGCGCCAGAAACAGGTCGACATGATCGCGCCGGAGTTTGCCGGGAAGGATAGTCTGCATCCAGGCAAAACGCCGCGTCGCGGCGGATGGTTTGCCATCCGCCAGGCTGGCAGGAGTGCGCCGTAACGTCACGCCCTCCAGTCCCGCGTAGCGGTCCGAGGAGGAATAGACATACGCCTCGTGATGCAATGCGTGCAGGCAGCGCAGGACGCCATCGACGAAGGTCGTGATGCCATTGTGGCGCTCGCAAGCGAACGTTGCGTTGATGCCTATTCGCATTCAGGCTCCGGACAAACCAGTCCATACACCGGACTCGCGCTGTAGCTACTGCCTCCCAGAGCAAACACTCCTTGGGCGATCATGTTCCATAACTCAGTTCCAAAGGCCGCCCAGGCCGCACCCTCGATTCCGAATCGTGGTATCAGCAAAAGTGCAAGCATCAGGTTCAACCCAAGATTTGTGGCCGTAATCTTAGCCAGCAATGAATACTTCGCGCGGGAGTTGAGGATCGCGGTAAGCGTGATGTTGACTGTGCGGAAGAACAGCACCGCCGACAGGATTCGCAGGACCGGATAGGCTCCAACATAACCGGGCCCGAAACGACGAAGCAGGGTCTGTCCTCCGGCGACCAGCACTGCGGCGGCGCAGAGGACGAACAGGTAGGCCGGCCACATGGTGTGCAGAACCGAATTCAGTACCTGGCCGCGAGAGGCCTTCTCGTGACCGCGACTGGCCAGGATGGTAAACAAGCTGATGGAAAACGCATGCGGAACCATCAGGGCGGGCTCCACAATGCGGAAGCCTGCGGCATAGAGTCCCAGCGCTGCGCTTCCGACAAACTTGAAGACGAGAATGTTATCCAGCCGGAAGTAGAGCATCACCATGGCCGCCATCAGTCCCAGCGGCCAGCTCTCGCGGAACAGCGACAGCGTGGCCGACATGTCGAAGCGAAAGGGCGGCACGTCGCGAACTTTGCGTTTCAATAGGAAGAAATTAAGAAGCTCACAAACCGGCAGAATGGCGACGACGAGAACGATGGGAAGGTGCTGGAAGACGGCGATGATGGAAGCTGCAATGTACAGGACATAGGCGAATATGGTTGCCGGAAAGGCCTCCGACATTCGCAACTGACTTTGGTAGTAACTGGTGAAAGCCCCGACCAGGTTAGCCGAGAACAGCGACAGGCTGGCGACGATTCCCAGCACCAGGGCCTGGGAATCCTTGGCGATAAGCCCGGTCACCAGGAGAGCGACCAAGTAACAAATCGCGGCTGCGGCCAGTTTCGACGTGACGATCCGGCTGAGCAGACCGGCTCTTTCCCGCTCCGACTCTTGCGCAAAGCGGCGAATGGCGATGGTGTCGATGCCGAACTCGGAGAATACCCGGAAGATCTCCATGACGGACATCGCCAGCGCAAGTTTTCCGAAGAGTGCAGGCCCGTACTTGCTGGCAATGAACAGCAGGATGCCGGCGCGGCTGAATCCGCTGACCGCGCGCGAGGCCACGCCGAAGACGGAGTTGTTCAGACCCAGCTTCGTCGTTCTTTCCGTCTCGACTTGAGTTGCAAGCGTGGCGTTCATCAATGTCAGGAGTGCATCCGCCGATCACGGTCGTGACCGCTGATGCTAAACAATTCGCGCAATTGGCCGCCGGCAAGCTTGTAGGGGCTGGACGAATCCAGGCCGCTCCAAGTTTCGCGAGCGGTGATCCAGAATAAGCCGACGAAAAGCCCTAAAATCGTTCCGATAAGAATGATGGCCAGCCGTGGCGGCCAGATCTTCCGGTCCGGAACAACCGGCTCGTCCAGAACTTTGATGGTCGGAATCTCTTTCGCCTCTTCCACCTTGGCCAGCTCATATTGCTTGGTCAGAGCTTCGTAAACGGCTTCGTCGATCTTCGCCTGCCGGGCGAGGTCGTAGTACGTATTGCCCAACAATGGCAACTGCTCGATGGAGGGATAAAGTTCCCC
>JBARGS010000205.1:0-2580 GCA_049798495.1 Candidatus Korobacteraceae bacterium | reverse complement strand
ATCAGCGCGCGCTCCAGCTTCGCGCCAAGATCCCAATACACCGCAAAGCGCGCGCCGGTGAGCTTGGCGGCCCGCTCCAGATCGAGGATGCCCAGCTCTTCGCCCAGCTCCCAGTGCGGCTTGGGCGCGAAGTCGAACTGCGGCGGCGTGCCCCAGCGGCGGACCTCGACGTTGTCGACTTCGCTGGCGCCGATGGGGACCGAATCGTCGGGAAGATTGGGAATTCCAGTGAGGATATTGCGCAGTCGTGCGTCCGCCTCTTCGGCGACCTTCTCGGCGACGGAGATTTTCTCGCGCAGGTCTTTGGTCTCGTTGATCAGGGCGGTGGCGTCCTGCTTGTCCTTCTTGAGCTTGGCGATCTCTTCGGAAGCCTTGTTGCGCTGGGCTTTCAGCGTTTCGGCTTCGGTGATGGCGGCGCGGCGTTCGTGATCGATGGCATGAAAATCCTTGAGGATTGCGTCGGGGTTCATTCCGCGCTGGCGGAGCTTTTCTTCAACAAGTGGCAGATGATCGCGGACAAAGGCTAGATCGAGCATAAGAGATCAGAGTAATTGAAGAGGCGGCACAGCACAAAGGGGAGCGTCTTCACCACAGAGCACACGGAGAGCACGGAGGTAAGAGAAAATTTGGTTCTGAGGCAATGGAACATTGGTCTGCGTGGATCGGTATTCTCATCACAAGAGAAATTGCACGAGGATTTTGGGAATTTTGGGTTGCTTTTTCTTCTCGGTGATCTCCGTGTCCTCCGTGGTGAACGACTCTCGCAACCTAACTCTTCCTTGCCACGGATTCAAAGTCCTGCTGCTTGTTCTCCAGCTCCTCATGCCACTTGGCCGCGGCGCGGACAAAGGCCCGGAAGATGGCGCGCGAGGCCGGTTCGCGGTCGTAGGTGCGCTCGGGATGCCATTGCACGCCGAGCACAAACTGGTCGGGCGATGTTCCCTCGACGGCTTCTTTCACCCCGTCCTCCGGACACCACGCCACCAGCTGCAGTCCATCGCCAAGAACTTCGAGCGCCTGGTGATGGCTGGAGTTCACCGGCAGGACCGGCTGATTGCTTTCCGGTAGCGCGCCGGCCTGGCGCAGTATTGTCGCCAGCCTGGATTGCGGATCGAGCTGCACGCGATGCGCCTGGGGGACGCTGCGTCCGGCCTTGTGATTCACATTCTGCGGCATTTGCTGATCGAGCGTGCCCGTGCGCCATACGTTCAGCGACTGTAATCCGTAGCAAATCCCGAAGACGGGTTTGCGCATGTTGTAGGCGTCCTGGAGAAGCAGTTCGTCGGTGTTATCGCGAAAGGGATCGTCGGACGCTGTGTCGGGATGCCGCGTCGCGCCATACTTTTCCGGATCGACATCGGCGGGGCTGCCGGGCAGCAGCACGCCATCACACTGCTTCACTGCCTGCGCAATCTCGGATGAAGTGGCGTTCACGGCGATCACCACCGGCTCGCCTCCGGCATTGCGCACGGCGCTTTCATACTGCGGCAGCGCGACCGCGACATAGAGCGGCCGCTTCGAGTTCGGAACCGGTATGGCGATGCGAGGCTTCATATCTTCTTTTCTGCGGGTCAGGGTTGCGAAGTCAGCATCGGCTTTGGCCTGTGCTCTCCGCTGGGCTTGAGCAGAGAGAGCTGCCGGGCACGTGAATCATACATCTCGGCGATGGCCTGTCGCACCTGCGCCGCCAGTTTGTCCATGTCGCGAAGGCGAAGTCCGGTGGTGGGGATCGGCTCGCCGATTAGCAGGTGTACCTCTCCCGGAATCGCGTGAAAACTATTCATCGGCAGCAGTTCGTAGCTGCCGACGATGGCCATCGGCACGACCGGCGCCTGCACCCTGATGGCAACATAGAAAGCACCATTCATGAACTCCTGCAATTGCCCAGTCCTCGAGCGTCCGCCTTCCGGGAAGACCACCAGCGGCATGCCCTTGCGCAGTGCATCGCCGGCGCGATTCAGGCTGCGCAGCGAGGCGTGGGCGTCGCCGTAAACGATGGGGATCTGTCCGGAGCGCTTCAGATGCCAGCCCAGGAAGGGATAGCGGAACAGCGACTTCTTGGCCATGATGCGGAATTGCCCTGGCAGAGACGCGTAGAGCGCGGGGATGTCCACAGCGGAAAGGTGGTTTGCCGCATAGATCGCGGGCTGTGGAGGATGCAGGTGCTCCAGCCCTTCCACGTGAACATGGATACCGACAGTTTTCAGGATGATGCGTGACCAGGTGCGCGCAAACCAGTGCTGCACGCGGCCGTTGCGATCGAAGAGCGACGAGAGCAGCGACAGCGTGCCGAAGAATCCGGTGTACAGATAGACGATGGGCACGAAGACGCAATAGGAGCGCAGGCGGCTGAGCAGAGAGCCGCGGCTGGGCAAAGGCGCATCGACTTGTCGCTCGTCAGTTTTCATCCGGGATACAATTTGCCGGAACCTTGGAACAGAAGATCCCTCCCCGACTGAACTCGGTGAGGGCTGACAAAATAAGAACTGCTACCGCGCAGCTGAACAGGCTGCGGAAAAGTCGGAAAAGCAGATTCCTCGTGGGCTAAAACCCACTCGGAATGACAAAAATAAAGGGCTT
>JBARGS010000204.1:0-10592 GCA_049798495.1 Candidatus Korobacteraceae bacterium | reverse complement strand
CTCGATCAACCGACTCTTCTGCCCGAGTATCGACTTTGGTATTCATCCCTGCAGCCGATACTGAAGTGCGAGGCGGCGCAGGTTGGGGCGCAGGCTTGATCAGCTCGCGTCCGATATCCTGCGGTATCTCAGCCTGGAATAAGATGGCGAAAAAACAACGCAACGCATACGAGAGTCGTGTCGAAAATCCGATCATAGTTCAATCATATAGCTTGGACTTCGACTCGTGGCGGCGGACAATCCTGGAAGATCACTGCTTACATCCGGCCAAGCCGGTAGCGACAAGAGGCAAAGCTGCCGCTTTACTCTTGGCCAGCACAGCGTTGAATGACGCAACGTCCTGCTCGTTGAGTTGCTGCGACTGCGCCAGGTCTTTGTCGAGCGCATCGCAATTCTGCTGGACTGCCGCCCGGACTGTCTCCGCAGGACGCATGTCGGCGCTCTCGACGCTGAAGATCAGTCGAGCCAGGTCGCGATTGACAGGTCCGAACCCAGGGGCAATGTTGGAACCTTTCTGAATGGCGTCGATCTTCTTCACCAGCGCTGCCGAGGCCTCTTTGATCTTCTGGCGGTCAGCGTCGCTCATAGCTTTTTGCCGCTCCGCCAATGCCTTGCGCAATCCTTCTACCTGTTGATAGGCATCGTAACTCGACTTCATGCCCCGGGTTATCTGCAACGCCAGGTCGCGTTGCTCGACCAAATCCGACTGCGACGCCTGCACTCGAGGATCAAGCCCTATGGTGAGCGGCTGTCGCAACGTTCGATCGCCGTAGCGCAGCTCGACAGTGTACTTACCGGGCACGACTAGCGGACCTCGAGGTTGCGTCCGCGGAGTCAGGCCCGGCACCGCATGGTCGGCCAGCGTGTATTCGGTGTACTCCAGCAGGTTGCCGTAGTAGCCGTAGGGGAGAGTCGCCGGGGCCGGATACCGCAGGTCCCAGACGAACCGGTTTACTCCCGCCGCTTTGGTCAGCACGTCCGCGGGAGCAAACCAGTAGTTCGGAGCGTTCGCGGGAAGGAAGTCAGCCGCCTTCGCTTCGCTCGAAAATGTGGCGATTGCGACTCCCTTTTCGTCGTAAATCGTCAGCGTCAGTTCACTTCTAGCCGTGTTCTTCAGGAAGTAGTCAACGATGGCGCCATCCGGCGGGTTCTGGCCTGCCGGCGTTTCGATGGGATAAGGCGTGTCCTGATAGTTGTCCCAGCGTACCCGCATTCCGTTTGCCGGAGGAAAGAGGTAGGCAGCCGCGGAAGTGATCTGCGGATTGATGGCGCGTATGGGCGTCAGATCGTCCAGGATCCACAGGGCACGTCCGAACGTTGAGATGACCATGTCGTTGGCATGTAGCTGCAGATCGGTAATAGGAGTTGGCGGAAGATTCAAGGAAAGCGGTTGCCAATGGTCGCCGTCATCCCATGAAACGAAGACGGTGGTATCGGTTCCCGCATAGAGCAGGCCCTTGCGTTTCGGATCTTCTCGTACCACGCGAACCATTTCGTTGCTGGGGAAGCCGTTGACGATGGTTTGCCATGTCTGGCCGTAGTCATGGGTGCGAGCGACATAGGGAGGCGTGGACTCGCGTGTCGCGCCAACCGTCAGGTAAGCCGTGGCGGGATCATGGTGCGATGCTTCGACATAAAGAATCTGGGTGGGCTCCGCCAGTCCCGGCGGCGATACATTTTGCCAGCTCGCCCCCGAATCGCGAGTGAGATGGACCAGCCGATTGCTGGTACCGGCCCAGAGTTCACCCGGTTGCACAGGAGAAGGCGACAGCGACGTTATGGCCGGCGGATGCGGCTTGTCAGGATCCGGTTTCTCTTCCTCTTTTTGCTCTCCATAGCCGGTAAGGTCAGGGCTGATCTCCTGCCAGATCGATCCGCCATTTGAGGTTTTGAGCACGTACTGAGTTCCGAGATAAAGCACAGATGGGTCTTGGGGCGAGAACACCAGCGGAGGCATTTGTGCGGCGCGATACTTTTGTCCCTTCTCAAATACGGTGGCGATCTCGCCGGTGGTCTTATCGAATCGCACCGCCGAGCCGTACCATCCATTGCTGTATACGAGATTTGGATTCCTGGGATCGGGGGCGATGAAGGCGTACTCAAAGCCTCCGATTGAGTACCAATCCTGGGCGAGAATCTCCCCATAGTCGCTGCGGCTTAGAACACCGGCGGTTCCGCTGTCCTGCTGGGCCCCATAAACGCGATAAGGAAACGCGTTGTCGGTGGAGACATGATAGAACTGCCCCGTCGGCTGGTTGTACCACGAACTCCACGTCCGGCCGCTATCCACGCTAACCACGGCGCCTTGATCCACGCCCAGAATCATGCGCGCCGAATCTTTGGGATCAATCCAGAGCACGTGGAAATCATCACCGCTGGGAGCACCAACGTAAGCTTCGAAAGTCTTACCGCCATCAGTAGAGCGGTAAAGCGACGTCTGCGCTACGTAAACAACATCAGGATGATTAGGGTCAACGAAAACTCGGCTGAAGTATTCACTGCCGATCACGCGTGGGTCTTTGGTCGACTGCTGCCAAGTAGCGCCGCCATCGTCGGAGCGGAAGAAGCCCTGGTCCAAAATTGTATACAGGCGGCGGCCGCCGGTTCCCCCTGCGACCGCGATGCCTAATCTTCCGCGAGCTTTCTCAGGTAGGCCATGGCTCACCAGTGGCGCCCAGGTAACACCTCCGTCGCTGGACTTGAGGATGTCTGATGTGGCTTTTATCTCGGAGTTGCCGGAGCCGGATGCCGGCCTGTATACGACGGCATAGAGCGTCCGGGGATCGCCAGGGTCGGAGCACATGTCGACGACGCCCAGCGTGTCGTCGGCCGCATAAACTTTCTTCCATGTCTTTCCGCCGTCTTCGGTGCGGAAAATCCCGCGATTGCCGGTGCGCGCCGATTTTGGAAGTGGTCGCCAGAGAATTCCGAATCCAACGGAATTTCCGCCAACGACGGCAACGTCTGGGTTCTGCGGATCGACAACAATCGCCTGAATAAAGGGCACGTCCTGGAGGCCCACGCTATTCCACGTCAAGCCGCTGTCGGAAGACCGGTAAAGTCCACGTCCCCGCGTCTGCTCTCCCGTCCCGGCGTAGACGACGCGGGAATCCGACGGAGCTACCGCCAGAGACCCAATGGAGGCGACGCGCTCCTTGTCGAAAATTGGACGCCACACTTGGCCTGCGTCCGTAGTTTTCCAGATTCCTCCTCCTGGAGTGCCGAAGTAGTAGGTATTGGGGTCGCCCGGAACGCCGGCGACAGCTGTAACTCTGCCAGCGCGAAATGGACCAATGAGCCGCCACTGCATCCCGGAAAACTGCTCGCCGTCAGTCGGACCTTGGCCAGTTGATGTAACCGGCAACGCGGCGATAGCAAGGATGAAGGAAATGATCGTTCGCACGGAGGTTTGGCATCGGCGGGAAGTCTGGCGCATCAAGGTCTCCAAGTAAGGTCACAGGGATACAGACATCCTGCACTTCGTCCAAGCAACTTAGACGATCTTAACCGGCGGCGGAGCGCCGCCGCTACTGCCCAGTTCCACTAACGGACCTGAAAGGTGTCCTTGACCTTTGGGAGCGGAGCGACTGCCCTGGTATGAGGATTCTTTGACTGGCTGGAAGTGCTGCTCCCGTATCGGGCCATGCGATGCAGGCCGGGGCAAAAAGACTTCGATTGTGGCTGGCATGCAACGAGTAGAATTAAAGCATCAGTCAAGTCAATCAGCTCCGTGGGTTGTTTTCCAAGGAGGCCATTATGATGAAGCCTTGTATGACCTCGCTGGTCCTGTTTCTGTACGTGCTTTCCTTAGGAGCGCAGGAAAGCCAAGCCCCCGCTCACGCCACAACACCAAGCTCGTCCACGATTCCCGCTGAGGCAGTTCATCAGCTCAATCCAGTTAAACCTGCTTCTGAGTCACTCGCTCAAGGCAAGAAATATTACGGTTACGATTGCGCAATGTGCCATGGCGATAATGGCAATGGCAAGGGAGAGGTGGCGATCTCCGAAAATTTAAAGATAGGTGATTTCAGCGATGCGGCGACTTTGAAGGACAAAACGGACGGCGAACTGTTTTACATCATCAAGAACGGTCATGGCCAGATGCCACCCGAAGGAGATCGGGTAAAGACGACTGAACTTTGGAATATGGTCAATTACATCCGATCATTTTCGAGCAAGAAAGGTCAGTGAAAGCATCCATTCGCTTTCCACAACTGTGGTGTTAGTGGTCGTTCGGCCTGCAGGGATCAGATCTCCTAGTTTCAACTTGATCTGACTGGTGATATACTCCCGCGGCTAGCGGGAAGGAGAATGTCAGATCAAGTTGAAACTAGAACAAGTAAGCTGAGGCCAATTCCCAGCCACCTTTTCGCTCGCAGTCGATTGCTACCGCTGCCTCGTGACATCCATCACTGAAAGCACCCTGCGATTGCGTGATACTCGTTGTGAATATTGATTTTCGACGTGCCCGCAGCGGACTGCCAGAGCAATAAAGCACATCTGAGCCAAACCCCTGATGCGCCCTGCGGGTTTCTCGTCCCTTAACTCGTACAGCTCCGGTTTTATCCGGGAGACACCCCGCTACGAACAGGCAGGCGAAAATGAAGAAACTCTTGATGATCTCCTTCGCGCTACTGTGCCCGATAATTGTCGCGCAGTACAACGCCCGTACGGATACCTCGTGTCAAAACTACCCCTCACCCCTTCCCTGTCCTGGACCGTCCTGTACGGGTGGCGGAGCGCCTTTGGGGATGAATACCATCATCACGCCAAGTGACTTCGCCAACAAAATCATTCGCCTGACGGACTCCAATTTTGATACTACCGTTCCTGGCGCTTCGTATGATTTCGCCACGGAAGGTGGACCCAACCGTAATTGGATGGACGTGAGTGAAACCCGGATCGCCTTCGATGGTGCTGGCGCTGGGGGATACTTTGTTTCTTGGAATCCAAGGACTATGCAGGCTACCTTCCTCTACGGCCATTATGTAAATGGCGCCGGGATGGATACCTGGGCCAGTTTCGTGACCCCAAAGCTATTTTATCGGGTGGAGTTTACCGGTGGAAATAACACCGGCAATCCTGCAATCTACCGCTATGACACGACCAGCACAGTCCTTCCGAGCAGAACTCTCGTAAAAGATCTATCGCAGTGCGATAGCAGTTTGTCTGGCACAGGCAACCAGGGCGGGCAGCAGAACTTCAACGTCAGCCATGATGACCAGACATTCCTCGCAGTGCTGCAAAACAATTCTCAACAGTATCTCGTGGTTTTCTGGAACCGGACCAATGGCTGCCGCGTGCTGAATGAGGCGACTGGGGTAGTAACCGGCGCGTGGGGTTTAGCTGGCAACATTATCGATACCAGCACGGGCTTAACTCCGATGTTCACAAATCATGGTGTTATCTTGAGCGCAGATGCCAGTTGGGCTTCTGTCACGCCGAGTACTTGCATTGCCAATTGCGATCCGCACTCTATCTACTACTGGCAGGTGTCTGGATTGACTGAAACTCCAGTGCTTGAGGGCAGCGCCTTTGGACACGACGCTTTAGGGTACTCAAACAGAGTCAATGCTGTATCTTACGGTTGCAATGATGGCACGTGTTTTCCCGACCGCCTGATGTGGACAGAACCATTTAATGATCTCAACCATCATCCGGCCACAGCGGTGAATGAGACGGACGCGTGGCTCGTCGGCGGTTCCGCAGTTGGCTGGGATGCGCACCTGTCTTGGTTGCACAATGATCCAACCGATTCAACTCCCTTCTGTGAGACCCTTTATCTGTTTTACCCAAATAATCCCTCCCCCGTCTGTAGTTTTTACGACGGAAGCACGTTCTCTCCGGACACCGCATGGGCCAATGAAATTCTCTGCGTTGAGAGGAAGAGCTCTTGCTTGGCAACGAACTCCTGCACTACTTGGCGCTTTGGCCACACATTCAGCAGCGGACAGTCGCCACTATTCCAATCGCAGATCGCACTCGGAGCCGTGTCCACGAATGGGAAGTGGTTCATGTGGACATCGGATTGGGACGGGATGTTGGGAAGGAATAACGGGTCTCCGTCATGCAATGTATCGTCCAATTGCCGCAGTGACCTGTTTATCACCCCTTTACCAACTTGCATTAGTGTGAGCTGTCTTCAGCAGACAGAGTTCTGAAGGAGCCGTCGCGGCTGCCATCGTTCATGAAGATCATCTCGTATGCGCCGCATTGCACGTTCGCGCGAGGTCATTGGCTCGTTGCACTACGCGCTTAGCTTAATGGTGAACAACGAACTGTGATCGAAGTCACAGACCTATTATCACATTAAGGTATAAACAGCCTACATTCCGGAGTGCCAGAATGGAAATTCCGGATGGACAGCCTCTCCGCACGGGAAGAGACTGGAGCCCTCCGTTGCAGGTGCGAGTTTCCTCACTCGCAGTGTAGAGGTAAATCAGGCCTTCGCGGTGCTTCTTGCCGTAGGTTTTCGTGCTTACGACAGGAAAGGGGAACAACAATTCTCTCTCAGAAGGAGGAGCCAAATGCAAAGTCGTAAGCAGGGATAACTTGTATAAGCATGAAGATAAAGAGACTACGTATTGAAAAGTTTCGGTCGTTTGCCGACGAGACCATCGTTCTCGATGGTTACAACTGTTTTGTAGGTCAAAATGGTGCGGGAAAATCAACGATCCTAACTGCTCTAAAGTAAGATTACCGCAGTTCGACCGTTTGCCCTCGTTTCGATGTTGCTGATTTCAAAGCCGGACGAGCTTGTGACGAGGGACAGCACGGCTATTGGTCGTAACGTTTCCATCCGTTCGGCAGATCCATAGCTCGGCTAATGAATAGGGGGATCTTCTCCTTCCGGCAGAGGGCTTTGATGTCTTCGAGTAGTGACTTTTCCGAGCTCGAATAAGCGTCAGGATTAGTCACCACGATCCATACGCCGTTCTCCTGGACGCTGGTATCCTGCTTTCTGACGAACGACAGAAACTCCTGCGGCGTTTGCAACACTGGCTGTTCGGATTCGGTCTTCAGGTAGCTGCGATCATCTACTTCAAACCCCCACTTGCTTCCGCCAAGATCAGCTACCCGCTTCGGCAGCATATGAATAGAAATACCCTTTGCACGGTCGGGGGCCGTTGCAATATCCGGCATCGTTGTTAGCAGTTGCTGCGCGTACGCGTTTCCCATGGCCGCCGCCCTTTCGAGCCACTCCTTAGCTTTCCAATAGCTTCGCGGGACTCCCTGCTCGTGGTAATACATCTGGGCGAGCATAATCATCGCTCGATCATTGCCGGCGAGCGCCGCCTTTTCAAACCATGCACTCGCCTTCTCATAGCTCTGAGGAACTCCCTGACCGTCATAGTACAGGCCGCCCAAGTTTCCCATGGCTACAGCATCCCCGGCGGCCGCCGCCTTTTCAATCCACTCCTTCGCTTTCCCATAGTCCTGCGGCACTCCCTGGCCGTTGTGGTACAGATCGCCGAGATTCCGCATGGCTGCAGGGTTTCCCGCCACCGCTGCCTCTTCGTACCACTCCTTTGCCTTGCGGTAGTCCTGCGGCACCCCATGACCGTAGTAGTACAGGGAGCCAAGGCTGTTCATCGCCGCTGCGTCACCGGCGGCCGCCGCCTTTTCATCCCGCTCTCTCGCCGCCTGATAGTCTTGCGGCCCAGGTTGACCTGTGGTCTGGTTAGGAGAGTTGGAGCTGCCACCTTCTGAAGCGGAAGCGTTCGTGCCCGCCCCGTTGCGGTGTGTTTGCGATGGCGTGGGCATATTCGAGGGTTTTTCCGCCGCAGGCAGAATACCGGTCTCTCGATGGAATATTTGGCGTTCACCGTCGCGTTCCAAGGTCAGCTCGTCTTCCGTGATCTGCCACTTGAAGTCACCTTCGGCATTCGTGATCAACTTTAGATGGTTGCCGCTTGCCGCCCATGAACAGGGGTCCGTTCTCATCGGTAACCGGAACAAGTATCGGCCGTCTGGCCGGTAGTACTCATATACCGAAGTCCCCCCAGGATACGGATAGCTCCAGACGCCTTCAATTATCCCGGTTACACGCCCAGGAGGACCGACGCGTTTCAAAATGCGCCGCTCACTGCCGATCGACTGGGTCATGGTATCCCCCGTGATGGTGAGGGGGACTACTTGTGTCTCAGACTTGCCGTGATCGTTCAGGACGATCGTTAATTGGCCAGCGGCCAATGTCCATCGCCCGTCCAGCATCGCACCTATTGTCGAGGTGCACTTGCCGCCTTCACTGAACATTAGTACTGTTCCGAGACCGCCTTGCGAGCGTTGTTCGGAGTCCCAACGGCCAACCAGTTGCTGCGAGCTCTGAGTTTTCGGACTTTGGCCGGCTAGCTGCGTTTGAGGCGGATTGGAACCGCCGCTGTTTGAAGCGGAACTCGCGGCTGGCTCATGAAGCTGCGTCTGTGGCGGGGCGCCGATTATGGCTGGCGACGATTTCTCGTCGGACGCCACGCATTTCGTGTAAGCGCCAAGAAATCTGTCGCGGATTTTCTTGTATTCGTCCAGAGTGTTGACCTTGCGCTTGGCGGGCTCTACATTCAGCAAATTCATGCTAACGAGCACATTCTCATCATCGAGGAAGAGGTAGTACATGCTTAGAATGCCGTCCTCCAACTTGCTCCGTGTGCTTCCGTATATGGTTAATCCATTTCGGGTCTCGACGTTCCCTTGCCAGCCCGGCTGGGTCCCCAGGAACTGCAGGTTTTTCAGAAGATCGGCCTTCCTGTGACTGTATTGCGAGTTAAAGCGCTCGACCTTGATGTTACCGAAGGGCTCGCCCTCCAGGTAGTTGACCAGAACGCGATAGCCAACTTCAACCGGGCCGTCCTTATACGGGCCGACCACTTGCACGATCTGGAACTCCGGACCCAAGTTACAGGTGGTGTAGGGCTTCAAAACACTTTCCTCTTCCAAAGGCGGACTGGAAGCGCCGCTGCCTGCACCGGAGTTACCTGCGGACGGCTTACTGGCCTGTGCTTCCTCGCTGGCGCCGCTCAACTCCAAATTCACGTTAATCGTGGTTTCCACGTCGACTGGCTCCCCGTGCACTATGTATGGCTTATAGCGCCACTGCTTCACGGCGTCCATGGCCGCCTGAACTAGCATGGGATGGCCGCTGACAATACTCAGGTCCTGTATGGTTCCATCTTTGCCAATGACCGCGTGCAACACTACAGTTCCTTGTATCCTTGCCTGGCGGGCAGTTGGAGGATACGTTGGCTGCACTTTGTAGACTAGCGGATCCCGCGCGTTGTCAATCTGAACTCGCTGAGGACGGCTATCAGAGGACGAGGTAGTCTGCGCTGCAACCCCGGTTACTAGCAGGGCAACCAGCGTCGCGAGCATGCAGAAGCACGAAATCACGGAAGAACGGCTCCGTATCGCTCCCAGTAACCGAACAAAGCCTGCGTAGAGTCTTCCAACGTTGCGCATGCCTGGATGCTGGCACGGCGGTTGTCGCAGGCAGATTAACGGTAAAGGTCCGAGTCCGATCTTGCGCTGGGCGTGCCATAGCGATTCTGCTTCATGAGGGGGAATCATTTGTACTGCCCTCCATCCCGAAATCTTTAATCGCAGCGCGACCTTGCAGACTGTAACTCGGTCACAAAAACCATCCCACAAAACTATCCGGAATTTCCTTTTTGGCCTTAAGAACGGCACCATAGTACACTCGTCTCGCCTTATCGCAACACTGTGAAACGATTTTTCGTCGGGAGCACTCCCGACGGTCTGCCATCTGCGCCAGCACAGCCCGACATGGCCCCGGATTCCAGCCCGCTTTTGCAACACTTCTCCTTACCCCCACCCGCTGTAGCCAGATTCCGCGCGGCTGACTTCGCCCAGCGCTATCCCGCCCGTAGCGGTAGCAGCGCGATCCGGCCCAGCATCGCTCCGAACCGCCGCCGCGTCAGATGTCCTTCCGCCAGAAAAAGCCAGTAGTAGCGGGCATGTTTCACCAGCCGCCCACCGGTCTTGACCAGACGCTGCTGCAGACTCGTCAGCGACCAATTCTCAATCCTCTGCGGGAGTGCCAGCCGACGCCACAGATTCCCCAAGTTGTAAGCCAACAGGCTCAGCGCCAGCCGGACTTGGTTCGAGCGGAACCGATGGCAGGAGAGCCGCGTCATTTTCACCGCCTGCTTGCCTTCCTTGATCCACTGCTCTGCCGTCCCGCGCTTGTTGTAGAAGCGCACCACCGCGCGGCTCGGGGTCTCCAGGTTGGTCACGATGAACCCGATTCGGGGGAACAACTCCCCAGCATGGAACTCTACTTTCGCCACGACCCGTCGCGCCGTCTTCCAACTTGCCGCCTGATACAGAAAGCCTTTGTACCAGACCACGGGCTTGTGGCTCGGTCTTCCTACGGGCCGCGTCAGCAACTCTGCGATGTCGCGCTCCAAGCTGTCGTTCGCGGGTATGCGGATGGCATACTTCACACCCTTCCGCTCCAGAGCCTCGTAAATCTCCGGCTTGGCAAAGGCAGCATCGGCGCGAAACACCACCTCCTTACCGAGTTCGTGTTGGTGCTCGATCTCCGGCAGTAAGAGTTCGGCCCAGTCTTCCGCACTATG
>JBARGS010000203.1:0-7182 GCA_049798495.1 Candidatus Korobacteraceae bacterium | reverse complement strand
GAGTTTTGCCGCGTACCGGACAACCGCAGCAGCCCGCAGCCAGAGCAGCGGCACCGGCGCATCCGCCGCGGCGGTTGATCGTGCCGCAGACTGGACCACGTCCCGTTTACCACGCGCCCGTGCGTCCCGCCAGCGCTGCTCCACCTCGCGCGGTCATGCCGGAGCGGGGCAAACCGATCTTCCAGCGGCCTCGTCCCGGAGCTCCGCCTGCGCCCGGTTCGCGTCCGCCGATGCGTCCCGGCGAGCGCCGCGGTCCGCATCCTACGCGCTCGGGAGCTCCCGGTGCTCGTCCCGGATTTGGCGCCGGTGCCGGTGTTGGGGCTCCGCCTCCGCCGACCGGACAGCGTCCCATGGGACGTCCGGCGCGTCCGGGTCAGCGTTATGTTCCCCGTGGTGTGAAGGAAGGCCCGATGAAGGGCTTCGTTCCGCCGCCGCGCCTGTCGCTGTCGAGCGAGCCGCTGCCCATCACGCGCGCCATCACGATTCCTGAAGGCATCAGCGTGAAGGACTTGGCGGAGAAGCTGGGTATTCGCGCCAAGGACTTGATCGCCCGCTTGCTGGCGCGTGGCGTCTTCGCCACCGTCAACCAGACACTCGATTCCGATCTGGCCAGCGACATGGCTCGCCACTTTGGCGCCGAGACTTCCGTTATCACCTTCGAAGAGCAGTTGGCCAAGGATGAAGCGCCGGCCGAAGGCGCTCGCGAAGAAGGTGGAGCACAGTTGGTCACGCGGCCTCCCGTGGTCACCATCATGGGTCACGTCGATCACGGCAAGACCAGCTTGCTCGATGCCATCCGTTCCACCAGTGTGGCGGAAGGCGAGGCTGGCGGCATCACCCAGCACATCGGCGCTTACAAAGTTTCGATCACCGATCCCAAGTCGCCGGCGTTTGGACGCGAGATCGTATTCCTCGATACGCCGGGTCACGAAGCCTTCACCCGCATGCGCGCTCGCGGATCGAAGGTGACCGACATCGTCGTTCTGGTGGTTGCTGCTGACGATGGTGTCATGCCGCAGACCCTGGAAGCGATGGATCACGCCAAAGCCGCGAATGTCCCGATCATTGTCGCGGTCAACAAAATCGACAAGCCGGACGCCTTGCCCGATCGGGTGAAGAAGCAGCTCGCCGATCGCGGTCTGATGCCGGAAGACTGGGGCGGCAGCACGGTATTCGTCGACGTCTCGGCGAAGCAGAAGACCAACCTCAATCTGCTGATGGAGATGATCTGCCTGGTTGCCGACCTGCAGGACCTGAAGGCTGTGCCCGACCGCCTGGCGATGGGTACCGTGCTGGAGGCCAAGCTCGATCGCGGGCGTGGTCCGGTCGCGACCGTGCTGGTGCAGAATGGCACCTTGCACAACAGCGACAACTTTGTGGTGGGCAACGTCTTCGGCAAAGTGCGCGCCATGTTCAACGATCGCGGCGTTGCGCTCGACTCCGCCGGTCCGGCCACTCCGGTCGAGATTCTCGGTCTGGAAGGATTGCCGCAGGCCGGCGATCAACTGGTCGCCGTGGCCGATCGCGAGAAGGCGCGCGGCATCTCCGAGTATCGAGAAGGCAAGGCGCGTGAGGCGCAACTGGCGAAGAGCTCGCGTGTGTCGCTGGAAGGTCTGGCGGAGCAGTTGAAGACCGCCGGCCAGAAGGAACTGTTCATCATCCTGAAGGGCGATGTGGGCGGCTCGGTGGAAGTGCTGAGCGATCTGCTGACCAAGCTCTCCAACGATCGCGTGAAGATCAACATCATGCGCGCCTCGGTGGGCGCCATCACCGAAAGCGATGTGCTACTGGCCTCGGCGTCGAATGCCGTCATCATCGGCTTCAACGTGCGGCCGGAGCGCAAAGCGCAGGAGCTGGCCGAGCAGGAGAAGGTCGACATCCGCCTGCACTCCATCATTTACGAGCTGCAGGACGAGATCAAGCGTGCCATGACCGGGCTGCTCGAACCGATCATCAAAGAGAGTCATCTGGGGTCCGCCGAAGTGCGGGAAACCTTCCGCGTGCCCAAGATTGGCACCATCGCCGGCTGTTACGTTACCGACGGCGTGGTCAAGCGCGACGCCGAGGTTCGGCTGCTGCGCGACAACGTGGTGGTCTTCAAGGGCAAGGTTGGCTCGGTGCGGCGCTTCAAGGAAGATGTCAGCGAAGTGCGCAACGGCATGGAGTGCGGCATCTCGATCACCAACTATGGCGACATCAAGGTAGGCGATGTGATCGACGTCTTCGTGACCGAGCGCGTCGCAGCTGAAGCGTTCGTTTAAGGCAGTTGTCAGTGGCCAGTTGTCTGTTGTCAGTTAAGATCGTGAGAATCTGGCCTTGGGGGCGAATCGTACTTCAGGCTGCCGGAAAAGGCCGGTGGATCGAGTCTCTGTGAAGGAACGCACCTTTGCAGGGCGAAACAGCCGAGTTTTGAAGGGGCGCGCCTTTAGGCGCGCCGTAACGATCCTTTACTTTTGTCATCCCGAAGAGGACTTTAGTCCGACGAGGGATCTGCTCTTGAACATGTGGGCGGAGCACGCCTTCACAGGCTGCTGAAAAAGTCGGGTTTCGGATGCTTTGTATCAGGGCACGACTTCAGTCGTGCCGATAAGCCGTTTATTTTTATTATTCCGAGCGGGCTTCGGCCCGCGAGGAATCTGCTTTTCTGACTTTTTCCGCAGCCTGTTCAGGCGTGCATTTTTCAGGTGCTGTACCCGATTGCGCTTTAGCGCGTGAGGTAACGCCCTCGGTGGCTAAAGCCGGCCAACTGCCGCACATCCGACTGCAGCGCTCAAGCGGTGCTCCACCCTGATCGTCCCGGAACTGAATCCTCCGCAGAGAGGACCCGGTGTCCGGGACGTTGTGTAACAGGACGAAAATGATTGCGTATCTCACGCTCGAGATCCGCATTGAAGCCGCGCACTCGTTGAAGGACAAGCGGCAGGTGGTGCGCAGCGTCAAAGATGGCCTGCGGGCCCACTTCAACGTTGCCGTGGCCGAGCTCGACGCCAGCGAGGCGTGGCAGCGTGCGACGCTCGGCGTGGTCAGCATCTCGGACTCGCGCGACTACCTCGACGGCTTGATGCGAAACGTGGAACGCTATGCCATGCGCGTGGCCAACAACAGCGGCGGCGAGATTACGGATTCGTTTCTGGATTTCCTGAGTGAGGCGGAATTCGGTGGCCGTCTGACCGGGGAACCGTGATGGTTATCACCGCAACCTTGACTGGCAGGCGTATGCTCTAACGTTTAGCTGTTAGCTCTGAGCCTTTAGCTCTTAGCAATCGCTGCATCGGCGCTTGCTAAGAGCTAAGGAAGCTCTGATTAAGTCCCGGTTTTGAAAGGGCACGGCTTCAGCCGTGCCGCAAGCGTCGCAAAATCAACGGGGCTTTAGCCCCTGCGACCTCGAGTAGGACTTAATCAGAGGTTCCCTAAGAGCTAATAGCGAAGAGCTGTTATGGAGAACCGGGGACAGAAATATCATCGCGATCGTGTCGGCGAGGCGTTGCGCGAAGAAATCGGCGCCCTGGTCGAGGGAGAGCTCGGCGATCCGCGGATTGGCCTGGTGAGTGTCAGCGAGGTCCATTTGGCGCCGGGAGGCAAGAGCGCGCGAGTATATGTGGTCGCCGCCGGCGACGACAACGAAGCCGAGGAGAGCATCGAGGGATTGAATGCCGCGCGCGGCTATATCCGCCACGAGCTGACCAGGCGGCTGGGCGTAAGGCAAGCCCCGGAAATCGTTTTTGTGCTGGACCGTTCGGAGCAGTACGGCGGGAGGATCGACCAACTACTGCAGCGAATTCAGAAGAGGAAAAGAAGCAGTTAGCAATTCGTTATCGCCGATCATCGTTGTTGTAGGGAGGGCCATCGTGAGCGCCTTCGGACTTCTGCGAGCTATCGTATTCGGGTCGCACGTGACGGGTGGAGCTAATTGCTAGTTGCTAATTGCTGCTTCTTAAACAGGCCATGCTGGACGAAGTACTGAATCAGATCGGTAGAAGACAGAAGTTTATCCTCACCTCGCACGCCCGCCCCGATGGCGATGCGGTTGGCTCCGCGCTGGCGTGCTGTCAGATTCTGCGCAGCATGGGCAAGCAGGCCAGCGTCGTTCTCAGCGACGGCGTTCCCGGCGTCTACAGCCCGTTGCCATTTGCCGAGCTGGTCTTGCAGGATCCCGGGCAGGCTCCCGATGCCGAAGCGGTCATCATTCTGGAATGCGACAGCGTTGCGCGCACCCGGCTCACCGGACTGGAGAAGCACTACCTGATCAACATCGACCATCACGTTACCGGGCGTCCTTTCGCCGACGTCAACTGGATTGACCCGGATGCCTGCGCCACCGCCGAGATGATCTTCCGGCTGGCCCGCGAGGCTGGCGTCAAGATCTCGCCCGACGTCGCCACCTGCCTCTACACCGCGGTGCTGACCGATACCGGCTCCTTCTGCTTCAACGGAACCAGCGAGCGCACCTTCGCGCTGGCGCAGGAACTGGTCCGCTGCGGCGCCGATCCGGTCGCCATCGCGCACAGCGTCTACTTCTCCACGCAGCCGTCGAAGATGCGCTTGCTGGGAGCGGCGTTGAGCACCTTGCAATGCGATGGCAGTCTGGCATGGATGCATGTAGACCGCGCTACGACGGAGCGCTGCCAGGCGGCCGACGAAGATTGCGAAGGCCTGGTCAACTACGCGCTTGCCATCAAAGGCATCGAAGTCGCGCTGTTTTTCCGCGAAGAGGCCGACGGCCGCTTCCGGGTGAGCCTGCGCAGCAAGGGATCGGTGAATGTAGCGGTGGTTGCCGAGGCCTTCGGCGGCGGCGGCCATGAGTGCGCCAGCGGCTGCGCCGTCGACGGACCCTTGTCGGTCGCGACCGAGCGCCTGCTGACCCAGTTACGCCTCAGCGGCTACCAGGCGCATGTGCAATGATTAGAAGTCATACTGGTAAGAAGCCTTGTATCAGGGCACGGCTTCAGCCGTGCCGCAGCGGGCCAGAGCGGCTTGGGCTTCAGCCCTTGCGGACCCTCTGCAGGGGCTGAAGCCCGACTTCCTTAGCATGTCGTTCGGCACGACTGAAAGCCTGCCCTGAGCGCAGCCGAAGGGTCGTGCCCTGATACACAGCGAAGTGGTGCGTGACAGCCTTAGACGCCGATCTGAAGATCGGCACTACCCCAAGCAAACCTGGACAATCAATCTTGCGACCCGCTCCTTCCACCCTCACCGACCGCACCCGACGCTCCACCGACGCCCTTGCCCTCATCGCCTTCTGCGGATTTCTCTTTCTTCTCGGCCTCCAGCTCGTCGGCCTGATCGGCGCTGACGAACCGCGCTACGCGCAGGTCGCGCGCGAGATGCTGGCCCGCCATGACTGGGTCACTCCCATGCTCTGGGGTCATCCGTGGCTGGAGAAGCCGCCGCTCTACTACTGGTGCGCGATCATCGCCTACAAGGGCGCCGGCGAAGTCAGCGATACCGCAGCCCGCCTGCCGTCGGCGCTTCTCTCTTCGCTGCTGATCATCTTCATCTACAACTGGGCACGCCGCATTCGTCGCGGCATGCAACTGGACGCCGCGCTGATCACCGCGTCGGCGGCCATCGTCGTCGGCTTCGGGCGCAGCGCCTCCACCGACATGCCGCTGACCGTGATGTTCACCGTCGCCATGCTGTGCTGGTACGGCTGGTATTCCAGCGGCAGCCGAAGCTGGCTGCTCACCTTCTACTTCTTCCTCGGGATGGCGACGCTGGCGAAGGGGCCGGTCGCGGTATTTCTGGCTGCGCTGATCATCGTCTGCTTTGCCGCGCTGCGGCGCGACGGCCGTCTGTTCCTTCGCACGCTCTGGCCCATCGGCATCGCACTGTATCTCGTGGTCACGTTGCCGTGGTTCATCGCCGTGCAGCACGCCAATCCCGAGTTCTTCCGGACGTTTTTCCTGCAGCATAATCTGGAACGCTTCGCCAGCAACGTCTATCACCATCCCCAACCGTTCTGGTTTTATATCCCGGTGGCGCTCCTCGCGCTGGTGCCGTGGACGGTCTTCGTTGTCGCCGCCGTGGTGGATGCAGTTCGCGACTGGCGCTTCTCCGTGCAGCAGCCCGCGGGTCAGGAAGATCTGCGAACCTTCTTGACCTTGTGGCTGCTGCTGCCGATCCTCTTCTTCTCTCTCTCGCAGTCGAAGCTGACGGGGTACATTCTCCCTGCGATTCCCGCTGGGACGATTCTGCTCGCCGACTTTATTCGCCGCCGTGAAGACGAGACCGCTAAACCCAGCCGGTGGATGACGATGCTGCACGCGCTGCTGTCGGCGACGATGCTGATTGCCGCATTCATCGTTCCTTTCAAGCTCCTGAAACTCCCGCTCCCCACCACCGTAATCATTGTGGCCTCGGCGCTGGCGATTATCACGATCGTTATGTTCTGGTTCACCATCGAGAATCAGGGCTACCGCGTGCTGCGCTTTACCACGCTGGTGCCCGTGGTCATCGCCTTCGCGCTGTTGCTGCGAGGCACGGCGCCCATGATTAACATCCTGGAGTCAGAGCGGCAGGTTGCGATGACATTGCAGCAGACCGAGATCGGTCGCATCCCTGACGTTGCCGTATACGATGTTTCTCCCGGCGTGCAGTACGGGCTTGGGTTCTATCGCAACCACTGGATTGGCAACTATAAGAACAATGAAATTCCGCCGAACGATCACCTGGTGATCGCCGCCACTGGGACGCAAAGGGAATTGGAATATCGCCTGCCGGGACGCAGGGTGATCAAGGTCGGCGGCTTCGCCTACCAAAATCTCGACTTCTATCTCATCGCGCGCGGGCCGCAGCAGCAGCCTTAGGGTTGGAAATGGTTTTGAAGGGGCACAGCTTTAGCTGTGCCGTCGCTAACCTTCTATTCTTGTCATCCCGAGGAAGCCTTCAGAGACCGTGTCGCAACCGAAACACGGATTTTTCAGTGGGACAAACGGCTCGAACCATCGATCAAACCAGCCGCAAAGCGGCGGGATGAAGTTAGGCGGGGGCGTCAGCCCCCGCACAAGTGGAAAATTCCGCCGAGCCGCGGAGCGGCGACACGGGCTGCGACACAGTCTCTGCAAGGCCGACGAGGGATCTGCTTTTTCGACTTGTTCCGCGGCCTTCGAAAGCCGTCTCTTTCCACCGCCGCCGCCTGCCTCAGTACCCCTTCTCTTTATCCACCACCCACAACAACGCCTC
>JBARGS010000202.1:0-1640 GCA_049798495.1 Candidatus Korobacteraceae bacterium | reverse complement strand
GCTCATGCCCGCGATGTAGAAGATCAATCCCACCGGCAGAGCGAATAAGAGAGCGTCGATACGATCGAGTACCCCTCCATGGCCAGGCAGGAGGGTTCCAGAGTCCTTAACACCCGCTCCCCGTTTCAGGGCCGATTCGACCAGATCGCCCAATTGCGCGGCGACGTTGACCGAAACAGCGAACGCAATCACGAACCACACAGGCGCTAGCTCGAAGGGTTGGGTCTGAGGACTGGGCTGACTGAAGCTATAGATTCGGGCCCGGAGAAGATGTGCGCTGCGGAAAAGTTCTGTGACCGGATTGATGAAACGAAATAACAGCAAACCAACGATCACGGCTCCGATCACGGAAGCGGCAGCTCCTTCCCATGTCTTGCCGGGGCTGATTCGTGGCGCGAGCGTGTGACTCCCAATTGCGCGTCCCACGTAGTACGCGGCAATGTCGCCACACCAGACCAGCAACATCAGGTAGAGGAGAAACAGCGCGCCGTTTTCGCCGGAGCGCAAGATCGGAATCAACCCGAGCGTGAACGCAACGTATGGAATCAGCAAGTAAGACACCGCCGCGTCCGGCAGTGCATTGGAGAGCGCCTCGCAGCGCAAGCCTGCACTTAGGAAGATGAGACCGGCAAAGACAAGGACGATGACGACGGATAACGCCCATAGGTCGGACCCCATGCCGACCGCGTGAAGATCGACTCCGATGGATTCGTTTTGCTGTCTTGCGATCGAGCTGAGTTGCGCGACCACAAAAGCGACCAGATACGAGATCCCGAAAGATAGCGCCAGTGCGGCGTACGCGAGGGCCCTAAACGGTCTGAAACCCGTTTTCTCCGCGATGTCGAAGTACTCCCGCGCCGCCAGCAGTGCCACACCCAGCACAAGCAGCGTGAACAGCCACAGCGGCGCCCGAAAGAGAGCCAGCACAACCAGGGGAATCAGGATGACTGCGGTGAGGACGCGCTTCACGAAAGGTGTCCGTTGTCGGTGACGAGGCCTCCGAAGCGGCGCTCGCGCTTCTGGAATGCCTCGATGGCCTCCAGCAACTGGGTGCCGCGGAAGTCGGGCCACAGCGTCTCGGTAACGTAGATCTCGGCGTAGGCCACCTGCCACAGCAGAAAGTTGCTGAGCCGCATCTCGCCGCTGGTGCGGATGACCAGATCGAGTTCCGGCAGGCCGCTGGTGTAGAGATGCCGTGCGATAGAACGCTCGTCGACCTTGAGGTGCTCGATGCCGCCGTTGCGCGACGCCTCGCGGACCAGCGAGTTGAAGCAGTCCACCAGCTCGGTGCGCGAGCCGTAATTCAGCGCCAGCGTCAGCACCATGCCAGTGTTGCGCTCGGTCATCTCGCGCGCCCACGCCATGCGCTCCTGCACCTCCTGTGGAAGCTCCTGCTGCCGGCCGATGTATTGCAGCCGGATATTGTTCTCCATCAGCGTGGGCAGCTCCATCTTCAGGTAGCGCCGCAGCAGATTCATCAGGAACTCTACTTCGCCCTTGGGACGCTTCCAGTTTTCCACCGAAAAGGAATAAAGCGTAAGGGCGGGAATTCCGATGCGTGCAGCAGTCTCGACGGTGGAGCGTACGGCGGCGACCCCTGAGCGGTGCCCCGCGATGCGGGGCAGATGGCGGCGCTTGGC
>JBARGS010000201.1:0-24069 GCA_049798495.1 Candidatus Korobacteraceae bacterium | reverse complement strand
CATCAGGTCGGCGGCGGTCTTGGCGCGCTGCGATGCTTTCGCCGTGTGATCGACAGCGTAGACGAAGCGCTCCGCACAGAAGCGATCGAAGGGCGAGACGATGTCGGTTTGAATCTCAAGCATGTCGGCCGGGGTGAACTTCTTGTTCGCATTGAGCAGCTTGTAGAGGCGTTGCGTGCGGTAAGGAGACATCCACTCGATGCTTAGCGGATATGGGTAACCGTCTGGAGTGATGCGGCCATTGGCGGTAGCAATGATTCCCGAGGGCGGGTTGTAGATACTCGGCAGCTTGTCGTAGGGAACGTAGCCGGTCCACTCGTGGGAGTCGTCGTCGCCGGGCTCGGGAACCGAGCCATCGCCGGCGGCGCGAACGGGAATCAGCCCCGTGGCCTTGTAGCCGATGTTTCCATCGACATCGGCGTAGACGACGTTCTGAGCGGGCGCGCCGAATTGCGAGAACGCCGCCTCGAACTCCTGCCAGTTCTGCGCCGAGTCCACCACGAAGAAGGGAATGTGCCATGTCTGAGAATCGTAGACGGTCCACTTGAGGGCAAGGGCGCGATGCTCGCCCGGAATCAGGTCGGTGATGATGGGTCCGTGCCGCGTGAATACTACATCGAGGGCGACTTCCGAGCCGCCTTTGACGCGGATGATCTCTTCGCGATGCCCGGGCTTCACCCAGCCTTGTGGCGTCAGGTACTCGCCCTGGCCGTTGAACTTTTCGATGTAAAGGTCTTCGACATTCGGGCCAAGGTTGGTGAAACCCCAGGCGATGCGCCGGTTGTGTCCCACAATGACGTAGGGCACGCCCGGCAGCGTGACGCCGGCCACGTCGAATTCGCCGGCGGTAAGGTGCGCCTCGTACCAGACGTTGGGGATCGCCAGCTCCAGGTGCATATCGTTCGACAGGAGCGGCTTGCCTGATAGGGTGTGAGTGCCGGAGACGACCCAGTTGTTGGAGCCGGGACGAAAGCTTTCCTGGAACGATTGCAACAGGCGATCAATGGGCAGGAACTCGCTGCGGGTTCTTTCATGAGCTGGAGCGCGATTGCCCTTGGGATTCTGCGGTGCGGTCTCCTCTTCCTCGTCGGGCGTGGTCTCGCCGGGAATTTCGTTTTCGATGGAACTGCTGTCGGCGCCCGGCGGGTGATCGCGCCAGGACGTGTTGACGTAGAGATCGTTGGTCAACTCAGGGCCGAGCTTGGCCAGGATTTTTTCCTTCTCCAATTTGTCTTTGTAGAGACCGTGGTTCAGGAACTCGGTCATTGACAGGCCGACGAGCACGGAATCTTCGACCGTCCAGACATGCGGGAAGTAGGTGAGAAAGCGGAACTCCAGCGGAAGCGTCTTGCGGTGCTGCTCGATGTAGGCGTTGACGCCGGCGGCATAGGCGTCGAAGTGCGCCCGCTGCGCGGGATACATCTGGGCGACGGCCCGTTCGGCAACCAGACGCAGTCCGAGGATGCGTTGCTCGCGATCGTACTTCAGATACTTTGCTCCGAGGATCGCGGCGAGATCGCCCGAGGCGAAGCGTCGGGTGACGTCCATCTGCCAGAGGCGGTCTTGCGCTGTGATGTAGCCCTGGGCAAAAAACAGGTCGGGGAGATTGGAGGCCGAGATGTTGGGAACGCCGCGCGCATCGTAGGTGACGGTTACTGGCGCGACAAGAGGCACGCGGATGGCGCCGTCCCGCTGCGGCAGCGAGGCGCGCACGGCGCGATAGAACCAGAAGTCGAAGCCCAGGAAGCCGAGCAACAGCAAAATCAAGACGATAACGACGGAGCGAAAAATCAGCCTGGACTTCGGGGGCCGGACGGAATAGAGGGTGCTCGTGGCTGGCATCAGTAATAAGGATTATAGAAGTTTCGCGCGAAGCGTTGTCGCGAGTGCGAAAGCGATTAATCAAGCAGCGAGTGGTCGCCGTAATGTTGTTCAACGCCGGGCCATCGGCGTGACAAAGGCTGTCGTGCCCACGGCACTCATAGCTAATCTCGATCGCATACCCAGCCCTGAAGGGCTGGGCTAACCTTTGCCGCGCCTACGGCGCTTGGATTTACGACGGCCAGCTCTTCGCGCCAAATTACATACGGCCCTAGCTGACCAGCTTGCGCAATTCGCGGCGCAGGATCTTTCCCGATGCAGTGCGCGGCAGGGTTTGCACGAAATAAATCTCGCGCGGCATTTTGTAATGCGTCAGGCGCTCGGCCACGAAGGCCTGCAATAGGCCGGCCGTCTCCGGAGTCGAAGCTCCACCCTCGCGCAGGACGACGAAGGCGCAGGGAATCTCTTCGCCCGAGGCATCGGTGCGCGACACCACGCCGCAGTCACGGACTACCGGATGCTCGAGCAGCACGCTCTCCACTTCGGCGGGCGCAATGGAAAATCCCTTGTACTTCATCATCTCTTTGCGGCGGTCGACGATGTAGTAGAGGCCGTTCTCATCGACACGTACGATATCGCCCGACCAGTACCAGCCGTCGCGCAAAACCGCAGCCGTGGCATCGGGCGACTTCCAGTAACCCAGCATGAACTGCGGACCACGCATCACGAGTTCGCCAATCTCGCCCGGCGCAACGTCGTTCTCTTTCTCGTCGACGACGCGGCATTCGGTCTGCGCCACCGGCGCGCCGACGGAGTTGGGACAATACAGCTCTGGCGCAAGGAATCCCATGTGCGTGACTGGTGAAGCTTCGGTCATGCCGTAGCCCTGGCGAATGCGGATGCCGGTGCAATCGGTGAAGCGGCGCGCCAGCTCCGGAGCCAGCGGCGCTGCGCCCGACTTCACCCAGCGCAGCCGATGATCGCAAGGGAACTTGCCCTGCTCCGCCGCCTGACAGAAAGCCAGCAGCGCGGGAGGGACGCACAAGGCGAGCGTCACGCCTTCCTCGCACAACGTCTGCAGGACCTTTTCGCAATCGAAGCGCGCCATCAGCACCACGGTGCAGCCGACGATGAGGGAAAGATTGAGCCCGATAGTCAGCCCATAGATGTGATAGAGCGGCAGGAAGCACAACATCACTTCGTCGGCATTGATGGCGCCGAACTCACCCGGCGTCAGCGTCTGATAGACGTTGGCGACCAGGTTGTAATGCGATAGCATGACGCCCTTCGGCAGGCCGGTCGTCCCGCTGGAGAAGGGTAGCGTAGCCAGGGTCAGACGCGAGTCGTGTTCGGGTTGCGGAAAAGGTGCGGTCAGCCCCGGCTGGAAGAGCGAATCGAAGAACTGCGAGCCGCCTGGGCCGGGTGTGCGAACCGTGTACAGCTCGCGCAGGGCGGGCAAGCCGGATAGATCGATGCCGCTGAGCAGTGAGCCGTCGCTGATGAGAGCCACGGCGTCCGCGGTCTCGAGTTGGTGGTGGACCTCGCGCTCGCGATAGGTGGGATTCAGAGTCGTCGGCACGGCGCCCGCGAGCGTGGCAGCGTGATAAGCGACGCCGAACTCCCAGCAGTTGGGCAGGAAGATGCCGATGGTTTCGCCTGGACGGATGCCCGCCGCCACCAGGCCCCGCGCGGCCATCTCCACCATCTCAGCGTAGGCAGCGTAGGTGATGCGTCGGGCGGGCGTACACGAGGTGTCGACGATGGCGACCTTGGTTCCATGCCGGCGGCACGAATCCAGCACCACGTCGTGGACGAACTTGCCTTCGGGATTGTCGTAGAGCCGGGCGCGAAGACCCTGAACTTGGGGTGTCATTTTCTTGCGGCAAAAGTTTAGCAGGTTATGACCCTTGCCGTGAGTGATCCTCCGAGGGAGGCCGTTTGTTATTCTGTCGCTGCTCATGCGCGGACTTCGGGATAAGCGAGTGGTCGTCACTGGTGGCGCCAGCGGTATCGGCGCGTCCACAGTGGCTCGCTTTCTGGAAGAGGGCTCGCGAGTGGCGGTTCTCGACCGCGATCAGAGTGGTTGCGAGAGGATTCGCAAGGAACTGCCTGGGATTGCGGCTAGCCATGTCGGCGATGTCTCCGATTACCAACAGGTGCAGAAGGCATTTGCGGAGATGGTCGGCGAACTGGGCGGGCTGGATGTGGTGATTAACAATGCCGGCATCAGCATTCGCCACCGCTTCCTCGACATCGCTTCGGAAGAGTGGAACCGGGTTCTGGCGGTGAACCTGACGGGCGTCTTCCATGTTGCGCAAACGGCGGCGCGCTACATGATGGAACACGATGGCGGCGCGATTCTCAACATGGCGTCCACTAACGGCATCGTCGGTCATCCCTTCTACGCGGATTACAACGCGACCAAAGCCGGCGTGATCGAGCTGACGCGGTCGATGGCGCTGGAGCTTGCGCCCAAGGTCCGGGTGAATGCTGTTGCGCCCGGGTATGTCCTTACGCCTATGCAGCGCGCCGAATACAGCGACGAGATGCTGGAAGCGGTGAACCGGAAGATCCCCCTCGGCCGTCACGCGCAGCCTGAGGAAGTGGCCGCGCTGTTTGCCTTTCTCGCCTCCGATGACGCGGCGTATCTCACCGGCCAGGTGTACGTGATTGACGGAGGGGAGACAGCCGGGGGGCTGGCTAGCCGATAACCGACACAACCGGCGCGGCCGTGTCAGCATGATACAATCTTACTGGTAAGATTATGAATCCTGTTACTACCAAGATGTCGTCGCGCGGGCAAGTCGTGATCCCCGAGCGCATACGGGAGCAGCTATCGCTCGAGCCTGGGGCAGAGTTTGTCGTGGTTGCCAAGGGCGATGCACTGGTGTTGCAGCGATTGTCCGCGCCTTCCTGGAAAGAATTCGACAGTCTTATCCGCGAGGCCCGGCGGCTGGCCCGCCAAGCCGGTCTGACGCCAAGCGACGTGAAGCGAGCGATCGCGAAGTCTCGTAAGATGCGGTGAAAAGCGATTGCATCGCTATCCCACTCAATGGCCATATCTATGACGATGATTTCGGCAGATCAGTTTTTCCTGATTGCCGGAGTCGTATCGCTGCTGATTTGGTTCTATCTTCTGCTTGGGCACGGGCGATTCTGGATGGTGCGTCGTTTGGTCGCGGGCAATTTTCCGCAACGTACGGTCTCCAGCTCGATTGCGGCTATCATTCCCGCTCGCAATGAAGCTGAGGTGATCGGCCGCTCGGTAAGGTCCCTGCTTCGTCAAAGTTGCACGGACGCTCTTCATATCTTCATCGTCGATGACAACAGCACCGACGGGACGGCCGAAGCCGCCCGGCGAGCGGCCGCCGAAAGTTCCGCGGGCGATCGTCTGAGCGTGATTGCCGGACTTCCGCTGCCGCAGGGATGGTCGGGAAAACTGTGGGCAATGCAGCAGGGGATCGAGCAGGCGCTTAGGTTGCAGCCGGAGTTTTTGCTGCTCACCGATGCCGACATCGAACACTCGCCCGAAAATGTCGCCATGCTGGCGGGTATCGCCGAGTCTGGTGGCTACGATCTTGTTTCTCTCATGGTGAAGCTGCACTGCCGCAGCGTGGCGGAGAAGCTGCTGATTCCGGCGTTCGTATTTTTCTTTTTTCTACTGTACCCGCCAGGCTGGACTCGCGATCCGCGCCGCAAGACGGCCGGAGCCGCCGGTGGCTGCATGTTGATTCGTCCGGCGGCACTGGCGCGGGCGGGAGGGATTGCGGCCATCCGGCAGGAGATCATCGACGATTGCGTGCTGGCGCGAGCAGTGAAGCGCAGCGGCGGTCGCGTGTGGCTCGGTCTGACGGAAGACACTCGGAGCGTGCGAGTTTACGGTTCGTTCGCCGAGATCGGGCGCATGATCGCGCGAACCGCATTCAACCAGTTGCGGCATTCTGTCTGGCTTCTGCTTGGGGCGGTGCTGGGAATGCTGCTGGTGTACGTCTTGCCGATAGCGTTGCTCGCCAGCGGATCTGGGCTGCTGGGTGCCGTTGGGGCTTTGGCGTATCTGCTGATGATTGCGGCGTATCTCCCCATGGTTCGCTTCTATCGTCTCAATCCTCTTTGGGCGTTGGCGTTGCCGTTGAGCGCGTTGTTCTACATGGGTGCGACGATCGATTCGGCAGTAAAGTATTGGATGAAGCGCGGCGGAGAGTGGAAGGGCCGAGCACAGGACGTTATCCGGTAGCGCAAAGTACGATTCACTACGGGGGAGACGGAGCTCACGGAGTTTTCTTTTGAAAGGGATTTCTCCGTGCCCTCCGTGATCTCCGTGGTGAATGATCTTGAATTTCCTCTGTGCTCCGTGCCTCTGTGGTGAATCGTTGTCGTGAGCAGCTAGAAGATCTTTCCGAGTTGCAGCCGCACGTCGGGATGGTCGCGGGTTCCGGTGATCTCCACCGGCAGGTAGGTGCCGGCGCCGTGCTTCATAAACAGCGGATCGAAGGGGATGAGCACCCAGTGTCCGATGCCCTGTACGGTCTCCGAAATTCTGGCGCTGAGCCGGACGTCGCCGACAAAATCTACCGCTTCGCTGTGCAGCCCGTACGAGCCGCGCATTTGCGCCGCCGCTCCCTGCACCACGAACTGCAATCGGCTGAAAGTGAGGGTGGCATGGCGCAGGTCGAAGTCGCCGGAAAAGTCGGCAGGAACATCGGTGATGCTGTCATCCTCGGGCTTGCCCTGACCGCGGCGGCTCAACTCCGCGATGGCGCTCTTTACCTTGTGGTGGGTGAAGTGCGCCCCCGTCACGCCGAACTTTCCATCCAAGAGCATCTTTTGCAGCACAGGATCTTTACCAGGCGGTATTTGAAGTTTTGCTTTAAGGGTAAGGCGTCCCGTGACCGCCGGCGGCTCGGACTTTGCCGCCAACGTCAGCACATCTTGCAGGCGCGCATTTTCGATGTCGGTGTCGAGCGTGATGGTCTTGCCTTTCACCCCCGGTGGGTTCGCGACTTCACCTCTGGTAACGATATCGGAGTTCAGGAAATGAGCCTTCACCGGTTGCAGATAGGTATTGCCGTTGGTGCCGTCCACGACAGCGTGAAAGACAGTGGTGAGGTGAACCGATTGACCGCCGCGGTCGAGCTCGAAATCAGGCGTGTCGGTGGTGCCGTCGACGACAATATTGCGGAGCACGCCGGTGTAGTCGCCCACCGAAGACAGGATGCCCGAGATGCCGTTGAAGACCGAAAGATCGGCGTGTTGAAAAGTGTAATGGCCGTTGACTCTGGTGTCGGAAGGTTCATCGAAATCCCACGGACCGAAGCGTCCCGTGGTCTCGATGAGCCCGGGCGGAGTGGGATTGGTCAGCTCGGCCTTGAAGGTCATGGGCTGGCCGACGCCGGCGCTGCGCAGCTTGAGCCGGCGCAGCTCAAACTGCAGGGGCTCACGCCGCGGATCTCTGCGCAGGATGTAAAGCTGGGCGCCGTCGGCATCCACTTTGTCGATGTCGAAGTTTGCCAGCCGCGTGTGCTGCTTCGGCTTGCCGGCTGCGGCGCCAGCGCCGGGCTCTTGCTTGGGAGGAACGTAAATCTCCAGCCCTTCCAGCCGGAGCCAACTGATGTGTACGGGCGTGCGCAGCAGTTCCGGCAGGCCCGCCCGCATGGTGATGTGTTTCACCGTGATCAACGGCGGAAACTCGCCATTGCCGCGATTGGGCAGCACGAAATTGTCGGCGGTCGCACCAAACTCGGGAATCAGCGTGACGTGCAGGTTTTGCAGCCGGACGTCGCGACCATAGTGCTCGCGCAAGGCCTCCACGACGCGACCCTGGAGCCAGACCTCAATGGGTGCGGGCACGGTGAGTAGCGAAACCACGCCGACGACGAACACTACCGCAACTGCGAGGAGGATCCAGAGCACGATTGGCGTTTTGCGACGAGTGGGCATCAAGGGAACTCATGTTAGATGCAAGATTCAAGCATCATACTTCGAGCGCGTGACGTATGGCAGCTACCAGTTGGACCACCGGCAGGCTGGCATCGAAGACGGCAGCATTTCCTGGTTCCTCAAGTGCGTCAAACTGGCTTTGCAACAGGTCAGGATTCATGTAGTGACCTTGTCGCGCCGCCAGCCGGGAAGCGACGAGTTCCAGCTCGCCCCGCAGATACACCAGCTTGACTTCAGGACTGACCACGAGATCACTGCGGTAGGAAGCCTTCAGCGCCGAGCACGCCAATACGACGTTCTCGTCTCTGGCGAGCCAGCCCACGATGGCTTCGTGCAGCGATGCGAGCCAGGGCTCGCGATCCGCATCGGTCAACGGAATACCCGCATGCATCTTGGCGACGTTGGCTGCGGAATGGTAGGTATCGGCGTCGACAAAGCGCCAATGCAAATCGTGCGCGAGCGCCTGTCCCACGGTCGTCTTGCCAATACCTGCAACGCCCATGATGACAAGGATCATGCGCCCGTCCAACCGCACACGATCGGGCTAGGAGCCTTGACCGTCAGGGTGGATGAGCGATCGCCACCGCAGACGGTCATGCTGAATGAGGCGATTGGCTTCTTCCGGACCTTCGCTGCCCGCCGCGTAGTCGGGAAATTGCGGCGGAGGCAATTCCAGCCACGCGTCTTCGATGGGAGTGATGATCCGCCACTCGGCCTCGACTTCGTCGCGGCGGGTGAATAGCGTCGCGTCACCGCGCATCACGTCGAGCAGCAGGGTCTCGTAGGCCGCTGGCGTTTCGGTGCCGAAGGCATCGTGGTAAGAGAAATCCATATCGACGCGGATGTCACGGAACTGCAAGCCTGGCTGCTTCGCGCTAAAGCTGAGCGAGATGCCTTCGTTGGGCTGAATCCGCATGGTGATGATGTTGTGGTGTACGCCTTCAGGAGTGCGTGCGAACAGCGCCTGCGGAGTGCGCTTGAAGTGAACCGCGATTTCCGTCAACTGCTTCGCCAGCCGCTTGCCCGCACGAACGTAGAAGGGAACTCCCGCCCAACGCCAGTTGTCGACGTGGAACTCGACCGCGGCATAAGTTTCGGTCAGCGAATCGGGTTTGACGCCGGGCTCCTGGCGATAGCCCGGCACGACTTTGCCGTCGATGGCGCCCGGCCCATACTGGCCGCGCACCGTGAACTTTGCCACCTCATCTCTCGACATGGGACGGATGGCGCTCAGTACTTCCACCTTGTGCCCGCGTACTGCATTGGCGTCGAAGCTGACCGGAGGCTCCATCGCAGTTAACATCAGCAACTGGAGCATATGATTGGCTACCATGTCGCGCAGAGCGCCAGTCTCTTCGTAAAATGCGCCGCGGCCCTCGACACCCAGCGCTTCCGCCGCCGTGATCTCGATGTAGTCGATGTAATTGCGGTTCCACACCGGCTCGAACATGGAATTGCCGAAGCGGAACATCATGATGTTCTGCACCGTCTCTTTGCCCAGGTAGTGGTCGATGCGGTAGACGGAATCTTCGTCGAACACCCGGGAGACAATTTCGTTCAACTCCTGCGCGCTGGCCAGGTCGCGACCAAACGGCTTTTCCAGAACGATGCGAGTCCAGCCTTCGTCGTTGCGCGCCAGGCCGGCCTGGCCCAAACCTTCCACGATGGGCGGCGCCAGCGATGCTGAAGTCGAGACGTAGAACAGAATGTTCTTGCTGGCGCCGTTCTTCTGCATCTCTTTGATCTTCGCCTTCAGCTGCGGATAAAAGTCCGGGTGACTGGCATCTCCCGGCAGGTAATGCAGCCGCTTGGCAAAGTCTTCCCAACCTTCTTCGGTAAAGTGGCGAGCATCTTTCGAAGTCGCTGCGCCGTCGTGCATACGTGCGCCAAACTCCTCGTCAGCCAGCTTGGTTCGGCCAATGCCCAGGACCTCGAAATTGCGGCTGGTGCAACCGACGCAGGCCAGATCGTAAAGAGCGGGAATCAGCTTGCGGCGAGTAAGATCGCCGGTGGCTCCGAAAATGACGACCAGGCAGGAATCGCCTTGAGGTAAAACGGATGCTTCAAGCTTCCGGGGCGCAGGGTGTACGAGGGTGCTCATATCTCAGGTCGCTCCTCTGCCATTGGATAGAAGTTCGTGCCGGAAGGGTTCAGCCAGATGCAGTCTTGTTCGCCTTTGAGAATGTTTTATCGGCGAGGCAGTAGAGTGCGAAGCCCGAGAGATCAAGCGCCGAAGGCGTGGCATGTCTTAGCCCGCCGTTTCAACGGCGGGTGGCGAAGGAGAAGAGGAGGAAGTCCCGTCAGGGACGACATATGTCCGGGCGTCGAGCAATGGTTCGGGAACGCGGTGCTGAAGCACCGCTAGAGGGGTAGGCCGTCCCTAACGGGACTTGCCTCAGCGATGCCGCGCACCCCCGCCGTGGAAACGGCGGGCTAAGATATGTCGCGGCTTCGCCGCTGGCGCCGAGGTCGCGTAGCGCGGACCTGAGTATACGCACCGCCCGAGTCATACGGGCGCGGCGCGGGTCTGAGGGCCACACTCTCCTAGGCGTTGCGCGCAATTCGCGACATTATTTCTGCATCGCAACCGATGCGAGCGCCGAGGATGAAACCGCTTGCTTGACCAACGCAAGCAGTTTGCGCAACCCTTTCTCGATGTCACGCCCCAGATCGATGCGCAGCACGCGGCGATGCCGGCTGGACAAAGCCTCGAAATCTCCCAGCGCCTGCGCTTGCTTCAGCACGCCGAAGGAGAATTTCTCGCCGGGAATCTCGATGTCGGTGATGTCCTCGGCAGTGAGCTGCAGGAACAGCGCAGTCTCGGGGCCGCCCTTGTGCAACTGTCCGGTGGCATGCAGGAAGCGGGGACCATGGCCGATGGTGGTGGCGACCTTTTTCTGGTCGCGAACAGTCAGACGAATCTGCTGCACCAGGGATTCATAGTTGCCCAGCGGCTCGATGTAGGGCGTGATGGCGAAATAGTCGCCTGGGCTGAGCCGCGCCAGGTGTGCGGAGACGATAGCTTGCAGCGACGAGCCGCTGCGGCGCAGCGCATCGCAGGTTTCGGCGTCGCCGAAGACGCGGATCGACTCCTCCGCCACAATCAGCTTCTGCGGCGGAAGAGAGCCGTCCTGCGCGTACTCCGCCAGCAGACGCTTGCTGTTGTCCTTGGACTCCTGCACGTCAGGCTGGTCGAAGGGATCGACTCCGAGCAGCGCGGCGGCGGTTGCCGTGGCAAATTCCCAGAGGAAAAATTCTTCGCCGAGGTCGAGTGGATCGCGGAGGGTGTGGCGAAGGACGGGATGTCCTGCCGCTTCCAGCGCCGCGAGCTTTGCCTCGAGCTCGTCGCTCGTTTCCGCGGCGGTACGGATGTAGGCGAAGATCCGATCGTCACCGTAAATTTCGGGAGAGGCCAACGGCTCTCCGGTGATGGGCACCAGGCCTTTGCCTTCCTTGCCGGTGCTTTCCGCGATGAGATGTTCGATCCACAGGCCAAGAGCGGCAAGGGAAGGGGACGTGACCAGCGTCAGCTTGTTGCGTCCCGCTTCGGCGAGCGAAGCCAGCGTGGCTCCAAGGCGCGCGCCGGGATTCTGCTCGATGGTGGCCGCAGCGCCGCAGGCTTGCATCGCGTGGACGGCGCGATCGAGCATCGTCTTCACATCGCCGCCCATCAGCGCGAATGGCGCCATGCCGAAGTACGACAGCGCCGAATAGGGGCCGCTGATGTCGGGCATGTTGAGAAAGACGCGGCGAAAGTGTCCGTGCGCGGCGTCTTTGATGAGCTGGCTGCCGGGATCGGTGATGGCAATGAAGCTCTCGCCGGCGGTGTCGCCCTTGACCCGCTTGACACGGTCGCGGAAATAGCGATGGAACATCTGCGGCTCGGTGGTGGCGCTGGACTTGGTGGCAACGACGAACAGCGTATTGCCGACATTGATTCTCTGTTCCATGTGGCGGATCGCCGTCGGCACGGTCGAATCGAGCGCGAAGAGCTGGGGGTAGCCATCTTGCCGGCCGAAGGTGCTGCTCAACACTTCGGGAGACAGGCTGGAGCCACCCATCCCGAGCACAACCACGAACTCGAAGCCGGCGTTCTTGACTTCGTCCGCGAAGGCAGTGAGATCGGCAAGATGCTCCTGCATGGTTTCGGCGACGTGAAGCCAGCCCAGACCATTGGCAATGATGGACTCATGCTCGGGCTCACTCTTCCAGAGAGTGGAGTCCTTCCTCCAGAAGCGCGATAGGAAGTCGTCGGCGGAGAGGCGTTGCAGGGTGGTGGCGAAGCCGGGATCGTATTGACCGAGCGCGGCGGTGTGGCGCGCGACGACGTCATCCGGTGGGATTTGCAAGGTTGGGTCGGTGCTCATGGATGCCTCGCAGATGGGTTCCGTTGGGGTTCTACCGGGCGCGCGTGGATCTGCTGACATTCCGGCGTGCCGCCCCTAAAGGGGCTCAATTCCAAAACTGCAGCCACCCAGCGCTGAAGCGCTGGGCTAACTTATGCCGCGCCTACGGCGCTCGTTCTCTACAACTTCGAAAAGCACTGGCTAATCCGAACTCGTGCTGAGGCGAAAAAGTAATCAGAGCCAGATAGCACGGCGCCGACAATTTTCGCCGGCGCCCAAGATGAATCTCATCTTACTCTGAAAATGTTACCGTTTGGTTTTTTGCATTACCTCGCGCGCTTTGGCAACGACGTTGTCCACGGTGAAGCCGAAGTGTTTGAAGATTTCCTTGTAGGGAGCGGAGGCGCCAAAATCCGCGCGGCCCACGACAGCGCCGTCAAGGCCGACATATTCCGCCCAGCCGAAGGGAGTGCCGGCTTCGACCGCAAGCCGAGCCGTCACTTCGCGCGGGAAGACCTGCGCCTTGTAGTCGTCCGGCTGCAGCGCGAAAAGCTCCCATGATGGCATCGACACTACGCGAACCTTCACGCCCTCGGCGGTGAGTTGCTCGTATGCGCCGACGCAAAGCTGTACCTCCGAGCCGGTGCCGATCAGGATGATGTCGGGCGTACTTCCGGAATCAGCCATGATGTATGCGCCCTTGGCGAGCCCGGCTGCCGAAGCGTACTTGGTGCGGTCGAAGGTCGGCACGCCTTGCCGCGTCAGCACCAGCGAAACGGGATTGTGCTTGAGCGGCATGATCACGCGCCAGGCTTCGGCGACTTCGTTGGCATCCGCCGGACGAATCAGGATCATACGGGGGATGGCGCGGATCGACATCAGGTGTTCGATGGGCTGATGCGTCGGCCCATCCTCGCCGAGGCCGATGGAGTCGTGGGTGAAGATGTAGATGACCGGCAATTCCATCATTGCCGCGAGTCGCAGCGTGGGACGCATGTAGTCGGAGAAGACGAAGAACGTCGCACCGTACGGCCGCAGACAGGAGAGCGCCATGCCACTGATAATTGAGCCCATGGCGTGCTCGCGAATGCCGAAGTGGAAGTTGCGTGCGCCGTAGTTGCCCTTCTCGAAGTCGCCACCGTCTTTGATGAGGGTCTTGGTCGAGGGATAGAGATCGGCTGAGCCGCCGAGGAGCCACGGCATCTTTGCCGCAACCGCGTTCTGCACCTTGTTACTCGAGTCGCGGGTGGCGAGGCCCTTGGCGTCGGCAGGGAAGGAGGGGATGTCCTTGTCCCAGCCGGGGGGCAATTCCGCGTTCGACATCTGCTCCCACATCTTCGCCAGCTCCGGGGATTGCTTCGCCCAGGAGCCGTAGCTCTGATTCCACTCCTGCTCCCACTTGGCGCCGCGCTCCACCGCCTTGCCCATGTAAGCCTTGGCTTCTTCGGGAACGAGGAAGTGCGCGTCGGGCGGCCAGCCGTAGGCGATCTTGGTGAGGCGAACTTCATCCTCGCCCAAGGCCTCGCCGTGAGCTTCTTTCGTGTCCTGGCGATGAGGGGATCCAAAACCGATGTGGCTATCGACGATGATCAGCGACGGCCGGTCCGGTTCTCTCCGGGCCGCATTGATAGCGACGTCGAGCATCTCCAGATCGTTGACATCGCTGACGTGCAGCACATTCCAGTGCCAGCCCTGAAAGCGGGTCGCAACATCGTCGCTGAAGGCCAGCGAGGTGTGACCCTCGATGGTGATGTGGTTGTTGTCGTAGAACCAGATGAGGTTCGACAGGCCAAGATGGCCGGCGACCGAAGCGGCTTCGTTGCTGACACCTTCCATCAAGTCGCCATCGCCGCAGAAGGCGTAAATGCGATAGTCGAAGAGGTCGCTGCCCGCCGTGTTGAGGTGCGCGGCCAGCCAGCGCTGCGCGATCGCCATGCCTACGGAGTTGGCGACGCCCTGTCCCAGCGGGCCAGTCGTGACTTCGAGGCCGGGTACGTGGTGGTACTCAGGATGGCCGGGCGTCTTCGATCCCCATTGGCGGAACTGCTTTATGTCGTCGAGCGACATGTCGTAGCCGGTGAGGTAGAGCATGGCGTACAGCAGCATGCACGCGTGGCCGTTGGAGAGGATGAAGCGGTCGCGGCCGGGCCACTTCGGATTATGGGGATTGTGCCGCAGATAGCGGTCCCACAGAACAAACGCCAGCGGTGCCAGCGCCATGGGGGTGCCGGGATGTCCGCTGTTGGCTTTCTGTACCGCGTCCATCGCCAGCGTGCGAATGGTGTTGATGCAGAGACGCTGGAGTTGCTGCTTCGAGTCGCTCGTCAATTCGACCCCGGCTGGGGCCTGCCCTTTTCCCTGCACGGATAGGTCTATCTGGCTACTCACCCGCTACCGCCTTTCTGCTACTCGCGTCAGCTTGCGTCGCATGTTCGATTTCGATTGCGTAGTCGCTGCCCTGCCACTGGTTGTCCGTCGGCCAGAAAAAGGTAAACCGCAGCGGCGCCTTCTGCAATTGATCGATCGTCATATCCACATATTCCATTCCGATGGAAGTAGGAGTTGAGCTGGTGTCATGCGGCGTGTTCCACTCATCATCGCTCCAGTGCAGCGTAAATGGCGATGAGGCCACAATGCGCAGCAGAGTTCCCACCGGCACTTTGCGGATTTGGCGATTGATCTTCCATACTTCGATTGCCTGGCGCGGCGCCGCGTTGCCGTAACGCTCGGCCACCGGTTCGATTCGGTCGAAGACGCGGTTCTCCACCACCGAGCGCAGCAATTTTACATATTCCGCATGGGCCCACATCAGGGGAATCGCCGCGCCCGTAGCTTGGCCGAAAAACATGTGCTCTTCGGGAATGTCGGGAGCGTCCCAGATCTGCTCGGGAATCAGGCCGACGCCGGTGCAGAATTGCTCCACCGCGCGCAGGTAAATATCGACACTGCGCCCTGCCGCCACCTCGTAGGTTGCGCGCTCCAGCGTGAGCAAGGGCCACGCATGACCCACTCCCCACTTCTTGAACGAGGTACCGTCGGCGCGCTGGCCGTAGCCATCATGGTTGTAGCGCCTCCAGCAAGGACCGCTCGGGGTATCGACCTTGAGGACAGCGTCAATAACCTTCAATGAGTCTTCGATCAACGGATCGTTCGCCGCCCGTATGCCGAAGCGGACGAGTTCCAGGAAGCCACCATCGACAATCTGATTGGCGGGATAGCGGTAGCGAGCGTCCGGAGGCTGATTGGCCAGCAGCAGCTCGCCGTTATCGGGATCCTCGTCGCCGATCGCGCCCTCATGGCTGGTGGCAGGATTGATGCGGATGTAATGCCGCCGAATTCCCGGCACCAGACCGCCGTTATTGGTAACGGTCCACTTCTCCACATGCGATTCCAGGAAGTCGGCATAAGTGCGCAGGAACTCCGCCGTATGATTGTCGCCGCGAGCCTCGATCATTTCGGCGGCGCAGATCAGGGCCGTGATGTTGGTGGCGAGGGTGGAAGGCGAGTAGCCGCCGGCTTCTTCCCATCGCTCCTCGGCCGTGGCGGGACCTTTGCGGATTAGATATTTGCAGGCGCGCGAAATGGTGATGTAAGGATCGAACCCTCCCATCGCGTTGGCCTTCCAGAGACGCCACGCCAGGATGATAGGGAAGGAGACTTCGTCGAGCTGCACGCCCGTCCAGTAGGGCGAGCCATCGATCCAGAAGTTCTGGTAGAAGCCGCCGTCTTCGCCTTGGGCGATGGCCAGGTAGATCATGGCGCGCAGGGGAGTCGTGGTGTCGCCGGCGGCCATCAGGGCACTGGCGCATTGCACCATATCGCGCGTCCACACCAGGTGATAGCCGCCGAGTTCGTCGTCGCTTTTGTCCTCGCCCCAGGGAATGCTCATGCTGGCGATCATGGCGCCGGGATAGATCTTGTCCTCGTGGGCCAGGAGCAGATTGATACTGCGCGCGAACAGGGAAGAGTCGGCTGGGGTGACCTTGCCCTTGTTCATGTCGATCACGGCCAGCCGCTTGCGGGTGCGGCTCCATTGATCGACAAAGCTTTTGACGTTATTGGCGAAGGGAACGCAGAGCGATTGGAACAGCGTAGCCCCGACGTTATGGCGGGTGTGGCCGAAGGCGAGTCCGAGGGTGAATTCGTAGCCGTGGCTGAGGTCGATCTCCCCGGTGAGGGCAATGTTGCCATCGAGAGCGTTGTCGTATTGCCAATCCATTTTCAGGTTGTGGGCAAGGTCGGTCCATCCGTCGCTGGTACCGACGTAGCCGCAGGAAAGCTTGCTGAAGAATGAGGTGGCGCCGACGGCGAGATAGGTTTTGCCGCGGTAGGCGAGCAGGAATTTCCGCCCCTTCGCTTCCACGATCTCGCCATTGTTGTGCCAGCCGCCGATCTCGAGATGCGGAGCGCATAGAACGTACAGATGCAGCCGTCCCTGCCACTCCGGCGCAACATTGAACTTGGTGCGAAGGAGCAGACAGTTCAGGTGGGGATCGCCGATGATCTGCTTCTCGATCGAGTAACGTCCGTCGGGATCGGTGTTGGTGATCTTGAACCCCAGGGCGCCGGGATCGATGAGCTCGATCTTGCTGATGGTATTGCGGCGCTCGTCGTGGAAAAAAGTCTGTTCGTCGCTGATGAGGTATTGCAGATCCCGAATCTGAGGTGTGTCGATGGTCGGGTAATAGATCTCGGTAGTGACGCCACGGGCCAGCGTGTACCACAGGCGGCTGGAGACGGAGTAAGCGGTTCCGACAGCGTCCTTGGCGCCGCCTGTCCAGCGCGGCTCGATGCCCGGGGCTCCGGGGGCGGGATTGGTGCAGATCACGAGAAGCTCTCCTTCGGCAGTGGCTCAATTCGAATGAGGATGCGTATCTTTCGCGCAGCGGCGCGAATCGGCACGCCCAGATCCCTCGCTACACTCGGGATGCCACTTAGTTTTTCGCGAATCCGATCAAATTGAGCCACTACCTCTCCTTGCCACTACAGGGTGGACGATCCGAAGTTGATAAAGCTATGGATGACGGCGACCGGCGTAACGAAACAGCGATCCGTCATCGCTTATCTGGTTATGCTCCTGCACTCGTTCCGATACTTCAAAATCCCGTGAATTCTGCTGGGCAAGCCGGAATCGGCAACGCCGGAGGACGATCACGCCTCCCCGGGTGTTGGAAGTTTACCGCGAGCGTCAAATTGCGCCATTCGAGCAAGTGATCCCCCGGAGCAGCAAGTTGACATAACTTTACAAAATTCCGGAACTTCTTGTCGTAATCTAAAGAAACCAAGCCAGAAGGTGGCGGAAAGATCGCCCTCTGGCGGCTTCCTGTGTGGGGCAGTTGATCCTCTCCAAGCGATCTGAGTCGCGGTTGGCAAACAGCCGCGAGCGACTCGGAATCACGGACCGCGCCGGTTCGTCATCTGTTTATGACACTCGAAGTCGACGCAGCCGAACGCAACTACCAGGCAGTGATGGAAGTTTCGCGAGTCATCGCATCGCATCGCGATTTGGCCGATTTGTTTGGCCGGCTGGCGGATTGCCTGCATCAACTCCTGGGCTTTCACTATCTCAGCGTCGCGGTCCACGATGAGCGCCGGGGTGTGATGCGCTTCCACATTCTACAGTCGTCGATGCAGAAGACAGCGCCGGGCGCGATCGAGGTGCCTATCGCCGAGTCCCCGTCCGAAGTAATTCGCATGACGCAGCAGGTACTGAATTTCAAGAGCCTTGCCGCGGCCCACCAATATCCCCAAATGTTCGATTTGTTGCGGGAACATGAAGTGGGCTCCCTTTGCAGTCTGCCGCTGACGAGCGCGCATCGCAGGATCGGGGCATTGGCCTTGGGACGGGCTGCGGAAGGCGGTTACGAAGCCGAGGAGTTGGAGATTGCCAAACTGGTTGCGGCTCAGGTTGCCGTAGCTCTGGATAACGCTTTGCGCTACGAGGAAGGCATGGCGTTGCAGACCGAGCTGGCGCGCGAACGCGACCGCTTGCAACTGGTGCTGGAGATTAACAACAGCGTGGTGTCGAACCTGGAGCTCCGCGATTTGTTTCAGGCGATCTCCACCAGTTTGCGGCGGGTCGTCTCCCATGATTCGGCGGTCCTCATGCTTCCCGATACGCAGCTTCCCGACATGCTGCGGATTCACGCCCTCGACTTTCCGCACAGTCGCGGATTTCTCCAGCAGGACATGCTGCTATCGATCAGCAACTCAAATCCTGGCAAGGCATTTCGCACCGGAGAGCCACTGATGGTCGGCAGCGGGCCGGGATCGGTGCCGTTCACCAATCCGAGTGGCGTGCGGGTGGCAGAAAGCGAAGGGCTGCGCTCCAGCATGGTCTTGCCGCTGCGGCCGAACGCGGAGAGCAAGAGCGTCGGGGTACTGACACTGGGCAGCCGTAACGAAAGCGCCTTTACCGAGGCGGATCTGAAGTTCTTCTGCCAGGTAGCGCAGCAGATCGCGATCGGCGTCAACAACGCCCTGCAACATCGCAAGCTTTCGGAGAGAGCCGAGCGCGTCATCGAGCAGAAGTCCTACCTCGAAGAAGAGATCCGCGCGGAACAGGACTTCGAGGACATTGTCGGTTCCAGCCGGGTGCTGCGGCATGTGTTGGAGCAGGTGGAGACGGTGGCTCCTACCGATTCAACAGTGCTGATCGACGGGGAGACCGGTACGGGCAAGGAACTGATCGCGCGCGCGATTCACGATCGCAGCTCGCGGCGGGAGCGAACCTTCGTCAAGATCAATTGCGCCGCCATCCCGATGGGACTGCTGGAGAGCGAGCTCTTTGGTCACGAACGGGGAGCGTTCACCGGGGCGATTGCGCGCAAGATTGGGCGCTTCGAGCTGGCTCATCAGGGCACCTTGTTTCTCGACGAGATTGGCGACATTCCCCGGGAGCTCCAGCCCAAGCTGTTGCGGGTACTGCAGGAGCAGGAGTTCGAGCGCCTGGGTGGAACGCGAACCCAGAAGGTAGACGTGCGCGTGATTGCGGCGACGAATCACAGCCTGGGAGCGATGGTGGCTGACGGAAGTTTTCGTAGCGACCTGTTCTATCGCCTGAACATTTTTCCCCTCACCCTTCCGCCGTTGCGCGATCGGGCGGAAGATATTCCGCTGCTGGCGCGCTATTTCACCAGCAAGTACTCGCGGCGCATGAACCGTAGCGTGCAGAACATTCCGGCGGCGACCCTGGAGGCGATGAGGCGGTATTCCTGGCCGGGTAACATTCGCGAGCTGCAGAACTTCATCGAACGCGCCGTCATCCTGAGCAGCGGGACCGAGTTGCGGGCGCCGCTTTCCGAATTGAAGTCGACGACAGAAATCGCGCCATCGCTTCCGCAGCTGGAGTCGAGGACGCTGCGCGACCTGGAGAGAAGCCACATCGTCGACGCGCTGGAAAAAACCAACTGGGTAGTGGGCGGCCCGGCCGGGGCCGCGGTCAGGCTGGGGATGAAGCGCACCTCGCTCCTCTACCGGATGGAAAAACTTGGCATCATCCGCGGCGCTGCGAGTGCCTGAGTGTCGGCTTTACGACACAGACGGCGGGAATTCTGACACCGTGGTTTGACACGAAACGTGAATCGGAATGCTGTCTTGTTCGTGCGCGCCACTAACCGCCCCTTCGTCAACAACTTGTTTTCCTGTGGCCGGAGGTTTCGAACTGGCACGCGGGTTGCACTTTGAAATTGCGCTGGCCAGTGCAGTGACGTCTCACGGCGACAATCCGCCGTGGTTTGTCGGCACCAGAATTCGCGGTAGGAAGCGCGGTGTCGTTTCCGGTTGGCAGGAGGGCAGGGCGAGAGTGTTGCGCATCAGTGTGGAAGAGAATCCGGATGCTCTTTCGCTGATCTTGGAGGGCCGTTTGGTTGGGCCTTGGGTCGACGAGTTGCGCCGGCTGTGCCAGGAGCGCGGTGCTCCCGTCAAAGGACGGCAGACGACGGTTGATCTCTGCGAGGTAACGGCCATGGATGACCAGGGCCAGGCGCTGCTCGACGACTTGTTCCAACGCGGAGCCGCATTGCGCTGCTCCGATGTTATGAACCAGTACCTGGTGGAGCAGATGGCGCGGCCAGGCGCACGCTCTCAGGAGGCGTGCCGTCCCTGCCGCGGATCCCAAGTGGCGGCCGATTTATCGGGCTCGCCGGCGGATTCGGCAATAGGTCCTGTTGCGGTGACTTAACGGAACGTAATGGAAAGCTGGCTTTCATAGACGGCTTGAGAAAGGGAGGAAAAGCAGTGCGAATTGCAATCGCATCCGACGAAGCAGGCCATGAGGCAAAAGAGCGGCTTGCCGCCAAACTGATCGCTGCCGGGCACGAGGTGACCGATGCGGCTCCCATACTGCAAGACAAGGTGCGGACGGACTATGCCGAGCAGGTGGCGCTGGCCGTATTGCGACACGACGTGGAACGCGGTCTGATCGTGACCAGCCGGGCCGTGGGCGCATCGGTGGCGGCCAACCGCGTACCCGGTGTTCGCGCCGCGCTGTGCGGCGACGCCTACTCAGCGCACGTTGGCGCTAAGGCGGAAGGAATGAATGTCCTGGTGCTGGCCTTGCACTCGCTGGAGGATGCGCACGCCCAGGAAATAGTGGATGCTTACCTGGGCGCCACCCTGGCTCCGGTCGAGGTAATCGGTGGCTTGCCGCCACGGCGGCTGCAGAAGGTGTTCTCGCACATCCGGGAAAATGTCGCCCGCGATTTGACGGTGTCCGAACTGGCGCAGGTTGTCGGCATGAGCCAGTACTACTTCTCCAAGTTATTCAAGATGAGCACCGGCACCACTCCGCACCAGTACGTGATGCGGCAGAGAGTGGAGCGCGCGCAGGAACATTTGCGCGAGAGCCGCACGGCATTGGCGCAAGTGGCAACCCAGGTGGGATTCGAAACCCAGAGCCACTTCACCAGCGTCTTTCGCCGGCTGGTGGGAGTGACCCCGAAGCACTACCGCGAAATGCATCAGTCTGCGCCGGACAATGGCGAGATGCACATGGGTGACCAGAGGTCAGCGACCGCGGCGTAAAGGCGTTTTCACCACAGAGACACAGAGGCACAGCGAGAATCGGGAAGTTTTTCACCACAGAGACACAGAGGCACAGAGAAAATCGGGAAGCTCTTTCACCACGGAGCACACGGAGGGCACGGAGGAAGGCAATTCAATAAATCAAGATCACCACAGAGACACTGAGGCACGGAGAAAGCAATTCGAGAAATCAGAATTCATGAAATCAGGAATTCAAGAACTCAGGAATTCAAGAACTCAGGATCTTCCGATTTTCTCCGTGTGCTCCGTGTACTCCGTGGTGAAAAAAGCTTTCCGATTCTCTGTGCCCCTGTGTCTCTGTGGTGACTCCTTGGTGAAATAAAGACCCTACTACCTACTGCTGTTGCTCCCTTGGCTTTCGCATCTTGGTTTGGGGATGGGGTTGCATCGTCGATTGCTGTTGCGTCCCCATCAGTTCGTTCACCAGGGTGTTGGCGTGATAGATGTTCTTCAACGCCTCGGTGATCGATCGCGAATCGACCTCGACCGCCCGCGCCACCTTATCGCTATACGCGAAATTCCACGCCAGCGATTCGATGTTCCCGTCAAAGACGATGCCAACAACCTCTCCCGCCTTGTTGATCACCGGGCTGCCCGAGTTGCCGCCGATGATGTCCGTGGTGGAAACAGTATCGTACGGCGTCTTCAAATTGATGGCTGATTTGTACTTGATCCAGCTTTCCGGAAGTTGATAGGGCGGCTTGCTGCCGTGTTGCGCGGCATGCTCGTAGGCTCCGCCCATGGTGGTGAACCAGGGTACGTTCTTGCCGTTCAGCTTGTAGCCGTCGACCGTTCCGTAGCTGAGACGCAGGGTAAAGGTCGCATCCGGAGGAACGCTCAGACCCTTCTGCGCGAACAGAGCTTTGCCGATGTCGCCGCCGCTCTGGCGCAGAACCGCCTGCACCTGATCTTCATCCTGATTGTGCACCGCGCGAGCATCGGGATCGATTCCGCGCATAAGAACGATGAGGGGATCGGTGCTGGCATCGACCGCGGCCTGCCCGCCGTCGTAAAGCTGTTTGCGGACGGCAACGTTGTCGAGCTTGGTGCCGGAGATCAGCTCCTGCGCCCGCTCATCAGGCGACTTGCCGGCCAGCGCCTTCTTCACGTCGGCGTTGTCGGCTCCCAGAACGCCCTGCATCTCGCCCAGGCTCTCCGATAGCAACACCTGCTCGAGGTTCTTGTAGATGGGCGCGGTGGAGAACAGACGCTGCTCCAGCGTCGGCAGCTGAGCATCCTGATAGCCGCGGATGCGCTGGTTGTTGGGAAGTGGCTTCTCGGCGGCGGCGCGCACGATGTCGCGTGCATAACGCGCCAGGTCGCCGCGGAAGCCGCCCAGGTTGTCGAGATAGGCCAGCGGCTTGTAGATCTGCTTCTGCACGTCGACAGCCTTGGCGATGGCGGCCCAGGGATCGCCGTACTCCTGTTTGCGCTGGGGATCGGAGGTCACAAATTCCTGCAGACTCTTTTCGTCGGCAGCCTTCTTGGCCATCAGGTCCTTGTCCTTCAGGCCAGCTTCATAACCGGTGACCGCCTTGAAGGAGTTCTGGAGTCCGAAGACATCACTCTGCGCTTCGCGCGCGTTCTCGGTCGATTGCGTGCTGAACTTATCGAGCGCGGCGAGACGTTGCGTGTAGGAGTTCAGCTGCAGCGGATATTGATAATCGCGCAGGAAGTCCAGCTGATCGGTGGTGAGCAAACGCCCGGTGCGGCCGGGATGTCCCGAGACGAACACCAGATCGCCCTGATTGGCGCCGTTGGGCGACCACTTCAGAAAATCCTTGATCTTCGCGGGCTCACCATTTTCGTAGGCGCGGAAGAACGAGATGTCGAGATCGTAGCGCGGGTACTCAAAGTTGTCGGGATCGCCGCCGAAGAATGCAATTTCGAACTCCGGCGCAAAGACCAGGCGAATGTCGTCGTAGCGTTTGTACTTGTACAGGTTGTAGATCGCGCCGGAATACAAGGTGACGGTATCGCAGCGCATGCCGTTGGTGGAGCATTCCTTCTCCAGCGATGCCATCTCTTCGCGTTGCGCCTTGCCGACGTCGGCGGTGGACATGCCCGGCTTCACCGCGCCATTCACCTTCGCGGTGATGTCCTCAATATTCTGCAGCACCAGAAAGTCGAGACCGGGACATTTGGCTTCTTCAGCTTTCGTCGCGGCATAGAAGCCGCTCTTCATGTAGTCCTTGCCGCCGGTAGACAAGTCGTGGATGCAATCCTGTGCGATGTGATGGTTGGTGAAGATCAAGCCGTCGGGCGAAACGAACGACGACGATCCGTTGGGAGCGCGCGCCGAGGAAAGCCGCACATGGTCGAGCCATGCCTGATCTGGGGCGAAGCCGTACTTGGCCTGAACTTTGTCTTTGGGAAAGGCGTTGAACAGCCACATGCCGTCGTCGGCGTAAGCGAGCGTGCCGAGGCAGAGAGCAACAAGACACAAAAGAAGGGCACCACGTTTGATCATGAAGAACTCCGGAGGCGGAGAAATCCGCGGTATCGACAGCGTTGTGCGTTCGGCACAGGGAGCTCCGAACGGGTAAGCAAACCCTTGAGTTTAGTCCTCGGGAAGCGCGGGAGGCAATGACAGCCGGGTAATGTCCGAAATGTGCCTTGAGTCAAATCTGTGATGGGCGCTTGGCTTGTTTGGCGAGCAACGGTCCAGGTCCGTCGTGCTCAATCGCTAAGAGAATCAGAGGAGAATCTTCTAGCCGAGCTACTTTGGCGTGTTTCTTGGCGTCGGATATGCAAGGCCCCCGGTCGGTAAGGAATCTGGACAGTTTGTCACTCGGCACGATCAAGATACCCGCGTCTAAGCGCCCATCTCTAAACGCAGCTGTCAGATGAATCATATCGACCACCAACAGATCCGAGCGTGCCGACACCTGCACTTCGACCCCAACGCAGACCTTTGTAC
>JBARGS010000200.1:0-2059 GCA_049798495.1 Candidatus Korobacteraceae bacterium | reverse complement strand
TTGCGCACGCCCGCGGCAATGGCCGGCATCACGATATCGCCGCAGTTGCGCGAGTCACCCGAGACAGCGAACTTCCAGGGGCTCAAGATGCTGTCCGCAACTGCCTGATGCTGCGCCGAAAGCATGCCGGCAAAGAGCGTCAGCATGAGAAGAGCAAGTGGTCCAACGCGGCTCGCTTGATAGGCCCTAATCAACGTGTTTCTCCCTGACGCGCAGATCATAATGGACGGAGTGCCGAGTTACCAGACCGGGGAGCACCTGCGCTTCCGTCAACAAACCCGGTTGCCGCGCGTGAGTAGCGCTCGGATGATTGCTATTCAAGCAGTAAATGGATAAGCTGCTCCCATCTTTCCCAGGGGTGTGGAGGAGTTACATGCTTCGTGTTATCCGTCCGCTGGCGCGATTTCTGTTCATCCTTACCTTGCTCTCCGGCTGCGCAAGCTTCGCTGGAACTAAGCAGCAGAGCTCCAAGCCCGATGATACGCGGCTGAAGCCTGCGTACCGCTTCGCGCGCGGCGGCTGGATCTACGTCCATCTCGAAGGCTCGCCCTCCGACATTGGCTATCAGCACGGCTACCTGCTCGCTCCCGAGATCGAAGACGGCTTCAAAACCGTGCAACTGAAAGATACCCTCCGCACCAGGCGCGACTGGAATTTCTATCGCGCCACTGCGCAGAACATTCTATGGCCGCACATCGATCTCGAATATCAACAAGAGTTGCAGGGTATCGCCGACGGTCTGAAGGCGCGCGGCGCCACGCTGGATCTGTGGGATGTAGTGGCGCTGAATGCGATGGAAGAGATTCCGGACTACTACGTTCCCTGGCTGAACAGGAAGCAAAAGCTGGCGCATGCTCCCGATCTAAAGGCGCCGGGAAACTGCAGCGCCTTCGTCGCGACCGGCTCGTGGACCAAGGATCATAAGCCGGTGATCGCGCACAGCAACTGGACCGACATCGCCACCGGAACCCGCTGGACCATTATCTTCGATATCGTGCCCACGCACGGCTACCGCATGATCATGGATGGCTTTCCCGGAATCATCGTCAGCGACGACGACTTCGGCATCAACTCCGGCGGCTTGATGGTGACCGAGACCACGATCACCGGCTTCACGCTGTTCGATCCCAACGGCAAACCCGAATTCGTGCGTGCCCGCAAAGCGCTGCAATATGCAAACTCCATCGACCAGTACGTCGAGATCATGCTCGACAGCAACAACGGCGGCTACGCCAACGACTGGCTGCTGGCCGACAACAACACCGGCGAGATCGCACGCTTCGAGATCGGACTGAAGATGCACCGCGTGTGGCGCTCGAAGGACGGCTACTTCGAAGGCTCCAACTTCCCTAGCGATCCTGCCTTCATCAAGGCCGAGACCGACTTCGATCCCAACAACATGTCCAGCTCGCCCAACGCGCGGCGCGTGCGCTGGCAGCAGTTGTTGCCGCCGAGTAAGGGGCAGATCGACCTTTCCGTCGGCGAGAAATTCCTCGCCGATCACTTCGACACCTACGAACGCAAGGAGGACCGCAACCTGCGCGGCCTCTGCGGCCACGGCGAGAGCTCGCCGACCGGCGATCCGGTCTGGTCGGAGCCGCCGTACAGCCCGATGGGTGCGGTCACCTCCCAGGCCGCCGACAGCACCATGGCCCGCAACATGAGCCTCCAGGCGCGCGCCGGACATCCCTGCGGCGAAGACTTCATTGCCGACACGTTCTTGAAGCAGCATCCCGAGTTCGGCTGGCAGAAGCCCATCCTCAAGGACATGAAGGGCCAGCCGTGGACGGAGTTCAAGATTAGCGATAAGCAGTAAGGCCCTGCAATAAACAATTCTGCAACTTGTGTGTTGTAACACGCATCTCTGGATGGTGCGGAAAAAACGCCGGCGCTGGCTGTCGTCTCTTTCCGAATGCTTCCGCGTCCCAACTGGTGACGCGAGCAAGCGGCATCGCAACAGGAGGAATCATGCGAAAGCTTCTCTCGACCCCCAACGATTTCACTCTGACCATTGTGCGCCTGATTCTCGGCATCGTTTTCTTCGCCCACGGAGCGCAGA
>JBARGS010000199.1:0-2150 GCA_049798495.1 Candidatus Korobacteraceae bacterium | reverse complement strand
GGGTGCCGGTCGCTGAACCGGACCGCCGACCGTCGCGAGAGTCCTCCTTCGACTCGGCTTTGACAACAGAATCCTAAAAAACGAAACGATCAAACCGATAGGGACCAGTCCTATAAGCAGAATCCACAGTGCGGTGAAAACTGGAGACGCCTTGCTAGCCTTGATGACCGGTTCCCACACAAGTACGACTAGCAAGCCAAGCGCGATTAGGATTGCCACTGCAAGACCCAGCACCTTCTTGATGAACATTGGGGCGTTGCGGAGAGGACCTCGTATGGTGCTTATCAACACGAGTGCTCCCAGCCACAACGCTGGCGTGTTGAGGAACCATTCTCGAGGCAAGCGCGCCACTTCATCACCAACCGGCACATGACCAAAATCAAGCCTGCGGGTGCCGTCCCGACAGAGCTTTAATTTAGCCCATCTCAGGGCTTGGCCGCTGGATTATGAAGTAGGTGTTGGAAGGGTGACCCAAACATGAGGTAACGCGGGTGCGACAGGCGGTGGCGGCGTGTTTTCAGTGAATGTTTATGTCCTGCGGCTGGACCTCGATCGTCAGAAGCGAAACCCCTTGTTGCTGCAATGCGTTACGCTTCCGAACGATAAACTCCTCGTCATAGGGGGTGGCCAGGCTAGCAGCCAGCCTGGCCAGGCAAGCCTCCATCTTGCCGAGTTCGACACCCCAGTTTCCAGGGACATAACCTCCTTTCTCTGCCTTCATGTAAGAGTTGCCTGCATCATCCAAGTACAAGTACGTGCGGGTGATCCCATGCTTGTACTGGTTGATCCCGTTGACTCGGCCCATGAACATGAATCCCACGCACCTTGTCCTGCCCAGCCGGTTTTCCAGAGGAGCCCAGTTTGGTTCCACTTTGCGTTTCCTTTCACTGCTGCGGCTGAATCGCCGCCTGACTGCTGGCCTGGGTATAGAGCTCGTTGATTTCGCTTCTTAACTGCATCAATTGGCGAAGCTCTTCGAGAGTCGGCACCCCGCCAGTGAAACTGGCTGTGCTGGTACCGGTGTTTCGCGTTCCGGAGGTCGTGCCCATATGATCCAAAGACGGTTTCTGGACGACGATGTAAAAGCGCGTATTGCCCGGCAGGGTCACCACGAGGTTCTGATTGAACGCCAGGCCGTTTAGCTCTTCTTGCCCTGCGGTCGCGACATTGTCGGCTAGGCGCTCCCGCATCAGTGTGTTGGGGGAAATCAGGCCGCTCGAAGCCGAACCCTGTGGACCGACCAGATACGACGCGATTGTCCCCATCCCTGTCAGGGTCCGAACAAGAAACTTTGTGCCTGTTTTTTTGCCGGAGACGTCGCCCTTGAGTGGCCCAAAATTCAAGCTCATAGCTGAGGCATCGATCTTTTCGGTCGTTCCATCGGGCGTCTCCACCTGGCTGAATTGCATGCCCACGTAGCCCGACGGATTCACCTGCGTCAGGCGGCCAAAAACCTTTGACCCTGCCGCCAGCACGATCTGTCCATTGCGCTCGTAGTTGTATTCAATGACCGCCACGACGGGAGCGGCGACTGCCGAACTCACCGGCGTTTGCAATCGCGCCACCAGTCGGGTGCCCGCGGCAAGCGCCAGGGTCTCGTCCGTCTCCTCGGGTGAGTTCGGCCTGAGCGTCGGTTTGATCTCCATCGAACGCACAAACACCAGCGAGGGCTTTCTCAGATCGGCGGTTGAGTCCGATGCCGATGGCGACGGCGGATTGGGTATGGTCGTACCATGTCCCACGGAAGGGTCAGAGAAATCGACCTTGCTTAGGGCATAATCCTGCGCGGGCTTGCTTGCGGTTGGACTCCCTGCAGTTGGCCTGGGCGCCATGCCGGTTCGCGAGGTCCGGTCGATATCTTCCGGCGTCAATTGGCCAGCCAGGGCGGGATCTGTAGACCGCACATCCGCACTCAGCATCGGCGTTGCCGCTTTGGTGGGGTCGAGGTCCTCCTGTCCCGGTGTAACTTTGCGGCCCAGGCTTGCATCGCCGTGTGGGTTCTCCCCGGGAAGCGCAATCTTTTTCTTCGGGTGGGAGAAGACGAGGAAGAAAAGCAACAGCAGTGCCACGCAAACTCCCACTAGCAGGAACAGCGACTTGCTCTTGTCGCGCCCGAGTTCCTGCCGGCTCTCCGCCGGTTTCTGCTGCCG
>JBARGS010000198.1:0-11976 GCA_049798495.1 Candidatus Korobacteraceae bacterium | reverse complement strand
TCAACCGGAAAGTCCTGCTGGCCTTCTGCCCCGAGCGCATCGCCGAAGGCAATGCCATCGAAGAACTGATCAAGCTGCCGCAGATTGTGTCCGGATTCGACCCGGAAGCGATTGCTGCCGCCAGCCGTCTGTTCGGATTGATCGCGCCCTCACTGATCGAGCTCACTCCTCCCGAGGCGGAGCTGGCCAAACTATTTACCAATGCCTGGCGCTATGCGAACTTCGCAATCTCGAATCAGTTCTACATGCTGGCGGAGAGCCGCGGCCTCGACTTTTATCGCATTCACGATGCTGTTACGCGCGACTACCCGCGCATGCGTAGCTTCGCCAAAGCCGGCTTCGCCGCGGGCCCGTGTCTCCTGAAGGACACGCTTCAGCTCGCTGCCTTCTCGCAGAACAATTTCTTCCTCGGCCATGCCGCCATGCTGATCAACGAGGGCCTGCCCATGTTCCTGGTGGAGCAACTTCGCCCTCACGGCCTGCCCGATAAGCGAGTGGCGATTCTGGGTATGGGATTCAAGGCAGAGTCGGACGACAAACGCGACAGCCTCTCCTACAAGCTGAAAAAGTTGCTGGAGGTGGAAGCTCTTGAGGTGCTCTGCACCGATCCTTATATTTCCGAGCCTTCGTTTGTTCCGTTGGAAACCGCCGTCCGGAGCGCCGACATCGTGATTGTGGGCGCGCCCCATGCCGTCTATCGCGACCTTGAGATTGCCGCTGACAAGCTGGTCGTCGATCCCTGGAACTTCTTTCCCGCCCGGGAGCTGGCGTCGGCCACCGCCTGATAGGACAGACAGCAGAGAAGAATGAAAATACTCGTCACCGGCTCGGCCGGATTCATCAACGGTTATCTTATCCAGGAACTCCTCGACGCCGGCTACACCGTCGTTGGCCTGGACAACTACAGCAAGTACGGACGGGTCGAGAAGAGCTATGACTCGAATCCCAACTATCACTTTGTCGAAGGCAATGCCAAGGACAAGGATCTGCTGAACGATCTGCTGGATGATTGCGACCACTTCGTGGCTTCGGCCGCGATGATCGGCGGCATCAGCTACTTCCACGAGTTTGCCTATGATCTTCTGGCGGAGAACGAACGCATCACGGCATGCGCGTTCGACGCAGCGCTACGGGCTCACAAGCATGGCAAGCTCCAGAAGATCACCGTGATGTCCTCCAGCATGGTCTTCGAGAACACCACCGAATTTCCCACGCCGGAAGGCGCGCAGCGCCGCTGTCCGCCGCCCAGCTCTACCTACGGTTTTCAAAAGCTCGCGACCGAATATTTTGCGCAGGGTGCGTGGGAGCAGTACAAGCTGCCGTATACGATTGCGCGGCCGTTTAACTGTGTTGGCGTCGGTGAGAAGCGCGCGCTGATGGATCGCGACATCATGAGCGGCAACGTGAAGCTGGCCATGTCGCACGTTGTTCCTGACCTGGTGCAGAAGGTGCTGAAGGGACAGGACCCGCTGCACATTCTCGGCAGTGGCAGTCAAGTGCGGCACTACACGTATGGCGGGGATCTGGCCAAGGGAATTCGCATGTGCATCGAGAATCCCGCAGCCACCAACGATGACTTCAATCTCTCGACCCCCACGCGAACCACCGCGCTGGAGCTGGCCAAATTGATTTGGGACAAGATTCACAAGGGCAGCAAGGAATTTCGTTACGTCTCGGACCCGCCCTTCGAGTACGATGTGCAGGAGCGTTCGCCGGACGTGACCAAGGCCAGAAAGATTCTTGGTTTCGAAGCCACGACTAAGCTCGACGAGATTCTGGACGAAGTGATTCCCTGGATCGGCGAGCAGATTTCCCTGGGCCAGATTTGAGCTGAGAGCAGAATGGCAGCACCCCCGTTACTCACCATCGTAATTCCGGTCTACAACGAGGGCGCGAACTTTCCGGCACTCTGGTCGACCATCGCCTCCAGCATTCGCACACCGTTCTCCGCGATCGTTGTCTACGATTTCGATAAGGACGACACGCTTCCGGTCGTCAAGGGGATCATCGCTTCCGGCGAGAGTCGAATCCGGTTGCATAAGAACAGTTATGGCCGCGGCGTCACGGGTGCGATCAAGTCCGGGCTGGAAGCAGTCGATTCCGGCCCGGTGCTGGTCACCATGGCCGACCTGTCGGACGATCTGACGCAGGTGGATGAGATGTATGGCCTCTACCTCGAAGGCTTCGACCTGATTTGCGGCAGCCGCTACATGAAGGGAGGCCGTTTGATCGGCGGGCCGTTCTTCAAGCAGATGATGTCGCGCTTCAGCGGACTAAGCCTTTACTATCTGCGGGGAATTCCAACCCACGATGCGACTAACAGCTTCAAGCTCTACGACGCGGCCATGGTTCGCGAGCTGGGTGTCGAGAGCGTCGCGGGGTTTGAGCTGGGTCTGGAACTGACGGTCAAGGCCTTCCTCAACGGCTATCGCATCGCGGAAATTCCCAGCACCTGGCGCGACCGTACGGCCGGTAAATCGAGATTCAAGATCGTCGAATGGCTGCCACATTATCTGAAGTGGTATTTCCACGCATTCCGGCCGGCGCGCAAGAGTGGCCGGGCGGCAAGGGAACCGCGCACTTCATCATCCGAGCAGAAGGAACATCCCATGCCGGCGGGCGAGCAACGCATGGACTTGTGATCCTGAGTGCAATTGTGACCAAACGCGACTTGATACTCGCTATCCTTTTTATCGCTCTATTCACCCCACTCACTGCGATAGGCCAAAGCCATTGCCAGCCCAGCACATTGTCTGTTATTGAAGCGCGAACGTTGCTCAAGAGTATCCCGCAGGCCTTGAAGGCCGAGCGAATCGGCGGCAAGTTATCCATCGTGAATTGGTCACCGAGGTTCTTATATCGAGAGGACGAGTTCTATTTCTATCAACTGCTGTCAACCGAAAGCACGCCAACAACCCGTCTCGATAACGGGATGCTCGGATATTTTGGAGTCAACAGGATTACAGGGTAGGTGGTCGAGTTGAACTCTCCGAAAGCCACGGTGGAAGGGCCAGAGTTGAGGAAGTTGCAAGACACACTGAGGGCGAAGCACTGTATTAGTCCTGGCCTTGTTCTTGAGCATCAAGACGTCACGCTCGAAAAGTGAGTCACATTCACCCGTGCGCATGCGAAGTCCGAAGGAAATTTCATTCCGGCTGCGGCAAGAGATCGCCAATCTTGTTCTCTCGCGGACGCCGCCGCGCCTGGAGCTTCGGGCTCGGGCTCCGCTGGAAGGGTTGCCGTCGCCCACGGCAATCGCCGATGCAGTGCGCGGCACTCCCTACGCTGACAATCTGATCAAGATAGCCGACCAGATGTTGCAAGGCCGCGTACCGATCTTCGGTACTGAAATCGACTACGGAGACGATATTGCCTGGCGACGCGATCCGCTGCGCGGAACTGAAACTCCAGCGAAATATTTCCGGTCGATTCCCTATCTCGACCTCGCAATCGCGGGCGATCACAAGTGGATCTGGGAGATCAACCGGCATCAGCATCTCGTCGCGCTGGCCCAGGCGTTTGTTCTAACTGGGAATTCAGCTTACATCGACGAAATTACGCGTCAGTTGGAATCGTGGTGGGAGGCCAATCCATTTCAGCGAGGCATCAACTGGACCAGCGCGCTCGAGGTGGGATTCCGTGCGCTGTCGTGGATTTGGATTTGGCACCTGGTTGGCGAGCGAATGTCGGCCGAATTCCGGGGGCGCTTCCTCGCAGAGCTGTATCGTCACGGCCTGCATCTGGAGTACAACCTTTCGATTTACTTTTCTCCCAACACGCACCTGCTGGGCGAAGCCGTATCTCTGCACGCGATCGGAAGGTTGTTTCCGGAATTTCCCCGAGCCTCGAAGTGGCGGCAACTGGGCCGGGAAGTTCTGCAGGCGCAGATGACCGCGCAGGTAAAGCCGGACGGCAGCCACTTCGAGCAGTCCACTTACTATCACGTCTACGCGCTGGATTTTTTTCTGCTGCATGCAGTTCTCGAAGATGTCCCACCCGAATATCGCGATGGCCTGGCCCGAATGACAGACTTCCTGGCGGCCGTCGTCGACGCGGACGGACAGCTTCCATTTCTAGGCGACGATGATGGAGGCCGAGTCTTCCATCCCTTTGGATCACGGTCAGGTTTTGCGCGCGGTACGCTGGCGACTGCGTCTCGGTTGCTAAACAAAGCGGCGCTTGCCCATTCGGCGAGCGCGGTAAATGAAATTGCAGTGTGGTGGCTCGGCCCGGAGACGTCTACAACCGGCGTTCCCTCGAATGTGCCACAACAATCGCGAACATTCTCCGATTCCGGTCTGGTTGTAATGCGGCGCAGCAATGTCCGCGTCCTATTCGATGCCGGTCCTTTCGGCCCCTGGAGCGCGGGACACAGTCATGCCGACTCGCTGTCGCTGGTGATATCGGTCGGAGAACAGGAAATCCTCATCGATCCGGGGACCTTCACCTACCTCGATCGGGAGTGGCGCGACCTCTTCCGCGGTACCGCCGCGCACAACACGATCCGTCTCGATGACAAAGATCAAGCCACGCCGGCTGGACCATTTCGCTGGCTCGATAAGACGGAGGTGTCCTTGCTCGAATTTTCGAGCATTCCTGAACGGGACCGCGCGGTTGGGATTTGCCGCTACAGAGACTTTACTCATAAGCGAACTGTCCAGCTTGGGGATGGTCGCGCACTGGAGGTCGTCGATGAAATTGATGGCCCACCCGGCGATCACCTGCTGGAGCAATTCTGGCATGTTGGCCTCCCGGTACGCGAATCTGCTACTGATATGTGGCAAATTGGAGATGCGGCTGAATTGGTACTGGAAGATGGCACGTGCGAGCCGGGGTGGAGATCGCGCGGCTTCGGCTCGAAAGAAATTTCCTCGGTCATCGTTGTTCGCCGAAAGACGACGTTGCCCACGGTATTTCACGTGCAATTAAAGCTATGGATAAATTGATAGAGAGCTTTACTATAGCCGTAATGTGGTACTCTGTGCACTCCGTTTAGTGTTATCAAGGCTTAGATCGTAGAATTACATCGGCGAGATCTTCGCGAGGACAATAAGTATGCAGACTGCGGAAAAAGCTGTCGGAACTTTTGAGGTACTGAAGGGGAAAATAGAGTCCAAAACCGCGCGTGTCGGCATTGTCGGACTGGGTTACGTTGGCTTGCCGCTGGCCATGGAGTTCGCCAAGAACGGATTCCAGGTTACCGGCATCGACGTGCTGCCGGCGAAGGTCGACGGCTTGAACCGCGGGGAGTCGCACGTTCAGGATGTTCCCTCTTCGGAAGTCGCAGATCTGATAGCCAAGAAACGCTTTCAGGCAACCACCGACTTTTCCGTGGTGCGCGATCTGGATACGATCAACATCTGCGTTCCGACCCCGCTGCGCAAGACCAAAGACCCGGACATGAGCTTCATCGTGTCCGCAGTGGACGAGATCGCCAAGTACGCCCACCCTGGTCTGCTGGTGATTCTGGAGTCCACGACCTATCCGGGCACGACCGACGAGCTACTGCTTCCCACATTCGAAAAGCTCGGCTTCAAACCGGGCGAAGATTTCTTCCTGTGTTTCTCTCCCGAGCGCGTCGATCCCGGCAATCCGGTGTATCAGACATTCAACACTCCGAAGGTCATCGGCGGCATAACCCCCGCCTGCACGGAGATGGGGCGGCTATTTTTCTCGCAAGCGTTGGAGACAGTGATCCCGGTCAGCAACACGCGCGTCGCCGAGATGGTGAAGCTGCTGGAAAACACCTTCCGCATGATCAACATCGGCCTGGTGAATGAAATGGCGCTGATGTGCGACGGCATGGGAATTAATGTCTGGGAGATCATTGACGCGGCCGCCACCAAGCCCTTCGGCTTCATGCCGTTTTATCCCGGGCCAGGCCTGGGCGGGCACTGCATCCCGATCGACCCGTTTTATCTTTCGTGGAAGACCAAGCAATCGGGCATCGAGGCGCGATTCATCGAACTTGCGGGCTACATCAACGGCAACATGCCGCACTTTGTGGCCGACAAAGTCCAGAACGCGCTCAACGATCACGCCAAGGCGGTGAAGGGCTCGCGCGTGCACGTGGCCGGCGTAGCCTACAAACGCAATATCGACGACATGCGCGAGTCGCCCGCGCTGGACGTCATCCTGCTGCTGAAGAAGCGTGGCGCGATTGTCTCCTATAGCGATCCCTATGTGCCGAACTTGCGGCTCGACGGATTGACTCTGAAGTCGCAGGAACTGGAGAAATCGGCGCGCGATGCCGACTGCGTCGTGATCATCACCGACCATTCGAATTTCGATTACAAGAACCTGCTCGACTCCGCCAAGCTGATCGTCGATACGCGCAATGCCATGAAGGGCTTCCAATCGGACAAGATCGTCCGTTTGTGAGCATTCAGGAAAGCCGGGCAATGGTTTGCCATCACGGTTGAAATCTGAGAAGCTGGTCTGCCCAGTTCCGGATCGGCTTTCTCCAGCCAAGTGCAAAGGGTAATGCGGTCCGAGCGCGGAGACACCAGCACCGCATTCATCCATGAACTCCGCCCCACGACAAATGAGTAGCGATACCGCGCTTCCTTCGCGGGCGCCGGCGATACCCGGAACAATCAGCCGGGTCCTTCATTCCTCCCGCTGGATGGTGCTGTGCGGGCTGATTGTCCGCGTACTGTACATCGTGGCCGCACGCTCTTATCGCGTGATCGACATTGAGCATATTTCGCTCGTCAATGAGATGGAGCGTCTCGCCTATTCGCTGGCTACCGGCCACGGTTTTAGTTCCCCCTACGTGATCGATACCGGCCCTTCCGCCTGGACGCCTCCTCTCTACCCGTGGATCGTTTCGCTGGCGTTCCGCGCCTTTGGGGTTTACTCGTACGCCTCCGGCTTCGCCGTTCTGCTGTTCAACAGCATCTTCTCCGCGCTCACCAGTTGGACGATCTATCGCATTGCGCGCTGCAGTTTCGGCGAAACGGTCGCTGTGTGGTCGGGATGGGGGTGGGCGCTGTTTCCCTACGCCATCTACTGGTCGGTCGGCTGGATTTGGGAGACGAGCCTCTCGGCATTTCTGCTGAGCCTGCTATTCATGGTCACGTTGGAGATGGAGGGCGACGACCGCCTGCGCTCGTGGTGCGGCTATGGCGTGCTGTGGGGAGTCGCGGCTCTAACCAATACTTCGCTCATTGCGTGGCTTCCCTTTTCCGGGTGTTGGCTCGCGTACCAATTGCATCGCCAAGGCAAGCGCTTCGTGGCGCCGGCGGTCTTTGGGGCGGTGGTCTTCTGGATGACGTTGATGCCGTGGCTGGTCCGCAATTACGTCGTCTTCGGCCAGCCGGTCTTCATCCGTGACAACTTCGGGAACGAACTCCGCGCCGGCAACAATCCCTTGGCCGAAGGCTGGATGGTTCCCAACTATCACGTTGCCTCCGACCCGGTTCTGCGGAATTTGTTCAGGCAGATGGGCGAGCCTGCGATCAACGCTCAGCAACTCGACGACGCGAAAGAATGGATCGCCGAACACCCGCAGCAGTTCCTGATCTTGAGCTTTCGCCGATTTCTGTTCTTCTGGGCCGGTATTCCGCGGAAGGGGTTGGAGCAGCTGAAGAACCTGCTCTTTCTGGCATCCTCGCTGCTGGCCATCGGGGGGCTGGTGCTGGCCGTCAAACGGCGTGCCCACAGCGCGTTTCTCTTCGCCTCGCTCGTGTTGTTCTACCCCCTGATCTACTACATCACCTTCCCGCAGCCTCGCTACCGTCACCCCATCGATCCGGAACTGGCGATCCTGGCGGTATTCCTTCTGTCGACAGTTGCGGAGTCTGTGCAATCCCGGCGTTTGGCGAAAAATCCCAACGCCTCAGTGGACCCGACGCTAATCCTTGCGAAGCTGGCGCGATGGGGGGCAATCGCCGCGGCGCTGGTGATCGTGATCGTGGCCGCTGCCCTGGTGAACAACAACTTCTCGCTCCGCCGGCAGTCGCGAGCGGAGTTCGATGCGCGGCTTGAGGGCGCCATCCACAGCGCTACCGACTGGATCATTGTTAATCGCGGTGCGATTTACAGCAATCCGTCGCTCATGTACATGGTTTCGGACATGGTGAAGATATCGGGCGATCCGCGCTTGCGTCTTGTGCTCGATGGCTATGATCGCTACCTCGACGTGATTTATCCGCCCAAGCCGCTTACTCCTGTGTGGCGCCGCTTCGCTCATCCCGATGCCCGGATCCCACTCATCGCCGCGTCCGAGTGGCGTACGCAGGGCTTTGAACTTGGCTGGGATTCCCACGCGGTAGCACCCGACAAGGTTGAGCTGAGTTCTGCCGATCGCGCCGATATGTTCTCGCCCACCAGGTATTCCTGGGGACAAAGACAGCATCAGCTTCTGGCCTTGGTGATGTATCGTGACTTCAATGGGAGTCCGCCTGAACTCGGTCTCGATTCGACCATCAATCATTTGTCGGAAAAAATCGCGCGCGACGCGCACTACGATTTCCGGGTGAGCGACTCCTACCCGCAGCGTACCGCATTTATTTTTGCGGCAGGACGGCCGGAGCTGGTTCGCCGGCGCTGGGTCGAGCGGATTCTGGATAATCAGGAGCCTGACGGCAGCTGGAATTATTGCTGGTACGGGTGGTGCCGCGGCGTGCTGGAGTTCAACGCGCCGCCCTATCCGGCGCACACCACGGTTCAAGCGGCGTGGGCGCTGTACCAACTCAAGTATCGTTATCCGGAATGGATTAGAGAGAATTACCGGTGATGCGCCGGGCCTCGGCGGCGATTTGAAAAGGCAGGCTTCACAGGCTTCGGTGCATGGAAGCAAAAAAAATCAGCATGTGCCCCAGAGCCTGCCGTGAGCTTGTCGAAGGGTTCGCGTCCTGCCGTTGGACGCTAACCTGGGTAGCAGGCATCCTCCCTCCCGGACGGCGAGACCAAACCCGGCATACCCTGCCAGATTTTCTTATAAGTAAGATAAGTTGCAAGAATCTTACTTTACTTACTCCTCGCTAAAGTAAGACAATCATACCGAGGTAACTATGAGAGGCCCCTTTACCACCCGCATCTCTTCCCGCGGACAGGTCGTCATTCCTGGTCCTGTTCGCAAAGCGCTCGCCATCGAACCCGGAACGCCGTTCCTCGTCATCGCCCGAAAAGACACTGTCGTGCTTCACCGCCTCCAGGAGCCGCCGTGGCAATTCTTCGATGCTATGGTCAAGCAAGCCGAGAAACAAGGTCGCCAGCACGACACCGCCATGCAGGGGTTCACAAAACTTCTCAAGAAGCTGAGGTACGGCGAGTAACCAAGACCGTGGCGATTTCCGGAGCCCGCTTCTCAGGCTACTGAAAATCTCGACACCGACTCGTTTTGAAGGAGCACGGCTTCAAGTCGTGCCTTTCAAAGCTGGGACACCGTGAGCCTGAGATCGCTCTGGCTGCCATTTTTCCGAAAAGGTCGTTCCGGCGAGAGTGTAACGGGCTGGAACCGATGTGCAAAAGTTTGCAGTACCTGCGTTCAAAGTTTTGCGCTTGTTCCGGGAGTAAATTGTAAGTTGTTTATTTTGCTGCTCTTATTTGGTATGCTTTCGACAGCTCTCGGCAAAATAATTGCACATACCTTTGCGGTACATTCGATAGAAATCCAAAATGGGGTCGCGACGAGTGGCGCTGGCGGGCACCAAGACATCCGGTACTGCGTTGACTCATCCCGGGGACGAAGACGTCTTACCGGGGGGGAAACCACCTTCCAAGTTGTTAGGGTTTTGGCACACGGTAAAGCCTTTCGGCTGGCAGGGCCTTGTGCTCGCGGCGGTCCTGATCATGTTGTACTGGCCTGTGCTCAAGCTGCTGGTTTGGCAATGGTACAACGATGCTGACTACTCCCACGGCTTTCTGGTACCGTTGCTTTCGGCATATTTGATTTGGCAGCGACGCGATGTGCTCCGCCTGGTTCCCCGCCGCCAGTCATGGTGGGGGCTGGTGGTAATCGCATTCTCCCTCGGTTTGCTGTTCCTGGGAAGCCTGGGCGCGGAGCTGTCATTGGCTCGTCTTTCCCTGCTGGGAACCATCTGTGGCCTGATCGTGTACTTCACCGGCGGGGCCATGTTGCGGGCGATGACGTTTCCCATCGCGTTCCTGCTGTTCGCTATTCCGATCCCGGTGGTGGTTTACAACGAGATTGTTTTTCCGTTACAGTTCGTTGCTTCCAAGTTTGCGACCCGGATCCTGGAGATGCTGAACCTGTTCCCCATCCTGCGCGAGGGGAACGTGCTGGTTCTGCCGCACATGACGCTGGAGGTAGTAGAGGCATGCAGCGGCATCCGGTCGCTGATGTCCCTGCTGGCCTTGGCTGCGGGCTACGGCTATCTGGTGGAGAAGAGTATTCCGGTGCGCTGGTTTCTGGTGCTGGCCATGATTCCGCTGGCCATCATCAGCAACGGAACGCGAGTGATGATTACGGCCATCATGGCGAACTACCTGGGCCCGAAGGCGGCGGAAGGTTTCATGCACGAGTTTTCGGGATGGGTCATATTTGTTGTGGCTACGATCATGTTCCTGGTCCTGCATAGTGTGATTACGCTGCTGCGCAAGAAATTCGGAAGGCCTCCCAACGATGGCCCGTTGGCCGTCGCGAAGGTGAGCCACGGATGAAGGCTGGGGCTCGTTATTGGTTAGTCATTGCGGTTCTGCTGGGAGCGACGACGGGGATGTCGTATCTTTCGCACGGGGAAGCTACGCCTCCGGCGAAGCCACTTTCGGAATTCCCCCACAGAGTCGCCGGCTATACCGAGATCATTCAGTGGCCGCTGGACAAGGACACGCTCGCGGTCCTGGGCGCCACGGATTACACCGTTCGCGGCTACTGGGAACCGTCCCTGGGCCGCAACCTGATGACCCTTTACATTGCGTACTTCCGCAGCCAGCGGACGGGAACTACAATTCATTCGCCCAAAAACTGTCTGCCGGGAGCAGGCTGGAACCCGGTTCGTTCCTCCGTTTATGAGTTGACCCTGGACGACGGCCAGAAGGTTCCAGTCAATTTGTACATTCTGCGCAAGGGGCTGGAGCAGCAACTGGTGCTGTACTGGTATCAGGCGCATGGGCGAATCATAGCCAGCGAGTTTTGGGGCAAATTCTATCTGGTGTATGACGCGCTGCGCTTGAATCGCACAGACGCAGCGCTCGTCCGCATCACGGTTCCGGTGGTGAACGACGATGTGGAACAGGCCCGCGCGCGGGCCGTGACCTTTGCGAAACAAATCACAACGGATGTGGATCAGATCATCCCTCGGTGACCCAGGAGAAAGCATGCGGAATCGTTATCTCGTCTCTATCGTAACGGCGGTGCTGGCCATCGCTTTCGCGGGTTGCAGCCGCAACCCCGACGTGGCCAAGCGTAAGTACCTGGAAAGTGGCATGAAGTACATGGACCAGGAGAAATATGACTCGGCCATCATCCAGTTCAAGAAAGCGCTGCAGATCGATCCCAAGTACGCCGAGGGGCATTATCAACTGGCCAACGCGTACTTGAAGGAAGGAAGAAATTCGGACGCCTTCAAGGAGATGACGGAGGTGGTGGAACTCGATCCCACCCACCTGAAGGCGCGTATCGCGTTGGGCGGGATGTATATGGCGTCGGGATCGCACTTCTACAGCAATGCGGAAGAGCAGGCACGCTATGTGACCGAGCACGATCCTAATAATGCCGAGGGCTACGTGCTTCTAGGCAATGTGCTGATGGGCGAGAAGCATTTGGACGAAGCTCTCTCCTCCTTCAGCAAAGCGATCGCGCTGAAGCCGGATGACGCCAGTGCCTACCTCAACCGCGGCGCCGCCTACGCCTTCCTTAAGCAGGATGAACCGGCGGAACAGGATTTCAGGAAAGCCATTAGCGTCGATCCCCATCTGTTGCAGGGCTACGCCAACTTGGCGGGCTTCTACCTTTACAAGAAAGATCCCAAGAAGGCGGAAGAAATTTACCGGCAAGCCATCCAGAAC
>JBARGS010000197.1:0-14725 GCA_049798495.1 Candidatus Korobacteraceae bacterium | reverse complement strand
TGAGAAGTTCGTGCCGCGCGGCGGGCCGTCGGGCGGCGACGGCGGTCGCGGCGGCGATGTCATCATGGAATCGAGCGAGCGTCACAATACGCTGGTCCACTTCCGCTTCAATCCGGAGTACAAGGCCGAGCGCGGACGCCACGGCGAAGGTTCCGACAAGACCGGACGCGAAGGCGAAAACATCGTCCTCAAGGTGCCCGTGGGCACCATCGTTTTCGACGAGCTGACGGGTGAGGTTGTCCACGACTTCTCCCATCCTGACGAGCGCGTTGTAATCGCTCGTGGCGGCCGTGGCGGACGCGGCAACGCCCGGTTTGCTACTTCGACACACCAAGCCCCGCGCGAGCATGAGGAGGGCCGTCCCGGCGAAGAGCGCGATCTTCGCCTGGAGCTCAAGTTGCTGGCCGATGTCGGGCTCGTGGGCTATCCCAATGCCGGCAAGAGCACACTGATCTCGCGCATCTCGGCCGCGCGGCCGAAGATCGCGGACTATCCCTTCACTACGCTGCAGCCGAATCTTGGCGTGGTGGTTGCGGGCGAGCCACCGGACGACATCAGCTTCGTGGTCGCCGACATTCCCGGACTCATCGAGGGGGCGAGCCAGGGGGCGGGTCTTGGGATGCAATTTCTCAAGCACATCGAGCGCACACGTTTCCTGGCGCATCTGGTCGACGTATCGGATGCCAGCGGCCGCCCCGATCCGGTTCAGGACTACGAGGTCATCACGCGTGAGCTGGCGAGTTTTGGCGCTGGACTCGACTCCAAGCCGACCATCGTCGTCGCTTCCAAAATGGACATTGTTAACCAGGAGAAATTGGCCAAGCTGAAGCGCTACTGCAAACGCAAGAAGCTGGAACTCTTCCCGATCTCGGCCGTAACCGGCGAGGGCATTGAAGAGCTGAAGTGGGCCATGGCCAAGAGAGCAGTGGCTAGTGGCTAGCGGTCAGTGGCTGGTGGTTAGCAAGGTGGCGTGCTAGTGGTCTCGGCGTCCGATTAGCGCCACCCTTTCCGTGCTGCCTGGAATTGCTACCGGTTCTTCCCATTTCCATGTTTCCCCAAGCAGCCCGAGGGCTTTGCCCACTTGAGCAGCACCGATCAGCAGGCATAGCCGGCCGTGCGGTGTGACTAAGCTCGCGGCGACCGATAGCACGCGCTCGAATTGTTCGACGCCGCGTAATGTGATGACATCTGCCCTCTTGCCCCATTGCTCCGCGCGTCCACAGAACACGTGCGCATGATCAAGGTTCAGCAGACGTAGAACTTCGCGCAGGAAAACTGCTTTCTTATTGTGAGACTCGATAAGTGTCAGCTCGAGTTGCGGAACGATAAGTTTGATGGGAATTCCGGGAAAGCCCGCGCCGGAGCCGACGTCGGCGAGGCTGGTAACCGCGTCCTCCGGATTCTGATCGATGTGGTTGGGTCGATCCGCCGGAAAGCCGCGCGCCAGTAGTTGTGAGGCGAATAACGATTCGCCGAAGTGACGCGTCACGATCTGTTCGGGATCACGCACCGCGGTGAGATTGATGCGCGCATTCCAGCGCAGAAGCAATTCCAGGTAAGCCTGCACCTGCTCGATCAAACCTGGCGGAAGCTGAAACTCGCCAGTGAACGGTTGTAGCAATTCCGCGATGCGTGAGGCGTTCATCGTCACCATTATGAGTGCTGACGAAGGAACAGTTCCACCCGAAGGTACGTTCTACGCTGCCGAACTCTTCTCGTTCTGGTGCGCCGGCTGATAGTGGCCCGGCTCGCTACGGAACGAAATGCAGAACCGGTTCCAGCCATTGACCGCGATAATCGCCAATGTCAGCTTTGCCAGCTCCTCATCGGAAAAATACTGGTGCGCATGGGCAAATACCTCATCGGGCACATGCGTCTCACTCACTCTGGTGACGGACTCGGCCCAGGCGAAGGCGGCGCGTTCGCGATCGGTGTAGCAATCCACCTCATTCCACACGCTGACCAGGTCAATGCGAAGCTCGGTCTCACCAGCTGCGCGCAGGTCTTTGCTGTGCATGTCAATGCAATAGGCGCATCCGTTGATGCGCGAGACCACCAGATAGACCAGATGCAGCAGCCCAGGTTCCAATCCACAGCGATTGACCTGCTCCTGTAGTGCCAACATAGCTTTATAACTGTCGTGCGACGCGGCGATGTAGTTCAATCTTGCCGGCATGATTCTCTCCTTCGAAAGAATTTCGCGCATAAATCACTGCGCTTTGTTTGTGCTCACTTTTGTAACGATGATCCAGCGCGGCGAAAAGTGTCGCGTAAAGCTGGTAATTTTGACAGGCAGCGCAAGATCAAGACTCGGCCACGTTCCAAAAGTGGGCCGGTTTGCTCATCGAATCACGATGTCGCGTCAGCGGCGCGCGCAGCTTGCTTTCGCTGCTTCTCTTCGAACTTGCTCTTGCTCACAATGGCGCGGCTGATGGTGCCATGTCCGATCACTTCGTTGCCGTTGTGCGCGCTCACGCGAAACACGAAGAAGCGGCCGGTGAGCGATTCCAGCACGGCCTCGCACTTCACAGCGCTGCCAATGCCGGTGGGAGCGCGATGAACAATGTTGATCGCGGTGCCCACACTCACTTCGTCGCCTTCACAGAAGGGCAGCAGCGCCTCGAAGCCCGCCGCCTCCATCCAGCCGATCATGTGCGGGGTCGAGAGCACGGGGGGAAGTTCCGGCTTCCAGGCGCTCAAGGTGTGATGAAATTCGACGCGCCTCTCCACTTCAGCGCGAGTACCAAGGGGGACAGGCTTTGCCATTTAGTGAGCGTAATGCCGAGACCGTTCCCCTGTCACGTCGACAACCGGCGCTGACCGTATTCAAAAGCTGCTCCCATCGCAGACTGGCGAGTTGCGGCGCGACAAAAAAGCCGCTGCATCCACGCAAAGTCGGTGTACCATATCGCTGGTCCAAGTACAGGCGCCACCTTCGGTCACGCTCCCATGATCCACGGCGAGCGCCGGTTTGTGCGGCCGGGCGGTTGGAAATTCGTCCGGCGGCGGCCATTTCTGTATCCTCGACAATCTTTGTTGGGCAGGGGGGACTGCGCATGCTTCGAGTCCTGTTTTCCGTTCTTATTGTGGGATTCTCTGTCGTTCCCTCGGGAGCACAAACGACACCGGTAGCAGCAGCAGCCGTTGCCACGGCGCCAACCACTACGACGACCACAACCACTACGCCCATACACACGCGCCGGAAACGCGTCGTGGTTTTCGATTTCGACTATGCCACGGTGATGGCCAAAACTTAGGCTCTCTTTCGTACCAACGTTGACGTGGGAAAAGGAATCTCCGATTTGCTCGTCCGTAATCTGGTGGAAGACGGCACTTATTCGGTGATCGAGCGCAAGGATCTGGACCGAATCTTGAATGAGCAGAATTTTTCCAACAGCGATCGGGCGAACAAAGATTCCGCGGCGAAGATCGGCAAGCTGCTGGGCGCCGATGCCATCATCGTGGGCAGCGTAACGCAGTTCGGCAGCGAGACTAAAGACACAACAGTAGGAGGGGGCGGATTGGGCGGCGCTTTAGGACAAATGGTCGGCATCGGTAAGAAGAAGACCAAAGCGGTCGTCGTGGTAGACGCACGCGTAGTGGACATCGATACCGCGGAAATCGTGGGTGTGGCTACAGGCAAAGGTGAATCGTCGCGCGAGAGCACGGTGCTTGTCAGCTCGACCGCCACCGCTCGCGGCGCAGGCGCTGGCGGCGCTGACTTTGGCGACAGCGACTTCCAGCAGACTCTCCTGGGAGAGGCCGTGAATGCCGCCGTCGCTCAACTGTCCAAGGAGATCGTCGCCGACAACGTCAAGCTGATTCCGCATACCGTGAATGTGGAAGGCCTGGTGGCGCTGGTAGATTCTGGCCAGATCGTGCTCAACATTGGTGGCAAGGCGGGATTGAAGGTAGGCGACCAATTGACGGTCAAGCGCGTCACCAAAGAGGTCAAGGATCCTGCAAGCGGGCGGGTGATCCGCAAGATGGCGACCGATGTTGGAGTCATTCGCATCACCGATGTGGATGACATTTCGGCAGTGGGCACACCGGTTTCCGGCGCCGGCTTCAAGGTTGGCGACGAAGTCAAGACGGTTACCCAGTAAGTGCTTGGTCCATTCCCGGCGGAGATTCCGCGAGTGGTACGGTTTCTCTGGGCTGGGAATTTGTGCGATGGATTTGCAGTATAAGAGCAGCCAAAGTCGGTGTACCATAGCGCTGTTCATTGACAGGCGCCACGTCCGGACACGCTCCCCAGGGGTCCCCAGCGAGCGCCAGTTCGCGCCGGTGGGTGGAGTTGGGTCCAGCCCCGGCCATTGCGTTCTCTAACAACTTCGTGGCGAGGAGAGTGTATATGCATCGGGTCCTGCTTTCCATTCTTGTGGTTGGGTCCTTGTTGATTGCACCAGCGGGAGCGCAAACCTCGGCGACTCAGGCGCCGGCGGCATCGGCGATGCCGGGCACTGCGCCTGTGCCCGGTGGACGCAAGAAGCGCATTGCAATTTTTGATTTCGACTATGCAACCGTTATGAATGCTTCTCAGGCTTACTTCGGTCAGAACATCGATCTGGGCAAGGGCATCTCGGATTTGCTGGTACGTGACCTGGTGAAGGACGGTACGTACTCGATCATCGAACGCCAGGCGATGGCCAAGATTCTGGCCGAGCAGAATTTTTCCAACAGCGATCGTGCCGATCCCAATTCCGCGGCGAAAATCGGCAAGCTCCTGGGCGTTGATGCCATTGTGGTGGGCAGCATCACGCAGTTCGGCAACGACAACAAGAACCAAGGTTATAGCGGTGGAGGCGGAGGATGGGCCGGAGCCGCGCTGGGTAGTGTTCATCGCAACGAGAGTAAGGCCGTCGTGGTTCTCGACGCCCGCATCGTGAACATCGATACCGCCGAGATTATGGGCGTGGCCACCGGCAAGGGCGAATCGTCGCGCAAGAGTACAAGCGTCGGCGGCGGCGGCGGTAACTGGCACGGATTCGGCGGCGGCGCTGTCGATTTCGGGGCTAGCGACTTCCAGCAGACCATCATCGGCGAGGCGGTGAATCAGGCGGTCACGCAGATGGCGAGCGAACTGGTTGCCGACAACACCAGGCTGACCGCTCGCACCATCAGCGTCGAAGGCGTGGTGGCTGCGGTCGATAGCGGGCAGATCGTGCTCAACATCGGCGGTAAGGCCGGATTGCACGTGGGCGATCAACTGACCGTCAAGCGCGTCACCAAAGAGATTAAGGATCCTACGACCGGCGCGGTGATTCGTAAGATGACGACCGATGTGGGCGTGATCAAGCTAACCGATGTCGACGATGTTTCCTCCGTTGGCATGCCCGTTTCCGGCGCCGGCTTCAAGGTGGGAGACCAGGTCAAGACCATTACACAGTAAGTGCTTCGTCGACAGTCTCCCCCGGACCGGATTAGCGCTCTCTCCGGTCCGGGAGGAGATCCGGTCTTGTCGTCCTTCGCCGCAAAAACTTCACCGACGCTTCCCACGCTGCCTACGGTTCGCCGATAATCGCGTCTGCTTCGATCTCTACCAGCATCTCGGGCGAGACAAAACCGTTCACCTCAACCATGGTCGCCGCGGGACGAATGTCTCCGAAAACTTCGCCGTGCGCCTTGCCGACCTTTTCCCATTGACTGATATCGGTGACGAAGGTGCGCGTGCGCACCACATCGCGGAAGCTGGCGCCTGCCTGCTCCAGCGCCCGGCCAATATTCTTCAGCGTCTGCACCGCTTGGGCATACACGTCGCCTTGGCCGACGATCTTGCCGTCGGGGCCGGTCGCTACGGTTCCCGCCACCGAAACAAACGGACCCATCTTCACCGCGCGCGAGAATCCGACGATCGGCTCGTAGGGCGAGTTGCCCGCAATGTTCTTGCGCTCCATGATGCCTCCTTTGCCAAGGAAGATTGTGCCACACCGTCAGTGGCGAGTAGCTACGAGCCGCGAGCTTCGAGCTAGCAGTTAAAGAGGGAAAAGGAGAAGAGCGAACCGGCGACTCGCGGCGTCTCCGCGAGTCGTTTAAATTTTGGCAGTCAACCGCGCCGATGGCTAGCAGGTACTCGCAACCGTTCTTGAATCATCGGCTTCGGAGTAAGCCTCAGCCGCATAAACACTGCTCGAAACTCCTAATCGCGCGACGCACTACAGAATATCTGCGGAACAAATCCTAGAAACCTCGCTTCTAATAAGTGAACCTGTTTGGTAACCAAGCGTGCAAGAAACGCTTGCTCTCGAAAGAGAAGTGCGATAAGAAGTCGCATCACATCGAATTAGGTAAGAGGCAAGCCAAGGAGACAGACCCAAGGCCATGATTCCGGAATCGCATCCGCTGCAGGAGTTGTTCACTGAATTGATCCACGATCACTTCGATCGCGACATTGGACTGCGCGATCCCGAGGTGCAGGACTACATCATCAACGTGCTCGGCGAATTCTGCGAGAGCGAGCAGCTCTATAAGGTGCGCAACGCCGACGGACGGCAGCTCGACGATGTGGGAGAGATGTTGCTGGAGACCGATCCAGTCTACGGTCCGGCGCCGTCGTTTGACCGCGAGCGCCAGGTCCGCAAGCATATCGGCGACTACATTCTGTTTTTCTCCGGCATGTTCCCGGAAAGCATCAACCATTACCGCCTGCGCCGGCAGCGGCTGGAGAATTTCGTTGACTTCATCAAGGCTGGCAAAGAGAGCTACTTCATCGTCTCCAAGTTCGACCAATTCGAGTACGCGCGGCTGGCGCCGTTGTTCGCCAAGCTGGCGCACGAGTTCGAGTCGTGCGTCTACGGGCTCAATCTGGTGAAGGGCGACCTGGCGGAGATGCAACACCCCATTACGCGGCAGGCGAAGCAGATCGTGATGTAACGGGAACGATCGGCAAGAGGCACGGAGAGCAGCCGTACCTTTTGCTTTCTGGTCTGCCGCATGGTGACGAAATTCAGGCCGGTACGTCCAAGGAATTGTAAGGCGAGAAACACATTCAAGGTGATTTACTCCTAAGAGCAACAGCAAGCAACAGCGAAGGTGAAGCAAGAAGGCCCGGAGGCGATACCGGGCCTTCTTGCTTGCTCAATTTCTGCGATACTAGAAGTTAGCCTGCGGAAACCGGGCAACTTCACATGCAAATCAGCGCAGATCCAAAATCGGTTAAGGTCAACGTCACCACCGGCACCGGTGTCGACATCGAGTGGAAGGACGGCCATCGCAGCGCCTACAGCTTTCCGTTCCTGCGCGATGCATGTCCCTGCGCCCTGTGCAATGAGGAGCGGGAGAAGGATGGCCGCCAACCGGGGGATCCGCTGAAGCCCATCGCGGGCGCGCTTCCGATGTTCAAGGCAGCGGCGCGGCCCACCGAGGTCAAGCCCGTGGGCAAGTACGCCATCAGCTTTAACTGGAACGATGGCCACCAGCACGGCATCTATTCCTGGCAGTACCTGCGTGAGAATTGTCCTTGCCCGGAGTGCAAGGCCCGGCGCGCCATGGAAGCGCCCGTTACCGGCAGCAAACCCAACTGATCGCGAGTGCCCTCAACTTTGCCGTCGTACCTGAATCAACTGAATCCGCAGCAGCGCGAAGCCGTTGAGGCGACGGACGGGCCAGTCCTCATCCTGGCGGGAGCCGGGAGCGGCAAGACCCGCGTCATCACGTACCGGATCGCGCACCTGATCGAGGGCAAGGGCGTACAGCCCGATTCGATTCTGGCGGTGACCTTCACCAACAAGGCGGCGGCGGAGATGGCCAGTCGCGTCGAATCGCTGGTAGGCTCACGCTCGCTGTCGAAGCCACTGATCTCGACGTTTCATTCTTTCTGTGTGCGACTGCTGCGCCGCGATATCGAGACGCTACAAGTCGGTGGTAAGGGCCATCGCAAGGACTTCGTCATTTACGACGAGGCCGATCAGCAAAACGTGGTTAAGGCCGCGATGCGGCGGCTGGGCATCGACGACAAGCAGCTCACCCCGCGCAATGTGCTGGGGCGAATCTCGTGGGCGAAGAACCACATGCTCGATCCGCAAGAGGTCTATCTGAACTCGTCGGATCCGAAGACCGAGCGCATCTCCCAGATCTACGAGGTCTATAGACAGGAGTTAGCGAAGTCAAACGCATTGGATTTCGATGATCTGCTGCTGTACGCAGTGCGCGTCCTCAAGGCGTCGGGCGAAACGCGCGAGCGCTACAACCGGCGCTATCGCTATATTCAGGTCGATGAATATCAGGACACCAACCGTCCACAGTATGAGCTGATGCGGATGTTGGCCGGCAGCGGGCACAACGTCTGCGCCGTCGGCGACGAGGACCAGAGCATCTATTCCTGGCGCGGAGCCGACATCCGCAACATCCTGGAGTTCGAGCAGGACTTTCCCGAAGCCCGCATCGTTCGCCTGGAGCAGAACTACCGGTCGACGCAAAACATTCTGCAGGCAGCGTCGGCGGTAGTTGCGAAGAACGTAAAGCGGAAGGGCAAGAATCTCTGGACGGACCGCAGCGGGGGAACGCAGATCGGGTACTACGAAGCGCCCGACGGCGAGAACGAGGCGCTCTTCGCCGCCGACTTTATCGCCAGGTATCTGCGCCAAGGGCAAACCGAGCACGGGGAGACGCCACGTGCGGCGGTGCTGTATCGCACCAACTCGCAATCGCGCCTGGTGGAAGAGGCGATGCGGCGCTACCAGATTAACTACCACGTTGTGGGAGGCTTTAGCTTCTACGAGCGCGCCGAGATCAAGGACCTGATCTCCTATCTCAAGCTGATCGGGAATCCGGACGACTCGATTGCGCTCCAGCGGGTGATCAATACTCCGTCGCGAGGCATCGGTAAGGCCACGATGGAGACGATTGAGCGGATCGCGTTGGAGACAGGTGCCTCAATGTGGGGGGCGATTCAGGAAGTCATCCGGCAGAGGCTGTTACCGCCCCGCGCGCTGGCAGCGTTGCAGAGCTTCCGCGAACTGATCGAGGACGCTCGCGCCATGCTCCTGGGAAGCTTTCGCGAGCGCGTGCAAGAGACGTCGGCTCCGGCAGCCAAGGAAGTTGCGGCTTCGGAAGAGACGGAAGATTTTCAGCACGCCATCGATTTCTCGCCGGCGGAATTCGAAGCTGAAGATGCAACGGGGTTCGCGCCCGACTCGTTCGCCAACGACGGTTCGGGAGACGGAGCCACGCCTGGGGCCGGCGAGGAGCGGGTTGAGGGCTTTCGCGCACCTGGCGATCCAGCATCGACTTCGGACCTGTTGAAGTTCCTGATCGATCGCACCGGCTACATCAAGCAACTGGAGCAGGAGGACACGCCCGAGTCGCTATCTCGCATCGACAACCTGCGCGAACTGGTGAATGCGGCCATGGATTCGCGCGACCGCGGTGAGACACTGAGCGAGTTTCTCGATCATGCCGCGCTGGTAAGCGACGCGGATCAATACGACGAGAATTCGCGCGTCACGCTGATGACGCTCCACTCGGCGAAGGGATTGGAATTTCCGTTGGTGTTTCTGATCGGCCTGGAGGAGGGATTGTTTCCCCACTCGCGTACGCTGCTGACGCCGGACGACATCGAAGAGGAGCGGCGGCTGTGCTACGTGGGAATGACGCGCGCCATGAATCAGTTAATTTTGACCCGCGCGCGTTATCGCCGGCGTTATGGAACCGATATGCCGGAGGCCAGCGTTCCGTCGCGTTTTCTGGAAGAGGTTCCGGAGGAGTTGTTGCAGGATCTGGGTTCGCCTCGCCGCGAGACTGCCACGCGAAGCAGCGACTACGGCAGCAGCCGGCACTACGCCTACGAGGACGAGGATCAGCGTCCGCAATATGGACGCCGCAATACACAGCAGCGAAATACCTTCAGCGGTCCAACCTACAACTCCATCGACAACATTGCGGAGTTCTTTGCCTCGCGCGGCAAGAAGTTTTCGCGTCCGAAGGTCGAAGTGCCGGCACCAAGCGGGCGCATTGGATTCCGTCCCGGGCAACGCGTCCGCCATCCGAAATATGGCGAAGGCACCGTGTACCGGCGTGAGGGCGACGGGGAAGATGCCAAGATTACGGTACAATTTCCAAGATACGGTTTGAAGAAGCTGGTCGAAAAATACGCCCAATTGGAAAAGGCGTAACTCCGTGGAATGAGGACAACGTAGAGTTCATGGCAAATACCAAGAGCATTACCGATAAGGCAGAACGCAAGGCTGTGAAGCGTACAGCCCGCAAAAAGGCCGCACCTAAGGCGCCTCGCAGCTACGCGCGTGGCTCGCAGAAACGCAAGGTGAAGAAGCTGGCCCGCGGACAGTCGAAGCGTTAATCGCTGCCCCGCCCTAAGCCAAAATGCTGGCTGGAACGGGACATCGGCTGTCTTCTCTGACTTTCAAACCCTGCATTGAAGACTTGCCCTGAGCGGCGACGGAAGAGCGCCGCTCTTCCGTACGGGCAAAATCGGGCTCCAGTCCGTGTAAGCGGGCTGGAGCTTATTTCTTGACTGGATTTGCCGCAGGCACGGACGTGGGAGCCGACGCATTTGAGGACGCCGTCTGGTTCGGCTGATCGAGATCGACCAGTTGCGTTCCGGGAGGCTGTTGCAGGGCGAACTGATCGTCACGCAGCGGCTCGTTGATCACAAGCTTTTCCACGGTGAGCCGGATGGAGTATTCCTCCTGCGGACGGCTGATTTCGATCACGTTGGGAAAGCTAACCCCGTTGTAGTCCTGGTAGACCTGGTAGGTCGCATCGGTGACAATGTTGCCTTGCTGGTCATAAATAACTTGATGATGGGGCACCAGAGTGGTGCGGTCGAAGACGATCTCCCGTGACAGGTACCAGTCATCGCCGGAATGACGAATCACGTCGATAATGTAGTCCGGCTGCTGCAGCTCTTTTTTCTTCTTGGCGTCGTAGATGACTTCGGTACTTTTTTCCAATACCGCGATTTCATTCTTGGGATCGATTTCAGGCAGAAGCAGAGCGTTATAAATGACTTGAGGGCGCAGGTTCTCCAGAGGATTTGCCACCGGATGAGTCACATCATTGTGGCCCACGTAAAACTTGTTCTTGGCCGGAATGGACAGCTTGAATTCGTCACCCTGACTGACCATGTCGAAAGCTTTGTTGCGCACGATGGGGAACAGGCCAATCATGCGCAGCATGTCGGGCTTGCGCACCAGAATGTAACCGCGGATCTCTTCGTACTCGGTGACCTTCCCTTTTTTCTCGCCGCCGACCGAGGTTGCGATGTCGACGGTGGCATTCAGGGTCTTGATCTTCGCAGCGTCGCTGTTGATGCGATCCACCAGTTCCTGCTTGGTAGCAGTTTGAAGCTTCGCCGTGCTGGTCCGCATTTCCACGGTCCGGGTGCGGAAAAGGCATCCGGTTTGGCCCATGACAACAGCGGCCAGGCAAAGCGTGATCAGGACCCTGCGTTCACTCATTCGCATCAAGCTAGTCAACCAGCAGAATCAAGTAGTATACGGCAGCCCTGCAATATCGGCTGTGACGCCGAGGCTGCTGAAGCCGCTAGGGATTAGCGGCGACTGCTTTGCGATACGCGGCCACGTTCCGCGCATGTTCTTCGGGATCTCGGGCGAAGCGGTGGTGCCCATTGTTGTCACTCACAAAGTACAGAAAATCGGTCTGGGCCGGATGCATGGCGGCCTCAAGCGAAGCCACTCCGGGATTGGCGATCGGTCCCGGGGGCAGTCCGGCGTACTTGTAGGTGTTATAGGGCGAGTCGTACTGCAAATCGGACTCGTAGATGGTCCCGCGCCACCGTCCCACCAGCAGCGCGGCATAAATGACGCTGGGATCGGCTGCCAGAGTCATATTCTTTCCCAGCCGGTTGTAGTAAACGCTGGCTACTTTGGGACGTTCTTCGGGCGCGGCGGTCTCCTTCTCCACGATCGAGGCCATGGTCACGATGCGATGCATATCCGAATTCCCGAGTAAGCCTATCTTCTGCGCCTCCTGGCGAAAGCGGCGCACCATGGCGGCGGCTATGTCATGGGTGCTATCGATGCGTGTGAACTCGTAGGTGTCGGGAAAGAGATAACCCTCCAGCGATGTCGCATTGGGATCAAGATCGCGAACCAGAAAGAGATCACTACGCGCCGCGGTGAGGAAGTCGGCGGCTGGGCCAAGTCCCGCCTGCTCGACAGCAGCCGCGATGTCATAGATGGTGTAGCCCTCGGGCACAACCACGGTGCGAGCGTAAACATCGCCACGAATGAGGCGCTGACGGACTTCGCGCGCGCTGGCCGGCTGGTCAAACTTGTATTCGCCCGCTTTGAGCGACTTCAGCCCCTCGATATATTGCAGGAGCAGAAATGCCGCCGAGCTGCGAATCACGCCCTGATGCTGAAGTTCGCGCGCGATGTGGCGGGTGCTCCACCCGGGCCGGAGCAACACGAAGGTCGTCTGCGCCGGTTGCACCGGCAGCAACGCCGCCCATGTAAACCAGGCCGCCGACACCAAGACGGCCAACAGTAAGACGATCAGCAGAGTTCGCATGAATGAATAGAGTCTTCCCAGTTTAGATGAAACGGGCGGGCGGGGCGCTGTACGGCTGCCGAGAGGACAAGCTCGCGAGAAGAACGTGGTGGAGATGCTAGCCCTTTTGTTTCCTCGTTGTTCCCACCCGACGTCGAACGCGAAGTTGTATAATGCTGAAAGCACAGGCGTAGGCGCGTAGCTCAGTTGGTTAGAGCGCTACCTTGACACGGTAGAGGTCAGGAGTTCGAGTCTCCTCGTGCCTACCATTTCTTTCAACGGCTTAGCAGCAAGCAGCCTGAAAACCTCAACCCACAATCCAGCCCACATTTTCACTGTACCGCTCCCGATGGCATGCCGATGGCCTTCAGGAACTGGCCTTGCGCGGCCCGTGTTTCGTCGCCGTCTTCCTGCGTGTAGAGATCGAGCGTCGTCTGAATCCTCGAATGACGCAGGATGCCCTGCACGGTCTTTGCCTGCACCCTGGCCGTATTGACCAGATAGTTCGACAGCGAGTGCCGCAGATTGTGAAGGCCGAAACGTTGGCCGTCTGCAATCTTCACGCCCGCTGCTCTTGCCGCCGGACGCAGGTGGTCTGCGACAAAGATGGAAGAGGAGAGGGGAACCTTACCCTTTGCTTTCCGTGACGGAAACACGAAATCCGTAGCTGCAGGGTAGGGCGTTCTTTGCTTCCAGTCACGCAGGTGACCGGCGAGTAGAGGATGCAGGGGGACGTGACCGTCCGATGCATCCGTTTTGGTCGGGCCTTCCTTGCCCTTCGACCAGCGTTTGCAAACCCTGATTGTTTCTTCATCCCACAGGATGTCATCCCAGCGCAGCGCCAGAATCTCCGATGAGCGGAGAGCCGTCGCTGCGCAGGTGAGCACCAGCGTGAAATGCAGAAGGTCGCTTAAGGTTTTCAAGATGGCGAACGTCTGGGCAGGCGTGAGGATGATGGCCCGGTAGTTGGTTTTGGCGCGCGTCTCGACATGCATCACCGGATTTCGGGTGATTCGCCCGTGGAGCATACCTACTTTGTAAATGCGGCTCATTACGCCCCGCATCTTCGATATCGTCGTCCACGCAAGCTTCTTGTCGTCATGAAGCGACTTAAGCCAGCACTGAATGTCGAGGGGTTTAATGTCTTCGGCGATCTCACTGCCCCAGCGGGATGCGAGATAGTCGCGGACGATGTGATTGGTGATGGCAATGGTGTTGTCCGACTTCGGGCGCACGGCATGTTCGCCGAAGTCGGCTTTGAGATAGTGCTCTGCAAGGGCACTGAAATGGATACGAATGTCGCCGGGTTCATCGTTGATGCGAACCAGTAATCCGAGCCGGTCCACTTCGCGCCAGGCGTCCTTCTCTTTCGGGAAATCCCGAACGAGCCCGACCGTCGCGCCATGTTCAACCCGCTTACCGTGTTTTTCGACCCGGTAACGCAGCACCCAGGTTTCTCCTCCCTTGCGGGGCAATTTCTTAAGTGATCCACGCTGATAGCTCATTTGACCCTTTCAGCGCGGAGACTGCCTGATCGGATCGTAACGCATTTTTGAGCTTTTGAGATCAGGCTGTTTTGCTGCTCGACAGAGGTCGCAAGCTCAGAAAGCCGAAAGACCCAGATTTTCCGAACACTTCCGCTCCCAATGGCATAGGCCCCGGCAATGCCTTGCCGGGCGAGCGCAAGGACGTAGCGCCTCGTGACGGAAAGGAACTGCGCGGCTACATCAGCGGAAACGAAGGGTTCCGGAGTCATGACGATTCACCGAATTTTGGTCAGCACAATCTGCCCGCCCTGACAGCGACCCTGCTGACTCTCCTTGAAATCCGCAATCACCTGGTTGCTAGCAAAAGGCGTGACCGTCATGGATGCCATGTCGCAGCCATCGCTCACTGCGTTGACGCCAAAATTCTGCTCTGCCTGGAGCTGTATGGCGCCATTGGTTGCGGAGCCTGAAAGAATCGCAGAGGTCGGATTGGCCGCCTTCATGAAATTCTTTGTCATTTCTGCGCTCGTCATCTTGTGCCCCTTGGCGATTTCATCGATGACGGTGTGGCCGCAAGCGAGGCTGGAATAGGCCTTGACTGAGTTTTGCGTGTCGTCGGGGCGCAATTCGAGTTTTAGCATGCAGGAGCCGCGTTCAGGGAGCACTGCAGCGCCTTGCCATTTTCCCGCGATACTTACGGTCGATGCGGCTGACGCCACGCTAGCTCCGGGGGAGGAAGTCGCCCCGGCGGGAGATGGTGTCGCATC